>JBDLID010000101.1:0-11355 GCA_039715055.1 Thermodesulfobacteriota bacterium | reverse complement strand
GCTGGCAGCTGTGTTTGCGACGGCTGGAGAGCCGACTACAGATGTCACAGCAGAAGGCAAACAGGATATGACGGACGGTTTCGGCTACGGAGTTTTCTGCCGGACCGGGCCCGATGAGTACCGGCATGTGGTCAGCCATGGTCCAGAGGGTGTCGTTGTCCTGCCCGGTATTTTCTCCTTCAACGAGGTGTGGAATGACGACCTGGCCGCGTCAGCCTCTGTCGGGTTGGGAAAACTTGAAGCGATCTCCTGGTCTGAACTGATCAACCCGCTGCCTGATCCGCAGATCGATGTCTGGGGATACGCCATGACCTATCCCGAACACCGGGATGAGGTACAACTCAATCAGTCGTTTTATTTTCGCAAATTTTCCAATACGGTCAGTGCCAACGATGATATTGTGTTCAGGCCGTACCTTGATTACGAGGCCGAGGTTGCTCTTCTTATGGAACGCGGCAGGAGTGACCGGTTCGGTTACCTGCTGGCCAATGATCTCACCGATCGGGGAATCCAGGCCAGGACATTTGATCCGGAAAATATGGGGCCTGGTTTTTCCAAGGCAAAGAGTTTTGAAGGAGCCCTTCATGTCGGGCTGCTGCTTGTCGTCTCCAATGGTGAGTTGTGGGAAGAACTTGAAATCGAGTTGAGTGTCAATGGTGAGAGGCGACAGCACCTCATTGCCCGGGACAGTTTTGTTCGTCCCGGACGAATCCATACTGAGATTTTCAGCGAGGATGAGGCTGGTGGATGGGCCCTTGCGGCCACCGGTACCACAGGTGGTGTTCAGTTCCAGTCACCCACCGTCCTGCAGAAAGTCGGGTTGATTGTGGCCGCCGGGTTCTCCAAAGAAGAGGCGACAGAACGCTGGCTGGAACAGCTGAGCTTTCTTAAACCGGCTGACACGGTTGAATTTAAATCGACAATCCTGGGCCGCAGCTCGGCAACTATTGTTGATAACTGATCATTCACCTGAACAGGAAGAACCTCACATGATGCACATAAGACCGCTGCCTATACTGTCCTGTCTTGTCATTTCACTATTTTTTCTTTCGGGTTGTGCAACTTACCAGACTTTTGACAAGGAGGCTGCCCGGTCAAACCCGGTTGATCAACCCTCAGCTGTTCCGGTCATGGCCGCGGCTGCCCAGAAGGGACGCACCGCCTTTGTTACAGATGACGAGGGTGTCAAGGTGCCGGTACGGATCTATGGCGAGGCCCACATGGCCTATCCGGTACTCATGCTCCACGGCCTGCAGAGCCACTCCAGCTGGTTTGTTCAGTCCGCAGCCCACATCGCGTCCCTGGGAATGCCTGTCTACCAGATCGACCGGCGCGGTTCAGGGCTGAGTTCCGAGCCGCGCGGCCATGCAACCAGTTATGATGAGATGATCAAGGACATTGCCACGGTTGCCCGGTATGCGATGAAGCAACACGGAGTGGATAAGGTCCACCTCCTCGGCCACTGTTTTGGAGCGATTCCGGCCACCGCCTTTGGTGCCCGACATCCGGAGCTGCTCAAGTCGCTGCTCCTCTGTACCCCGGCAATCTACACTAAGACCGGCGTTTACTTTAAAGAAGAGGTCCAGATCGTCAAATCCGAGCTGACCAGGAAGTATAAATATATCCCCATCCACATTGATCCCGGCCAGTTTACCGAATCTGAAACCTATCTGCGCTTTATCAACGGTGACCCACTGGGCTTAAAAGAGGTGACCACCCACCTTTATTTCCAGGTACCGCTGGCCCGCCACTTTATCAACAAGAAGATGGACCGGCTCACCATGCCCGTTTTCATGGGAATGGCAGCAAAGGACACAATTTGTGACAATGACAAAAACAAATTGTTTTTCAATGATCTGGAATCGAATCGAAAACAGTTGGTTACCTACGGAGAGGCAAAGCATATCCTGGAGTTCAGTGATGACCGGGACACCTTTTTTACTGATCTGGCGGCCTGGTTTTCCATGACCGGCATGAAATCCAACCAATAATCCGGGGACAGAGCTGATAAGATATGGCAACAATCAAATCATTTGACCTCCTGGCAATTGACCTGCCCTTTAAAAAGCCGTTTAAACACGCGGCGGCGGCACGGACGAGTTCTTCCTCCATCTTTCTCCGCTGCACCAGCGACAGCGGCGTCAGCGGTTACGGGGAATGTCTGCCGCGGCCCTATGTGACCGGTGAGACCCGGGACAGTGTGTTTGAACTTCTTGAGAGCACCATCCTGCCAAAGCTGATCGGCAGGGAGTTTGATTCCCTGGCCGATGTGGTTCAGTTTCTTGGCGACTGCAACGGCAAGGCGCCGTCCGACTGGCTCGATCCGACACAACCACAGACCGCTGCCTGGTGTGCTGTAGATCTTGCTCTGCTGGATTGTTTCGGGCGAGTCTTTGGTGATCCGGTCTGGCTTGACGACAACCGCAGTTTCCCGGATTCCATCAGTTACTCCGTAGTCGGTTCCAGTGATGCCGGTCTCAAAACTCTCATTCTCATGCGGCTTTTCGCCATCGGTCAGATCAAGATCAAGGTGGAAAAGGATCATCCGGCCCGGTCGGCAAAGAGGGTGCGCAGGATTCTCGGCAGTGGATGGGATATTCGTGCCGATGCCAACATGGCCTGGAATGTTGACGAGGCACTGGTTCACATGAAAGAGCTGGCCGAAATTGATATCCGCTCCTTTGAGCAGCCGGTGGCCGCCGATGATATCGATGGGCTGGCCCGGCTGGTCAGAGAATCTGATCTCGGGGTGATGGTCGATGAGTCTCTTCACGATCATGAATCCCTGGAAAGGGTCATTGAAAAAAAGGCGTGCACAGCCGTCAATGTCCGTATTTCCAAGTGCGGCGGCCTGGTGGCAGCCTATAACCGGTGTCTCCGTGCACTTGAGGCCGGCCTCGTTGTTCAGGTCGGCTGCCAGGTGGGGGAGTCTTCTCTTCTGTCGGCAGCCCATCTCAAGCTGCTGACGGCGGTACGGGATGTGACCTATGCCGAAGGCTGTTTTGGCCGTCTTCTCCTGAGAGAGGATCCGGCAGCACCGGTCCTGCAGTTCGGTTTCAGGGGAAAAAATCCTGCTGTGCCGACCGAACCGGGACTGGGAGTCACCATTGATGAAGCAACACTGCAGCGCTGGGCTGCAAAGAGTGTCACCATTGAATAATGACCATCCTGGAAAATTCTAATCCGACAAGTCGCAAAACCTTTTAGGGTCGCTGCAGGACAGAGCGAAAAATATTAATAACGATTTACCCGAACATGGGGAGTTTACATGTCACTACTTAATCTTGTCATCAGGGCTGTGGGAGCCGAGACGCTTTTTCGGTTCAATGGCCACTGCGGGTCGCCTCAAAAAAGCCAGGAGGCCCTCATCCGAAATATTGTCAAACTGAACCGGAACTCTGAAATCGGCCAAAAATACGATTTCGGATCAATCCGTTCCCTGGATGATTTTCGAAAAAAGGTTCCCATTCACAGTTACGCTGATCTGAGTCCCTATATTGAAGCAGCCTTGAATGGAAAACCGGCACAACTCACCGACCAGACACCGATTCTTTTTGCCACCACCTCCGGCACCACCGGAAAATCAAAGTTCATTCCGGTCACACCTGAGTCCAAAAAAATCAAGTCGCGGCTGACCCGGACCTGGATTGCCGGAATTCACCGTGACCATCCCGATATCTTCAGCGGCAAGATTCTCAGCGTGGTGAGTCCTGAAGTCGAAGAGTACGCGCCTTGCGGTACTCCCTGCGGTGCCGAGTCAGGCCAGGGGTATCGCGATATGCCCAAGGCTCTCAAGAAAAGCTATTCTCAGCCGTACGAAGTCTATACCATCAACGATTACGACTCCAAATACTACACTCTGCTGCGGATCGCCGCCGGCCAGCAGATCAGTTTCATGGTTGCCTGCAACCCGAGCACTGTGCTTCTCATGGCCCAGCGGCTTGGAGAGAACGGTGAGTCGATCATCAGGGATGTGCGTGATGGAACTCTTTCAACTGATATCACTATTACCGATGAAATTCGCTCCGTTGTCGAGGCCCAGCTTAAGCCTGACCCTGAACGGGCGCGTTTTCTGGAAAAGGCGGCTGCTGAAAATGGCGGCGTCCTGATTCCACGACACGTGTGGCCGGAGCTCAAACTGATCGGCTGCTGGAAAGGCGGCTCGGTCAGCCTCTACCTGGAACGTTTCGACCAGTATTTTCGTAAACATCTGCCGGTCAGGGATATGGGCTGGCTGGCCAGCGAGGTGCGGGGATCGATTCCACTTTCAGATGAGGGAGACGACGGCCCGCTCGCCATCGACACCAATGTCTATGAATTTTATCCGGCCGATAGGGAAGGGAGCCCGGGCAACGACGACCTGCTCACTGTGGATCAGCTCGAGGAGGGGAAACGCTACTATGTCTATGTGACGACCTTTGCCGGACTTTATCGTTATGACATGAACGATATCCTCGAAGTGACCGGTTTTTACAAAAACACGCCGATGATCCGTTTTGTCCAGAAGGGCAAAGGCGTCATTTCATTTACCGGTGAGAAGCTGTACGAAGAACAGGTCAATACGGCGGTCAGAGAGGCCATGGCCGATAATAACTATCAGGGCAAATATGAATTTATCACCGCCCTTGGTGAGATGAAGGGTGATAAGCCCCGTTATGTGTTTCTTATCGAGTTTGACGAACTGATCGAACAAGATGAGGCGCATAAACTGATTGGCGCCATCGAGCAGGCCGTTCGAACCCAGAACATGGAATATGATTCCAAACGTAAATCACACCGGATCGATACACCGGCAATGCGTGTTATCAGGCCAGGAGAGTTTGCTGATTTTCGCAGACGCCAGGTGAGCGGAGGGAAGATGGATGGTCAGTTCAAGCGAATGAGACTCACCAAGGATGTTGCCTTTGCCAATGAGTTCGAGGCCGTCTTTGAGGTTGAGTTATAATTATTACAAGTTAGAAAATAGAAAAGGGGCATCATATGTCTATCTCATTGCAGTTACTGAAAAAAAACAAGATTTTTGCTACACTTGAAGACGAAGTCCTTGAAGAGTTTGCCGGCAGTGGTGAGGAGCGCCAATTCAAAAAGGGTGATATTCTCACCGCAGAGCTGGTCAAAGGTGATGAGGTATACCTTGTCCTCGAAGGTGAAGTCTCCATCGGAATCGAGCTTGCCGGGCAGGACGCCGATATTGACAGGCTTACCGCTGAAGAGGGGGAGTTTATCGGACTTGTCAATTTTATCGGTGAGACCGTTGAGCATGCCACTACGATTGCAGTGACGGATCTCAAGGTCCTGGCCTGGAAGGCCTCAACCTGCCGGGATATCTGCGAACGCCACCCGGCAGCCGGCTACCGTATAGCTGTCGGTGTT
The DNA here is from genome assembly GCA_039715055.1 of Thermodesulfobacteriota bacterium. GTDB lineage: Bacteria > Desulfobacterota > Desulfobulbia > Desulfobulbales > Desulfocapsaceae > JBDLID01. Next base: position 5,982 of record JBDLID010000101.1, on the reverse strand, counting down.
GCCAAGAGGCTCGTGAAACGCATGCACTATTTCAACATGAATATCCTTGACAGCCTGTCATGGGGAATTGAATAGGGAAGCTGCCTGAGACGGTGATAATTCATCGAGTCTCTGCGTTTGATCAGCAGCCGTAAAGGATCAATTCTTGTCCACTGCTGGTACGGTTCGGACAGAACCGGTGTCACCATCGCCGCCTACCGGATCATTTTCAACAACTGGTCTAAATCTGAAGCCCTCGATGAAATGATTAACGGTGGCTATGGGTACCATGAAAAAATATTTCCGGGACTGGTCCAGCTGGTCGAAAACCTGGATGTAAAAATATCAGAGAGTCACTAACCCTGTAAAAGTTAGATGGATACCTTGAAAAGGTAATTTTTCAAGGTATCCATCTAACTTTAAATTCCAGCTGACTGAGTCACTGGTTACCCCCCCCCTCACATTAACTGAAATGTCTGGACCTTTCTCTCGAAGTATCCGGGAAGCAGAGGTGGTAATTCCTGTTATTTTTTTGCCGGACAGTCGCAAGGTTATTCCCGGACTCTAAGGGCTGCGAAAATGTCAACGACGATAGCTCTGCCATCCCCTGAACAGTCTCTCTTGACCCGGCAGCAGCGCCTGAGAAGATTGCAGTTTTTATTGGGGCAGACATTATAGTGCAGAAGTGGATAGGTTGGCTGCTTGCCGTCGTTGATGTTTATAGTCAGGCAAAGATTTATCCGCTATGTCACAGTGAAAAGATAGTCTTGCAGTAGTATTCCTTTTTGATTATCGTTATTAGAAAGAAAGTAGCCACTTAACGCCAAGGTTGAATGTCATGATCCGGTTTAACTTCAAATCATGTTTTTATCTCTTTCTTGGCTTTTTGACCGTCCTCCTGTTGAGTCTTCTCTATTTGCACCGCGATGTTAACATGGAGGCGGTCTATGTCACTTCGAACAAATGTCAGGCGTGCCATACCTCGCACTACAATTCCTGGCGCGAAAACTCCCTTCACCCTTATATGTTCCTGCCTGTCAGTTCACCTGACGCCAAAATCCTCGGCGATTTTGAAAGTAATGACCCTGCTGTCACCTTTACAAAGGAAGAAATTGAGTTTGTTTTGGGCTCCAGATGGGAACAGGTTTATGCCCACATCATTGATGGCGAATATTATATCTTGCCGGCAAAGTGGTATGTGATCGAAAAACGGTGGGTGCCGTATAAGGTTGACGATTGGCGGGAGACCCCAATGTCCAGCAAGTGCAACGGCTGCCACACCACCGGTTTTGACCCGAACACCATGGAGTTTTCTGAGTTTGGTATCGGCTGCGAGGCGTGTCACGGACCGGGCAGTCGCCATGTCCAGCATGAGTCAAAAGCCCACAGGAAAATATGTACCTTCTGCCACAGTGGTGACAGCGGCAATGAAAAAAGAGAAGGCCGTTTCATCATCAGCAGTGTTTCCCCGACAATCTGTGCCCAATGCCACAATCGTGGTACCACCTCAACGGGTGATATTGTCAAAGGGGTCCAGTTTAACTTTCCGGCCGGTTTTAAGCCGGGCGATGACCTTGCCTCCACTGATTTTACACCATCGACTCCGGCCACCGATAAGAAAAAAAATCACTGGTGGGGCAGCGGCCTTGCCAAAAACCGACACCAGGAGTTCAGCGACTGGAGTCGCTCAGCACATGCCAATTCCTTGACCGATCTTCTGGAGAGCCATGCCGATGCAGAGCGGAAACGCGGTGAACTGAGTGATGAATGTCTCTTCTGCCACTCAACCGACTACCGGCACTCCAGCGAAGAAGACCAGCCTGATCTTTATTCCGCCCGCTTCGGTGTGACCTGTGTCGCCTGTCATGAACCCCATGGACACGACAGCCAGCAGCCCGGTTTTAAGGACGGCAGGACGGTCTGCAACGGATGCCATAATGAACAGGACTCACCCCATGAAGAGTGGATCCACCTCCATCCCTGCGCCACTGAGCGGGCAGGGTGTGCTGATTGTCACATGCCGCGTATCGTCAGGACCGGCGGTTTCTTCAGCCTACGCAGTCACGCCTTTCAGATTGTTCCCCCTGCAGCGACAAAAGGCAGTGATATGCCCAACTCCTGTCAAAACGGAGGGTGCCATGCTGACAAAACTGTTGAGTGGGCCATAAAGGCCTATGATGATTTTCTTTTAAAAGAAAGAGAGCAAAGGCGGGTGAAATGATACGGATTCCGTTTTATAAACGACTTGGCTTCCGTATTGCCGCGGTTTTTTCCCTGTTGTTGCTTGCTGGTTCGCTGATCGGTCTTGTTACTGCCAGAATTACCATTGAGCAGAACTTTCATGAAACATTGACACGGCAGTTTCAGCTTGCCGGAAATATGGCGGAAAACGCCTTTGTTCAGGTCGGTCAGATGGCCGCACTGTGGTCCGACCATTTTCTCCTTGACCCTGTAATGAGTAATGCCATAAGGCTGGAGAATGGTCCTGCTATAAAAGAGCGAATGTCAAAACTGGTTGCAGAAGCAAGTGCCGACATCGTTGTTCTCCTCGATTCCAGGGGGCGTGTCATTTACCACTCCGAAGATCCTGGCCAGCTTGGTAAGTCGCGCATATCTCATCGCATAGTCCGTGAGGCTATCCTGGAAGACAGAGACGGGACCGCCATTGTCCAGGAACTGGGCAATCTCATTATTTATTCGTCAGGCCGGCAGCCTGGTGAAAAAACGGAATCCGGCCGATCCTCCCCGCAGGCCGTTGTGCTGGTGGGTTATGCAATTAACGAGCAGTTGATTGAAAATATCAGTAGAAACGCTGAGATAGGCCTGACCATGGTGAGGCGCAGGGCAATCATTGCATCCACCTTCAAGCGTGAAGGGCCGTTATTGAGAAATATTCCGATGGCCTGGGTTAATTATCAGATGCTGTTGGAAGATCCTCGTTCCTCTGCCAAGATTTCGTTCAACAACAAGTCCTATTTTGCCTTTGCCAAACGGCTGGACCTGATGGAGCCCACCCAGGAGGGGTCTATCCTGTTTACCATTCCCACTGAAAAACTCAACAAGATCAAAAATAAGCTGTTGTGGAATTTCACGATGCTCTTTATCGGGTTGTTTCTGGTCTACACCACGCTCTCCATATATTTTTCCAAGCGACTGCTTTCTCCACTCCAGCAACTGTTTCTGTTTACCACTAAAAACCGCAAGGAGCAGGTTCAGCACCCTCTGCAGATCAGGGGCGGAGGGGAGGTCGCACTGCTTGCGAAGTATTTCAACAAGCTGATCAACAACATCCATTTGAAAAATAGAGAGCTGGAAACGCGGGTGGAAGAGAGGACCCATGACTTGCGCATTGCCAAGGAGCAGGCCATGGCGGCAACCAGGGCCAAGAGTTCTTTTCTGGCCAACATGAGCCATGAAATCCGCACTCCCATGAACTCCATCATCGGCAGAACCCACCTGGCCCTGGACGAGCAGCTTGACCCGGACACACGATCCCACCTGGAGATGATCTCCTGGTCAGCAGATAATCTTCTGGCGCTGATCAATGACATTCTTGATTTTTCGAAAATTGAGGCTGGTCAGCTTAAAATTGAGAAAAGCCCCTTTGACCTTCTGGAGAGTGTGGAGTCCAGCCTCAAGACGGTGCAGGTCCTCCTCGAAGACAAGGATAAGGCTGTAGAACTGAAAAGCACCATCGATCCGGATGTTCCGCAGCTTGTCATCGGAGACTCACTGAGGCTCAAGCAGATCCTCCTCAATCTGCTCAGCAACAGTGTCAAATTTACAGAACAGGGGAGGATAGAGCTCTCTGTGAAGCTGCTCCGTTCTGATGATGAGTTGATGCCTGTTCAATTTGAGGTGAAGGATACCGGCATAGGAATTGCGCCTGAAAAGGTGGAACACATCTTTGGAACATTTGCCCAGGAATATGGCAATACAAGTAAGAAGTACGGTGGTACCGGGCTTGGACTGGCCATCTGCAGGCAGTTGTGCCGGCTCATGGGAGGAGATATTGAGGTGGTCTCCAGTCCCGGCAGCGGCAGCAGCTTCAAATTCACCCTTGATTTTACACCTTGCAGCAGTGATGAGTTGCCTGAAAAAAGAAAACAGACAGCAGCTGACCAATCTTCATCGATCCCGTCCATGTCCCTGCTCCTTGTTGAGGATAATGAACCAAATCGGATTTTGGCAAGGATGGTTCTGGAAAAGGGGAATCATCAGGTTTTTGAAGCACACAATGGTTTGAGTGCAATGGAACACCTGGTGAAATATGATTTCGATGCGGTGTTAATGGATGTCCAGATGCCGGTCATGGACGGATTGACAGCCACCAGGGTCATCCGTGCTGCCGAGAGCGGTATCAATCCGGAAGAGGTGGATGGAGAATTGGGCGCTCAACTCAGTCGTCGGCTGGCGGGCGGTCATATCCATATTATAGCCATGACTGCCAATGCCATGGGTGAATGTGAACAGGAGTGCATGGCGGCGGGGATGGATGCTTATCTGACAAAGCCTTTTACCCCGTCACAGGTCAACGACGTGCTTTTCGATATCAGCAAGTGAGCGGCTGGCTGCCGTTTCTCTCCTGCTTCAGGCAGAGTCAACTCTTTAATTTCATTATCAATTATATTTCAATCAGCCGGTTTTTCCCTGCTGCCCAAATCCGGAATAAATTCCGCACCACCTAATATTTCTGGCCCCTGGTGTAATGGTTGTTTACACAACAGCATGGACCTGCTGGTCTATAGAGCTCGAAGAAATAACTCAGGCTGCATCCTTCATGATGGTGACAACGATGGTTCTCTTTTCCCTTGGACCGTCAAAGTCGCAGAAAAAAATATTCTGCCAGGTGGACAAGCCCACCTCACCGTCCATGATCGGGATGACCTCTGATGGACCGATGATTCCGGCCTTAATGTGGGCATCTCCGTTGCCATCCTGCCTGTCATGGAGCCATACCCCCTGGGGGACCAGTTTCCGCATGCAGTCCACCACATCGAGGCGGATGGAGTCATCCCAGTTCTCCTGGATCATGATCGCCGCCGTCGCACCCTGTGCGTAGAGGCAGACCACACCATTGGTCACTCCTGACCGCTTGACCGCTTTTTTTACCTGCAAGGTGATGTCGACCAGTTCCTCACGGTTCTTTGTTGATATTTCGATAAGTTCCCGCATTGCAAAAAGCTCCCTGTGATCAGCAGGTCAGGTGAAAACCCGCACCGATATGTTTCCGTTCAGCGGTCAGCCGGTTGAATGTCTGAAGGGCACTGGCCGTTGGCTGCTCAATGAGTTCGACTCCGAGTTTTTTCAGGCGGGCACGAGCTCTTTCTCGCTCTTCATCAGTCCGGGCCTGCCTCTGCCGATGACTAGAATTTGAGGAGTGTCGGCAAGGATTCCGGCCACATCTTCGACACAGACCCGGTGGCCGTTTTTCCGCCACCAGTCGGGGTGAACAGTCCCGTTGATGATTGTCAGATCGCTGCTGTAGAGTGTACCGTCTATCACCATTCTGCCAAATGAGTATTTTTCGATCACCTGCTGCCTCCCTGCAATTTCGGGCAGTTCACCTGGCCCTTATAATTCCATCCTGCGGTTATTTTATCATTGATAACGGTTTTTTTCCGGTCAAATTAATAGGGGAGAGGTTGGCCTTGTCATACAAAAGACTCTCAAGGTGAGGGCGCTTTTCTCACATTCCACCACTCCGGCTCATATTGGCAAAACTATTTGAGTGTGTTTCTTGACAGGACCATGGTTCGTATTTATTATCAATTAAGAATGAATCTTAACGAGGGGCGTGTAACAGATGAACAGCCAGGAATTTAATCAGCAGGATCTCAGTCGCATCAAACAACTGTGTGATGATGCCGGGATGAAATTAACCCATCAACGGCTGGAGATTTATAAGGAATTGCTGTCTGAAATGGATCATCCCTCTGCCGAGCGCGTCCACAAAAGACTGCAAAAGAGGCTGCCGACCATTGCCATTGATACCGTCTACAG
>JBDLID010000100.1:0-11367 GCA_039715055.1 Thermodesulfobacteriota bacterium | reverse complement strand
GGTTTTTCGAAACAGGCTGGACATTCCCGCCTTTTCATAATTCAGCCGTTTACCAAGCTTGTTGATGGTTTTGGCCTCAGCCGCCTTCTGACCATCCACGACAAAGGCCTTGAAAAACTCCTCATCGGGTAACTCTCCGGAAGTTTCATCCCACTTGGCCAGGACAGGGATGGCATTGGGCAGGATCTCCTCACCAATCTTGTTGTCCACGCTGCGCAGCAGCATGTCAAAGATCGGCAGAAGAAAGGTGAGCAGGATGAACAGGAACAGGGGAGCGACCAGCAGCAGCGCATTGACTTTTTTCCTCATCAGGGCCTTCTGCAGGCTGATTTTCAGAGGGACACCGTCCGCAGTGGTCAATGGTGCGCCGGTTGGCTCGACTTGCTGCATGAATAGTCTACTTGTCAGAGGTGAAAGAAAAATAAGAGAGGCCCATTTGGTGGCGTTGAGATGACTAGCTCCTCAACGCCACCAAATGGGCCGGGACAAAAGCCCCGGCCCGGGAGCAGCATACAACTGTTTCTCAGCGCAGCTTATTTTGCCAGCCAGGCCTGGAAACGCTGGGTCAGCTCATCTTTGTGATCTGCCCAGAACTCGTAGTTAAATACGAGCCTGTGTTTAGAGTTCTCAGGATTGGTCGGCATATGCGGCTTCATGTCAATGCCAAGCTCTGCATGTTTGCCAACCAGGGGAGCCGATGATTTCCGTGCGGGACCGTAGGAAATATATTTGGCCTGATCAGCAAGACGCTGGGTATCGGTTGCGAAGTGGAGATACTTGTAAACCTCTTTCAGGTTGGGAGTCCCCTTGGGAACGACCCAGCCGTCCAGGTCAAATACCTGCCAGTCCCAGATCATGCCGATGGGCTGCTTATGTTCCTCTATGGCTGCGAAAAGGCGGCCGTTGTAGGCTGAGGCAATCACGACCTCGCCGTCGGCAAGGAGTTGTGCAGGCTGGGCGCCTTCGCTCCACCAGACGACCTTGTCCTTGATGGTCTCGAGCTTGGCAAATGCACGATCAACGCCTGCAGGGGTTGCCAGTACATCGTAGACCTTGGCGGGATCAACACCGTCTGCAATCAGGGCCCACTCAAGGTTGTTGATCGGCTCTTTCTGCAGGGAGCGCTTGCCCGGGTATTTCTTCAGGTCAAAGATATCCATCATGGTGGTCGGAGGGGTGGCTCCGACCTTGTCGGTACGGTAACCGAAGGTGTAGGAGTAGACGATCTGGGGAATGTAGCACGGTGAGATCAGCATGCCTTCGAAATCCTTGGAGGCAGGGGTGCCGTCAGGTGCCGGTGCCAGGACCTTGTCGATATCGATTTCCTCAACGAGGCCCTCGTCACACAGGGTGATGGCATTGGCTGCTGTGGAGTCGACCAAATCCCAGGTGACATTGCCGGCCTCGGTCTGAGCGCGCAGTTTGGCGACACTCTGGGCAGCGGAATCGTCGCTGATGATTTTCACATTGGGGTTCTTCTTCATGTACGGCTCGTTGTAGGCCTTCTGCTGGCTGGCGCTGTAGGCCCCGCCCCATGAGACAATGACAAGCTCCGTTTTGTCCGCAGCAGTGGCCAGGCCAGCGCCGCAGGCGAACGCACCGATGGTGGTCGCCAGTACAGCTTTTGTAAAAACTCGCTTCATGTAATCCTCCAATCTTGGGTTTTCGGTTATTGAATTGTGTCCTCGCTTGGATCAAGCGCGTGACAATCTTCTATCTTCCAGCCAATGGAAACGACGTTACCCTTCTTCAGGTGTGCGTGCTCCGCAGAGTTGGCGAATTTGACGATAAATTCATCATGGCCGGCCACCTGCATCCGGGTCCGGATATGGTCCCCGAGATAGATGAGTTCGACCACTTTGGCATTAAAAATATTCGGCAGGCTCCCCGGCTCAGGTTCAACAAAAACCCGTTCAGGCCGCAGGGAAAGTGTTGTCGGTTTCCCAACACCGTCAATATTGACCTGAGTGGCCAGCACCTTGCTGCCGTTTGTCAATGTCACCTGGCAGACCTGGTCATCGACTGAGTCAACAGTGCCCCAGAAGCGGTTATTTTCTCCAATAAAGGCGGCGACAAAGGCATTGACCGGTTTTTCGTAGAGAATATCGGGCGGGGCAATCTGCTGGATAACACCGTCATCAAAGACCGCGACCCGGTCGGACATGGTCAGGGCCTCACTCTGGTCATGGGTGACATACATGACAGTAATGCCGAGATTCTCATGAATATGCTTGATCTCATACTGCATCTGTTCCCGCAGATTTTTATCCAGGGCACCCAGGGGTTCATCCATGAGCACCACCTGCGGATCGAAGACCAGGGCCCTGGCAACGGCAACACGTTGCTGCTGGCCACCGGAAAGCTGGGCCGGCCGACGGTCGGCAAATTCTCCGAGCTGAACCATCTCCAGCGCCTTATTCACCTTTTCCTCCCGTTCGACCCTGCCCATCTTACGAATCTCAAGGGGGAAAGAGAGGTTTTCACCGACGGTCATATGGGGAAAAAGAGCGTAGTTCTGGAACACCATGCCAATGCCACGCTTGCGTGGCGGCATCCTGTTTATCGGCTGACCGTCGAGGTATATTTCACCGTGGGTGGCCGGTTCAAAGCCTGCCAGCATCATCAGGCAGGTGGTCTTGCCGGAACCGGAAGGGCCAAGCAGAGTCAGAAATTCACCCCGCTCCAGGTCAAGATTCAGGTCCTTGACGACCAGGATCTCTCCATCATAACTTTTCTGGATGTTCTGGAAACTGACCAGTACATCCTTTTTCGCTGCAGCATTGCTTGCCTTGTCGCTCTTTTCTGTTGTCTGGGAGTCCATAGGGGTGGAGGCGGGAACTGTCATTGACGGTTGCTGGAGGTAAAAGCCGCCTGGTTGCAGGCAACTCAATCCATATTTTGGTACCAAATGGTTTTGAGGAAATAATATTGAACAATAATATTATTGTTCGAAACTACTTTGAACAGGGTTCAAAGTCAAGTTCTTCATCAAACCCGCCATTGGTCACCATCAGGGGACTGGCCTGCTGCCCGTATTGACAGCTGCGACCGCATCCGTTACGCTTCCTTTCATCAGAAATTTTAAAATCTGTCTGGGAACAGCCAGATACCACCCATGCCACCATTACACCAGTCTCAAGTAGTGAAGCCTGCTGTAACCACCACGGCCAAGAACATTTTTTGACCAGTGGATTGAAGGAGAGATGTGAAATCCTCAGGACCTGTCCTTGTCTATCCCACCGACACCCTGCCCTTTGCGGATATGGAGCGCTACCAGGCAGCACGGGAGGAGATGCAGCTTGTCGACGAGATCCTCGTTGGTCCGCGGCAGGCCAAAACATTTACTGTTCCCGCTGCCTGCTTCTTCCGCATTGTCAGTATCGACGGCCCCCAGGTAGGTGATCTCAACCTGTGGCACCACGACAACCTGCAGGAGCATTTTTACAGCGGCAAGACACGTGCCCTGCATGGAACCCATGTCTCAACCGGTGACCGTCTGTGGAGCAACTTTCCATATTTTCGGCCAATGGCCACCATCACCCACGACACCCTGGACTGGTACGGCTGGGACGAGGACGGAGCCGGAGTCCATGATATCATCGGCACCCGCTGCGATCCCTACACCCATATGATGCTGCACAGCAAAGAGTACAATCACTGCTGCCACTCCAACCTGACCCGGGCCCTGGCCACGGAAAAAGCACTTGCCGTTGCCGAGGCTGAACAGTATGTCCATGATGTCCTGAACGTTTTCATGTGCACCGGCTTCACCCGGGACAGCCATCAGTACTTTATGAAAGCGAGCCCGGTCCGGCCCGGTGATTTTATCGAATTTTTCGCAGAAATTGACCTCCTTGCCGGACTTTCCACCTGTCCCGGCGGAGACTGTTCCGCCACCCACTCCAGTGATGAGGCGCACTGCTTTCCGCTCAAGGTTGAACTCTATCGTCCACAACCGGACAAATTGACAGGCTGGTCGTCGCCCTCACGCAACCTGTATGAGGGACGACACGGTACTGCCCAGCAGGAGTAACATGGACTGGGACAGCTCGTTAAGGTTGTTCAGACAAAGGGGTGCGTTTTTGTGAGTGAGAAGATGGGGTGAGTGGAGCAGTGTTTCGGCAGGCAAGTTCCCGTGGAGAGACAGAGAGCTTGCCTGTCAAAGAGGGTTATCGTGATTCCAGGTTGTCATCCTAGCTCAACAACATACTCAGCAGACTAAAAATTATGATAGCTCCTGCGTAGGCCACCAGCATTTGAAACATGATCTTATTTTCCATAACAACTCCTCCATTAAACTAATGACTATAGCCTTGCCTCTACTTTTTCAATTATATGTTTAAACGCTCTTTGTCAAGAAAAACTGTCGACGCCAAGTGGCTGTTTGTACGTTTTTTTCTATCGTACAAAATTATTTTGTGGAAAATTATTTTATACAAAAATAAGAAACATGAGACACTGCCCGAGCCCCGCCTCCATCTTTTATAGATCAGGAGAATAGTGAAATCTGACTGAGGCAGGATATTGCTGCTCTCAATAATATTAGACCACCATCAACGCAACCATATGACAATGTTCACAACCCAACAGTTTAAAGAAGCCGGACAGCGGCTGAAGCCGGTACTGGCACCGACCAACCTGATTTACAGTGACTACTACAGCCAGCAACTCGACGCCCAGGTCTACCTGAAGCCGGAAAACCTCCAGCGTACAGGCGCCTTTAAACTACGGGGCGCTTACAACAAGATCGCCTCCCTGTCTTCTGCAGAAAGAGCCAAGGGCATTGTCACCGCCTCTGCGGGAAACCATGCCCAGGGGGTGGCTCTCGCCGCCCGTCTGCTCTGCAATACAGAAAACAGCTGGTGCACCCGGGCAACCATTGTCATGCCTGAGATCACACCTCTTATCAAAGTGGAGGCGACAGAGCGGCTGGGGGCGCGGGTTATCCTTCATGGTGATAATTATGATGATGCCTATCAGGAGGCGCGCCGTCTTGCAGAAGAGGAAAGCTACGTCTTTGTCCACCCCTTTGACGACCCGGAGGTGATCATCGGCCAGGGAACCATTGGTCTTGAAATCCTCGACGAGCTCCCTGAGGTCGATGTTATCCTTGTCCCTGTAGGGGGAGGCGGGCTGTATGCCGGAATCATTGCCGCCATCCAATCGGTGAATCCAGAAGTGGAGGTGATCGGTATCGAGCCCGAAGGAGCTGCCTGCATGGGAGAATCTTTGCGACAGGGACGTGTCATAGAGCTTGCAGAGGTTGATACAATTGCCGACGGCGTTGCGGTAAAACGTGCCGGAGACCTTCCTTACCAGATCATACGTGACCTGGGAGGGCGTATTGAGCGGGTCAGTGATACATCAATCATGGAGGCCCTTCTGCTCCTTATTGAGAAGCAGAAGCTCATCTGTGAAAAGGCGGGAGCGTGCTCTCTTGCGGGTCTGTCACAGATTGACCTGCAGGGAAAGCGGGTGGTTGCCGTAGTAAGCGGCGGCAATATTGACGTCATCACCATTGCCGAAATGCTCACCCGGGGGCTGATCGCCCGGGGCAGACTCTTCAGCTTCACCGTTGAGCTGTACCATAAGCCGGGAGAGCTTTTGAAGATCTCAGAGATCCTTGCCGCAAGCAAGGCCAACGTGGTGCAGCTTGCCCACGATCAGTTTCACAACCCCTCACGATTTAAGAGCGTGAAACTGGATGTCACGGTGGAAACCAATGGGAGTCATCATGTGGCTGAAATCGTCAAGGCCCTTGAAGACAGGGGCTATACCATAGAGCCACGACATCATCTGGGCTGACAGGGAAATCAGCTCAGCCAATGTGATGTATCCGAACGGGAGTACCACAGAAAAGATGGAAGAGAAAATTCCTCCTGACACCACCGAAAAAACCAGAATCCGGGTCAGAGAACTCCTGAAAAATATGGAGGCCCATGGTGACAGCACCACCATAAAAACAATACTGGAAGCTTGTGGTGCCAGGTGTCCGTTTACCCACCTTCCCGATGAACAGCTGCTGACAATCAAGGCTGAGGCAACTGATCCGAATGATTTTCTGGAGATGCTCTGCCAAAAGTGGCGGCTGAAAAAAGAAAACGACCAATATTACGTGGTTTTTGATAAGTGCTACTGCCCCCTGGTCCTCGATGATACAGAAGAGTTTAGCGGGACCTTATGCCACTGCACCCTGGGAAATATCAAACATAAACTGAGAATTGGTCTGGGCCGGGAGATTGAGGTCGAAATGCAGAAGACAATCCTTGGTGGGGATGACGAGTGTCGTTTCCACTTAAAGATCGAGGCTGACTGACTGAGAAGTTGACGCCATTCATCCAATAAGGAGCAAGAACAGAGTGTCTCATCAAAAGAGTATCCATGACAGAGTGCTGCAGGCCTCCAGTACGGAGGAGTTAATGCAGGTCTATGCAGAGTGGGCAAAAAACTATGACCAGGACCTGATCCATGAGATGGCCTATGTTGCCCCTGAAATTGCAAGCAGACTGCTCAACAATTATGAGACCAACAGAGAGGTGCAGCTGCTTGATGCCGGTTGCGGTACCGGCCTGGTCGGTGAGTGTCTGAAGGAACTGGGCTATAAAAATATCGACGGCCTTGATTACTCACACTCCATGCTGGAAAAGGCCAGGGAAAAGCGGATCTATGACACCCTGGTGCAGGCTGATCTGACAACGTCCCTTGGTATCCCGGACAATCACTATGACGCAGCAATCTGCGTGGGCACATTCACCTGCGGCCATGTGGGACCGGCAGCCCTTCATGAACTGATTCGAGTTGTCAAACCAGGTGGCACTTTCTGTTTTACAGTCCGTGAACAGGCCTGGGACGAGGACAACTATCACGTTGTGATGGAAGAGATTGAACAAAAAGGCGACTGGAAGCTGTTGGAGGAAAAGACTGCTGACTACATTCAGCAGGAAGGGTCGAAATGTAAGGCCTGCCTTTATCAGATCACATCAGCATAACTGGTACAAGCCACCCACCAGTGCAGCAGGATAACAGGAGTAACCCCACTCACCCTCTTCCAATCCCCTTTTTTGCAAGGGCGTGAGCCAGCCAGCGGCCCCACTGCGCAGGAAGTGTCAGCAGGAGCAGGCCGCCTGTCAAAAGGACAATCCCCAGCCACCCTACTGTACTTAAACGTTCTCCCAGAACAAGCACGCCCAGCAGACCGGCAGTCATGGGCTCGCCCATGGTCAGTGTTCCGGCGGTGGCCACATGGACATGGCGCAGTCCTGAGTTGAAAAGATAGTAGGCGAGTGCCCCTGTAACAGCGCCCAGGTACACGACTACCCCGAACCCATCCGCCTCTTTTATCCAGGAAATATCGTAAAAGAAGAAAACCGGCAGAGAAAGCATACCGGCCAGGACGAAGATCCCGCAGGTGACCGACAACGGATCATTCTTCTGCTGCAGGATATTTTTCATGGCAACGGCCAGAACAGCGTAGGAGAGACCGGCTGCCAGGGCCAGGAAGATACCGACCAGGGAGACATTGCCACTTTCCGACTCCAGGCCGACCAGGACGATGCCGATAATGGACAGCATTGTGGCCGGCCACCACCTTCTGCCGGGACGTTCTCCGCGAATCAACCAGCCAAGAATGCCTGCAAAGACAGGTGAAGAACCGATCCCGACAATGGTGCCGATGGCAACCCCGGTTATTTTCACCGCACTGAAAAAGGTGACCTGATAGAGGAGGGAACTGATTGCCGCCACCAAAAAAAGAGGCAACGGTTGAAAGAGGCGACCGCCGCCCCCTTGGACAAGAACCGGTATGAGCAGTACCAGGCCGCCAACGAGCAACCTGCTGGCACCGATAGTGACCGGTTGGGCCGCTGGATTGGCAAAGGCCTGGGCAGTGCCGGTGGTCCCCCAGAGTATCGCACCGAGCAGAACGTAAAGTTCGCCAAAATGTTGCCTGTTCTGTGCCCCAGTTGGCTGCATTGATTAACTCACCTGAAATAATATAAGAAACACAACGGGGTTGAGGAGGCCTGGTCTCCAGGAGAAGGGTTCCACCATAAGATGGCCTCTGACCCTACACCATCTGAATTGATTGTCCAGAATCAATTTTTTCCATTTCAACTGGTCCTCTCGTTTACGATTATTACTCCCTCCCGTCGGTACCGATTATTTTCCATTAAACCGTACAAAATTGGTGTACATCCATCACCCATCTGTTATTTTTTCGGCGACATGAGAAACACAATCACTATCTCTGCTGATTTTTAAACAAACGTAAATACTCATAGAGTTATAACGTGGTTGCACAGGTGGCTTCAGACCATGATTGAACAACGAAGACGTTTCACTGCCAAAGAGTATGGTCAACGGCAGGCCAGGGTGAGAGAGGCCATGCGCAGCCAGCACATTGAGCTGCTGATCAGTTGTGACCCTGCAAATATGTATTGGCTCACCGGCTATGACGGCTGGTCGTTTTATGTTCCCCAGGCAGTGGTCATGGACGCTGACCAGACCCTGTTCATCTTCCTCCGTCCAATGGATGGTAGTGGCGCAGAACTGACAACGGACCTGGCCGGTGATGACATTGTCGTCTATCCGGAGAGCTGTATCCAGTCACCCGACTCCCACCCCATGGAGTTTCTCGCCGAAACTCTCAAGGAAAGAGGGTTGGAAAAAAAACGGACCGGGGTGGAAAAAGACGGCTATTACCTGTCCGTACGAGCGTTGGAAACACTTCGTGCCACACTGGCAGGTGCCACCTTTCATGACACCAGCCAGCTGGTCGGACGATTGCGTGCGGTAAAATCCGCCCGGGAACTCGACTATATGAACGCTGCGGGAAAAATTGTTGAAGCCGTCTATGAAAAGATCATGGACATCGCTGAGCCGGGCATGCGCAAAAACGATCTGATTGCCGAGATCTGCCATACCGCAATCCGTGGCACGGACGACTGTTTCGGCGACTATACCTCCATCGTCCCGATTATTGGTGTGGGTGAGGAGTCAAGGGCCGCCCACATGACCTGGGATGGCCAGCTGCTGGAAAGAGAGGTCGGTATGTTCTTTGAACTTGCCGGCGCCCATGCCAGGTATCATTGTCCCTGCAGCCGAACGCTCTACTTCGGAACCCCGCCTGCCAAATACTATGAGATCGAGCAGGTTATCAATGAAACCATTGCTGTGACGCTGGAAGCATTCAGGCCGGGAAACAGTTGTGCTGACGTTGCTGACGTCTTTTACACCACCCTGAAAAAACTTGGCTATGAAAAAGAGGCACGTTACGCCTACCCGATAGGTGTCTCCTACCCGCCTGACTGGGGTGAGCACACCATGTCGGTGCGCAGTGGTGACCACACACTCCTTGAAGCCAATATGACCTTTCACCTGATGTCCGCGCTCTGGTTTGATGACTGGGGCTTTGAAACCACTGAAAGCCTTGTGGTCACTGAGCAGGGTGGACAATGTCTGTCAAATGTTCCTCGAAGACTCCTGGTAAAATAGATTATGACAACGAATCCGATCTCCACAACCATAGACTTTGACAAGGAAGGACTGCAGCACGGTTTTCTGAAACTTCCCCACTCCCGTGATGATTCCGCCTGGGGGGCGATTATGACCCCCATCACTGTCATGAAAAATGGTAACGGCCCCACCGCCCTGATCACCGGTGCAAACCATGGCGACGAGTATGAGGGGCCAATGGCCCTGTTCAACTTTGCGGGACGAACCGACCTGAGCGACATTCACGGCCGGGTTATTGTGATTCCCGCCATGAATTATCCAGCGTTTACCGTATCCAGGCGGGTCTCTCCCATAGACAACATCAATCTCAATCGATGCTTCCCGGGAAAGCCCAACGGATCGGTGACCGAGATCATTGCCGACTACTTTACCAACACCATGGTGCCAATGGCCGACTATGTGCTGGATATCCACTCAGGCGGCAAGACCCTTGACTTTCTCCCCTTTGCAGCCATTCACAAACAGGAGAACAAGGAGTATGAGGCTCGCTGCGAAACGTTCATGAAGGCCTTTGGCGCCCCATACTGCTGCAAGATGCTGGACCTTGATGCCTACGGCATGTACGACACCATGGTAGAACAGACCGGCAAGATCTTTGTTACCACGGAACTGGGCGGAGGAGGCACAACTACACCCTATACCATGAAGATTGCAAAACGCGGTGTTGACAACTTCCTCATCCAGGCCGGTATCCTCGACGGAAAACTCACACCCTGCCGGCAGGAACAGCTTACACTTGATATGCCGGACGAGAGTTCCTACCTGCTCTCTTTACACAATGGTCTGATAGACCCCTATGTCACCCTGGGGGATCATGTGAAAAAGGGCGACCTGATGGCACGTATCCATATTGTGGAAAGAACGGCTGTGCCGCCATTTGAATATTATGCGCCCCGTGACGGCATTGTCATGTCGCGTCATGTCCCGTCCAGGGTTTCCATTGGCGACAGTATCAATGTCATTGCCGCAGTCCATAAGTGAGGTAATTCCTGGCCAGATAGTAATTGCTCTTTACAGGGGAGCATTCTGCTGGTATCTCTGTTTGGCATATTTCAAGATAAAGGCTTTTCCGAGCGCTGCCTTGAAACTAATCGTCCATCGTCGGTCAGCTGACCGATAGATAACTATTAATTCAAAACAGCATAAAGGAGGCGCCATTATGCCTGATACAAAACCTGCCGGCCAATCCACCCTTTCCATCTGGGGCGGTGAACAGGAGTACGAACTGTACGAACGTTCCACCCAGGTCCCTGTTGTTCACTCCGTCTCGTTCGGCTACAAAGACATTGACACCTGGCACAAGGTTGCCCTTGAACAGGAACCCGGCCACATCTACTCCCGCAACACCAACCCCACGGTCCGGGCCTTTGAAGACAAGGTCAAAATCCTTGAAAACGCAGAGGCGGCAACGAGCTTTGCCTCGGGCATGGCAGCCATCTCCAATACGCTGGGCACATTTCTGCGACCGGGTGACCGGGTGGTCTCCATCAAGGACAGTTATGGCGGCACCAATGTCATTTTCAATGAGTTTCTGCCCCCCTTAAATATTGATGTCACCCTGTGCGAAACCTCAGATCATGCCCAGATTGAGTCTGAAATCGCCAAAGGCTGTACACTTCTCTACCTGGAGACTCCCACTAATCCGACGGTGAAGATCACGGATATCCAGCGGCTTGCCGCGGCTGCAAAAGAAGTGGGGGCCCTGGTGGTGGTGGACAACACCTTTGCCACCCCCATCAACCAGAATCCGCTGGCCCTTGGCGCTGATATCGTGCTCCACTCCGCCTCCAAATACCTTGGCGGACATGCCGATGCCCTTGGTGGTGTTATCTGCGGCTCCAGGGAGCTTGTGAA
>JBDLID010000099.1:0-11602 GCA_039715055.1 Thermodesulfobacteriota bacterium | reverse complement strand
GTTGATTCCTGATCACCGGTGAGCATGGTGACCCCCACCTCCATTTTTTTCAGAACTGAAATGACAGCAGGGACCTCATCCTTGATCCGGTCGGCAATACCCAGTATGGCAGCGGGACGCTCATCCACGGCCAGAAAGAGGACGGTTTTTCCCTGTGAGGCCAGACTGTCGATCGTCTCATCATAGCCGTTCAGCTCTAGCCCATGAGCAAGCAGCAGTGAACGATTGCCAAGGAGCAGGACACGGGAGTCCACCCGGCCTGTAATACCAAGACCCAGGTGAGCCTCAAACTCGCCTGGCTGTAGAAGTTCCAGCCCTTTTTGGCGGGCGGAGTCGATGATCGCCTCCCCCAGGGGATGCTCGGAGGATTGTTCAAGGGATCCGGTCAGGCGGAGGATCTCGTCTTCAGCCAGTCGGTCATCAAGGACGACCAGGTCGGTGAGTTCGGGGCGACCATATGTCAGGGTTCCGGTCTTGTCAAAGACCAGTTCGGAGACCTTTTCCATCTTCTCCAACGCCTCACCCGACTTGATCAGCACACCCAGCCGTGCCCCACGGCCGGTGCCGACCATAATAGAGGTTGGTGTTGCCAATCCCATGGCGCAGGGACAGGCAATGACCAGCACCGCAATAAAGAAACGCAGTGCCCCACTCAACTCAAGGCCGCCGATAAAGTACCAGGACAAGCCGGTGACAACGGCTATAACCATCACTATCGGCACAAAATAGAGACTGATCCGGTCGGCCATTGAGGCGATGGGGGCCTTGGAGCCCTGGGCCTCCTGGACAAGGCGGACGATTGCGGCGAGCATGGTGTCTTCTCCTACCTGCTCGGTCTTGATATGGAGAAGCCCGTTTTTGTTGAGTGTGCCGCCGACCACCGTGTCATCCACATTTTTTTTGACCGGCAAACTCTCACCGGTGAGCATGGACTCGTCGATGACGCTTGTGCCGTAAACCACCCTGCCGTCTACCGGAATCCTGTCACCGGGACGGATAACAAGAACATCACCAACCTCAACTTCTTCCACACTGATTTCCACCTGCTCATCCCCCTGCAGGAGCAGCGTGGTCTCCGGACTCAGCTCCATAAGCCCGGCAATGGCGTCGGAGGTATGGGATTTGGCACGGGTCTCCAGGTATTTCCCCAAAGAAACCAATGCAATAAGGACTCCTGCGGACTCAAAATAGAGATCCATGGCCTTGTGCATGGGGTCAATACCGAGCATGATCTCCACCGTATTCCAGCAGGAATAGACAAAGGCGGCACCGGTACCCACCGCAATAAGAGAATCCATATTGGGCACCCCGCGAACAAGGGCGGGCAGTCCGATCTGATAAAAACTGCGGCCAAGAACCATGATCGGCAGAACGAGAGCGAGCTGGGCAAGGGCAAAGTTCAACGGGTGATGAAGGGGATCGAGAAATCCGGGCAGGGGAAGCCCCAGCATCTCGCCCATGGAGAGGGTGAGCAGGAGCGCTGCCAGCACCAGGGAGTAGACCAGACGCTCCTTCATGGCCGCAAGTTTTTCCGCTGTCTCCTGCTGTCTCTCGGAAAAGCGGTCTGAGGCTTTTGTTACCGGTTTTGCTTCAAAGCCAAGGCCCTCGATGGTCTGTCGGATGTGCCGCCGGGAGATCAGCTGCGGATTATAGGTGACAACGGCTGACTCGGCAGCCAGGTTGACATGAGCCTCATCAACCCCTGATGCCGCAGCGAGAACCTTTTCAATGCGGCTGGAGCAGGAGGCGCAGTGCATGCCGGAGATGGCAAGCTCCAGGGTCTGGATATCACCGCTGCTATCAAGAGGTACCAGCTCAAAACCGAGCCCCGCCACCTTTGCAGCGATCTCCTCAAAGGAGACCAGGTCCTGCTCAAATTCAAATTCAGCAGATTCGGCGGCAAGATTGACAGAGGCCCCGGCAACACCCTCCATGGCTGCCGCCACCTTCTCGATCCGGCTGGAACAGGCTGCACAGTGCATCCCTTTTACAGCGGTTGTTACCTTTTGAAATCCCATACAGTCAGGTGCCAAATGTTTTTTTCATCGATCCGGGTGATTACGTCTGCCGGGTCAAGCAAACGGGCTCAGGTACGGACTCAGATTTTCTGTTCAGGATTTGAACCGCTGAATGGTCTTCATCATCTTTTTTGAATCCTGACGAACCTTCTCATCCTTGGAGAGCTTGCTTGCCTGCTTAAAATTCTGGAGGGCCAGCTTCACTTTTCCCTCATAAAGATAATATTTTCCGAGGTAAAAGGCGGCCGCCCCTTTATCCCCCTGCTGGGATCGGATACGGCCAACTTCGTAGTAGGCCTGAGGGTACTCGGGCAGCTCGGCGATAACCTCTTTGAGCAGCAGTTCCGCACGATCCGCCTGGCCCATGGCGAGTTGGAGCTTGGCCATCTGGAAGGCGGCCCACATATCACTGTGGTTCAGCCTGTAGGCCTCCTCAAATCGGGCCATGGCCTGTTCACGCGCACCCAGCGCCGCCTCGATCACTCCCAGGTCAACAAGGAGAGTTGACCTTTCTGGAAAAAATGACAGGACCTCTTTGAGGAGCCGCCGGCTGTTCTCATAATTGTTTTCTTTTCGGTCAAGCTGGGAGAGACCGTAGCGGGCCATCATCTGATCAAATTGGCTGGACTGCTCATCGTTCAGTTTAGCGGTCAGTAAATTGCGCAGCTGAGTGCCGTCCTTGAGTTCGGCCAGGACACGGTACTTCATCCGGAAAAAATCAAAATCATCGACCTGGACAAAATTTTGCTGCTCCAGGGAGTCAACGGCAAGCAGCCCCTGGACATAATCAAGGCGTGCCTCCGGGTTGGGGTGAGTGAGAAGATACTGCGGAACCTGGCCCATGCGGTAGCGGGTAATCCTGCGCATGGTGTAGAGCATCTCTTCCTGGGCCTGCGGGCTCCGCTTCAGGTCTTTCATCCATCCGTAGGCAAGGAGATCGGCCTCTTCCTCGTCCTTACGGCTGAAGTGGAGGTTAATTGCCTGGCCTGCGGCAAGGGACGAGGTCAAAAGTGCCTGGGTCGCTGTACCACCGCCAAGGGCAAGACTGGCAAGAGCCAGGGCTGCAGTGGCCATGGAGACCTTGGATCCTTTTTCCATCCGTGAAGCCAGGTGACGGGCGGCCACATGACCGATCTCGTGGGCCATGACCGAAATCAGTTCATTTTCTGAATTCATGGTCTCGATGAGGCCGGAGTGAAAGAAGATCAACCCGGAAGGGGCGGCAAAGGCATTGAATTCCCTGTTGTTGATGACAAAGAATTTATAATCAAAATACTGGATTCCGGCCACCTCAAGAACCCCGCGGCCAAGGTTGTTGATATACTGGTGGATATCGGGATCATCAAGCACATCAAAGGCCAGACGGACCTGGAAGAGAAGCTTCTCCCCCATCTCCCGCTCCTCACCGACCGTAAAAGCGGCGGCAGAACGAAATCCCGTCGTCTGCAGGAAAATAACGGCCAGAAAAACAGCACAGACTTTTTTCAACAGGGTTTTCATCATGTCAGTCTCCAATACCTCTATACTACCCCCCATCCCCTCATTCTTTCAATGATGCAAGCAGCCTTTTCATCCCTTCATCGGTTGTGACCAGCGGCTCATATCCCAGATCCCGGCGGGCCCGGTCAATGGAAAAGTAGTGCGATTTGGCCAGCTGTTCGGCAACAAACCGGGTCATCAGCGGTTCCCGCCTGATCCCCATCATTTTATAGACAATCTCAAGCAGCTGACCGATCCGGTATGCAGCCGCAAAGGAAATTCTGTTTCTGACCTGCGGTGTTTCGGTTTGCACAAACAGTTCATCGATCCACTGCCAGAGATTCACCGGTTCCCCCTGGCTGATAAAATAGGCACGACCATTGGCGCTGCCGGAGTCTTCGAGGTTATCAGCGGCCAGGAGATGAGCATGGGCCACGTTATCGATGTAGCTGATATCCACCAGGTTGTGCCCCTTTCCCACCTGCTTCAGTCGTCCGCTTCTTCCCCGTTCAAGCAGTCTCGGGATCAGGTGGGGATCACCCGGTCCCCAGACCAGATGAGGACGGATGGCACAGGTGGCCAGTCCATCTCCTGCAGCGGCCAGCACCGCTTTTTCCGCCAACACCTTTGATTTGGCGTAGTGACAGAGAAAGCTTTGCGGATAGGGCAGCGATTCATCTCCACCCTCGATATCGCCGCGATCAAAGACCACTGACGGTGTGGAGGTGTACACAAGCCGGGCAACATTGGTTTTTCTGCAGGCCTTGAGCACATTTTCCGTACCAACCACGTTGGTCTGGTAGTAATTCTGCCACACTCCCCATACACCGGCCAGGGCGGCCACATGAAAAACGGTATCCACTCCGGCGAAAGTGTCAATGAGGAAATCGAGATCGGTGATATCACCCTGCAGGCAGCGTACCCCCTGCTGCTCAAGTGCAGGGTAACGGTTTCTGCCGATGACCAGAACGTCAACACCACGCTGGACAAGCGCTGCCACCACTGCCCCGCCGACAAAGCCGCCACCGCCGGTTACAAGGGCTCTTTTCACAATGTATCCCCGAGTTCGTCCTTTGCCCAGACAGCAAGCTTTTCTCGAAATATTTTTGCGTTATGGCGAATGTCCACGGGAAACGAAGGATGGATAAGAAAATGTTGAATGGATGCTGTCAGCTGACTGACCCGGGCGATTTCCCTCACCTCGGCAAGGAGAAGGCCCTCATCGTCCTGAAAATCAGGCTGCGGTTCAACGATAATTACCGGAATCATTTTCGATCCCCTGCCCGGTATACCGACCAGGGCCGAACGGGAAATATCCGGATGGACGTTGACGATGGCCTCGCAGCAGATGGTATAGAGGACCGAGTCCTCGGTTTCCACCCGGTGAGTTTTGCGGCCGCAAAACCAGACCCTGCCCTGCTCGTCCATGTAGCCGAGATCACCGATCCGGTGCCAGAAGCCCTCACCGTCTCTGATCTTGGCCAGTCGATTTTCCTTGTCGTTATTGTCATAGGCCCTGGTCACCACATCTCCGCGGACAATAATCTCACCCACCTTGCCCACATCAGAAAAGGTGGCCATGTCTATCTCAGCCACCGGTTCATCAGATGAGTCAATGATTTTCACCTCGATTCCAGGAAGTGGACGGCCGACACAGGTCCCGTGTCCGGTGCAGGTGTGTTCCCAGGTCTCTTCAACAATTTCACGCCCCTCAATGGAGACGACGGGCAGCGACTCTGTGGCCCCGTACGGGGTATGGATTTCCGCTTCTTCAGGCAGGATCTCCTGCATCCGTGAGATAAGCTCTCCGCTCACCGGGGCTCCTGCCATGAGAACTCTGGTCAGCCCGTCGAGCTTGAGCCCATGGGCGTGACAGTGGTCGACGATCACCTTCCAGATAGCCGGCGAGCCAAAGGAGTAGGTGACCCCGTAATGCTCAATGGATTTAATGAAACGAACCGGGTCCACCTGAGCAGGCCGGGTGGGATCCATGTCAGGGATCACCGCCTTTGCCCCGAGCCCGGTGGAAAAGAGGGCAAAGAGTGGAAATCCGGGCTGGTCGACTTCATCGGGACCGATTTTATAGTAGTCGCGAATAAGCCGCAGCTGGGCCTGAAACACCCGGTGCGGGTAACGGACCCCTTTGGGCGGTCCAGTGGAACCGGTGGTGAATATGATGGCTGCAAGCTCTTCTGAACTGGCAGGATAGCTGTCAAATACTTTACTGTTTTTTCTGGCTGCCGTCCTGATATCTGCCCCAAAAAGGCCCATTGAAAAACCGCAGCAGAAACTGCGCCGTACTGTTGCAAAGGGCTTTGAAAACAGCTTTTTAAAAAAACAGGCCTTGGGAATGCCGATGAGCACCTCCGGCGCCACCGAGGCGATGCAGCGAAGCAGGTTCTTATAGCCCATTCCCGGGTCGATGAGAATCACCGGAGCACCGATTTTAAATAAACCATAGGTGAGAGCAATAAAATCACCACCGGGTCTGACCATCAGCATCACCCGCTCCCCAGCTCTGACTCCACCCTCCGTCAGGGTATGAGCATAGCCGTCCGCCAGTCGGTTGAGCTCCTCAAAGGTGAGGCTCCGACCGGTGGCTGCTTCGACGAGAGCAGTGTTCGTCGGCTGAAGCCGGGCCTGGGTCGGGAGGGTCGCGCCGATGTTAACCGTATCATCTGTCATTGCTGCTCTTCTCCACCGCCAAAAAAATTCTCAACCAGATCGGCTACCGCTGAAAACTCGTCTTCAAGGATATAGTGGCCGCCATCAGGGAAATAGTGGCATTGGGCCTGGGGGAAACGGTTGCGCCACTCCTCGTAAAAATGGTCGTTAAAGCAGAAATCCCTGCCCCCCCAGCAGATGAGAAGCGGAACGTCTGCAAGGTTCTGAAGATTTTCTTCCACCTCGACCAGGGTTGAATAGGAGGGGTGGTCCTCTGCAAGGGGAATGTCACGGACAAAAGCGTTGATCGCCACCCGGTTCTGCCAGGAATCATATGGACCCAGAAAACCGTCCACAACCTCACGCTTCATCTTCTTTGTCACCGCCATGTGAACGGCCGGTCCGGCAAAACCGTTGAGGCCGCGAACAATAAGCGGGCCGATAACAGGCCAGCGGCAGATCTGGATGCGAAAGGGAATTCGCGAAGAACGGTAGGCCGCGGTGTTGAGCACAACGATCTTTTGAACGTGGTCTGGTCTGCGGCCGGCAAGACCGAAACCGATGGCTCCTCCCCAATCGTGTACCACCAGAGAAAAGTCCTCGATGGATAGCTGATCGACCAGTGACTCCAGGTTACTGATATGATTTTTAAGGGTATAGGAATAATCCTGCGGTTTGTCAGAGAGCCCGCAGCCGAGATGATCCAGGGCAATCACCCTGTGACTCTTGGAAAGCAGGCTGATGAGATTGCGGTAATAGTATGACCAGGTCGGGTTGCCGTGAGCCATGATCACCACCGGCCCTACTCCCTGATCCACATAGTGGAGCCGGTGAGAGTCCACGGTGATAAAATTTGATTGAAAGGGGTATTGGCTGTACAAGGATTCAGCTCTCCTGTTGAGAAGTCCGGTCGAAGATGGGGTGCTCAAGCAAAAATAGCCGAACGCCACATGGTGTCAACCTTTTTCATGGTGAATAATTAAATGGGGTCAGAGTAAAATTAAATTAAAATTTAATTTTACTCTGACCCCATTTAATTATCTGTTCAGACTACAACCAAAATCGATTACCATCACGATCCGGTACAACTTAACACATATACAGCAATAAACAGATAGAGCCACAAATGACTTTTCACTGCAGAAATTACGACATGGTTGACAACAAGTGTAAAAAACTCAATGGGGATTGTGTCCCCGGCAGAAAGGGCTGTGTCCTGGAAGGCCGGGTCGCCCTGTGCGAGGAACTTGAAGCCAAGATCAAGGCCATCGACGCCCAGGTCGCCAGCCGCGTTGCCGACCGACATGCTCCTTGATATTGCGGGTCTCAACCTCAGCTTCTACCAGGACAGCGGAGGAACAGAGATCGACCGGACCCAGGTCCTCTTTGACGTCGATCTCAAGCTTGAACGGGGCCGGACCTGCGGCCTGGTTGGTGAGTCCGGTTCCGGTAAATCGGTCACTGCGCTTTCCGTACTCAGGCTCCTCGAGGAGACATCCGCGGTGTCCACCTCCGGCTCCATACGCTTCGAGGATCGCGATATTCTCCAACTCCCCATGGACAAGGTGCGTAAACTGCGCGGCAACCGCATCTCCATGATCTTTCAGGAGCCGATGACCTCGCTCAACCCGGTCTACTCTGTCGGCAACCAGCTCATCGAACCGTTGACCATGCACCAGGGGATGACCAGACACGAGGCGGAAAAAGAGGCGGTCAGGCTATTGTCCCGGGTCTCAATCCCCGATGGCAAAGCCAGAATGAAAAGCTTTCCCCACCAGCTCTCCGGCGGTCAGCGGCAGCGAATCATGATCGCCATGGCACTTGCCTGCAACCCGTCACTGCTCATTGCCGACGAGCCCACCACCGCACTCGATGTCACCATTCAAGCCCAGATTCTGGAGTTGATCCGCTCACTTCAGGATGAACTCAACATGGCAGTTCTTTTAATCACCCATGACCTGGCAATGGTCAAACATGTGGCTGACCATGTCTCGATCATGCAATCCGGCCGGGTTGTCGAACAGGGTGAGACCGCCGAGCTGTTCTCAAATCCCCGGCAGCCCTACACCCGCCACCTCCTGAATGCAGTGCCCGAAGGAAAAGAGCCACCCGAGGCAACAGAGCGGGAGCTTATCAGGGTCCGCAACCTCAACTGTCACTTTCACCTCAAGGAGGGCTGGGTCTCTCCCTGGAAGAGAAGGGTCAAGGTGATCAAGGGAGTCGATGAGGTCGACCTGACTATCCGGGAAGGTTCTACCTGCGGGGTGGTCGGCGAGTCGGGCTCCGGTAAAACCACCCTTGGCATGGCAATCCTCAGACTGACGCGCTCCAGGGGAGTGATAGAGTTTGACGGCCAGGACCTGCAGACCCTTACCGCCAGGGCCATGCGTCCCCTGCGCAGTGAACTGCAGGTGGTTTTTCAGGATCCTTTTTCCTCGCTGTCACCGAGGCTGACTGTGGCGGAAATCATCGAAGAGGGGCTCAGGGTCCATAATCGCGACCTCAGCCGGGCACAGCGGAGCGAAATCGTTGTCCAGACACTCTCCGAGGTCGGTCTTGAGTCGGAATTCGGCCTGCGTTACCCTCACGAGTTCTCGGGCGGCCAGCGCCAGCGTATCGCCATTGCCCGGGCCATCGTCCTCAAACCCCGTTTCCTCATCCTTGACGAACCGACCTCAGCGCTGGATATGACCATCCAGAAACAGATCATCGATCTGCTAAGCGATCTGCAGAAGCGTTACAAGATGACCTATCTTTTCATCTCACACGACCTCAAGGTAGTGCGCGCAATCTCCGATCAGATCGTGGTCATGCAGGACGGCCGCATTGTCGAAGCAGGAGAGGCCGCCCAGGTCTTTGAGTCACCAAGCCACCCCTACACAAAAAAACTGTTCCGGGCGGCATTGGATCACGCCACGGCGTGACCCCTACTGCGTCTTCTCCGTGCCGCTGAACTCCTGCCCATTCCAGGCAAAGGTGTCGATCTGCTGAACCGGCAGGTGTTTTTCTGCGTACTTGGTGACAATACCGGAGTTAATCAGGAAATCGCAGACCGATTCATCAAGGTGGTGATCCTTGACCATGAATCCGAGGATCTTGATGGCCTGGGACAGCGGCTTACCGAGCTTGTAAGGACGGTCGGCGGCAGTGAGCGCCTCAAACACATCGGCCACCGCCAGGATACGGCCCTCCAGGTTGATCTCCTCCTCTTTGAGGTTTTTCGGGTAACCGCTGCCGTCCAGTTTTTCATGGTGCATGCCGGCAATCTCGGGAACCCGCCGCCACTTCTTGAGGAAAGGCAGGCTCTCCAGCATCTTGATGGTCACCACGATATGGTGGTTGATGACCTCCCGTTCCTCCTCGGTGAGGGTACCGCGGCGGATGGCGCAGTTGCTGGCCTCTTCCTCACTCAGCAGGGGGATCTTCTCACCACCCAGCTCGTAGTAATAGCCGGCAATTTTTTCTACTCCCTCCAGGTCCTCGTCGGTCATGAACTCGCCGCCGGTGTTGACCCGCTCCAGGAAGCTCAGGGCCTCATCCAGGTCGATATCCGGCACTTCGGATGTCTCGCATTGATCGGCAAACCCCTGGCTGCAGAGCAATTCCTTGAGACGTGCGATCTCCCGGTCCCGTTTGACAATCTCCAGCCGATGGCGGATCAATTCGATTCGGTCGAAGATGGTCTCCAGCTTGGTGGCCTTGTCCACCACGTACTCCGGGGTGGCAATCTTGCCGATGTCGTGCATCCAGGCCGCCATGGAGATCTCTTCCAGCTGCTCCTCGCTGAAGCTGATCTCTCCCAGGGCGCCGGATTCGGTCCGGTTGATCTCCCGGGCCATCAATTCGGTGAGCTCGGCCACCCGTTGGATGTGGCCGGCGGTGTACGGCGACTTCTCGTCAATGGCTGCGGCAATGCACTTGACAAAGGATTTCAGGAGACTCTCGATGTCCTCTACCAGTCTGACGTTGGAGACCGCCACTGCCGCCTGGGAGGCCAGTCCCTGAACCATGCGAATGTCATCGGCGGCAAAGTCCTGTACCTTTTTCGACACCCCGCGCCGGGCATTAAGCAGCTGGAGCACGCCGATCACCTCGTTTTCATGATCGGTCATCGGCACCAGCAGCATCGACTTTGAACGGTAACCGGCCTTCTCATCAAAGGCCCTGGTGCCGCTGAAATCATAACCCTTTTCATGGTAAACATCGCTGATCTCCACCGTCTTCTTTTTCAATGCGCAGTAGGCGGAAACGTTGCGGTGGTTCTCTTCGTCATTGTCATCGTAGAGCGGTATCGGGGGCCAGGCCCGCTTTTGCCCTCCGGAAGTACAGGTGGTATCGAGCTTTTCGTTCTGGACCACCGCAAACTCAAGATTTTTGTCCTCCCGGTCCATCAGGTAGATGGTGCACCCTTCAGCCATCGTATATTCCCGGGAAATATCGGCGATCATATTGAGCAGCACCCCCAGGTTCTTCTCCGCTGAAAGGGCGACAGCAAGGGAAGTGAACCGCTTCAGCCGGTCGATGAGGCGGACATTGACCACCGCAACGCTGGCCTGAGAGGCGAGTCCCATGACGAGCTCCACCAGTGACTCGGAAAAGGGGCAGATACCACCGTCCTCCTGCCTGCAGTTGAGGAGCTGGAGCACGCCGACCAGGTTCCCCTGGTTGTCCTGCATGGGGACAATGAGCATGGACTTTGAATGGTAGCCGGATTGGGCGTCGTATTCCCTGGTGGCGGAAAAGTCATATCCATTCTCATGATAGACGTCACTGATGTTGATCGGTTTACCTGTGTGAGCGCAGTGGGCGGAAACACTGTGGTGGTTTGCTTTACCGTCAGGAAGATACAACTGCACCGCCGCCCAGTCGCTCTTCTCCCCCTTTGCCGTCTTGTTGATCTGCAGTTTTTCGTTCTGCACCACTGAGAACTCAAGGAGGTCCTGCTGCTCATTATACAGATATAGGGTACAACCCTCCGCATTGGTAAACTGTCTTGCCACTGAAACAATCAACTCCAACAGTTTGTCGATGTCCTTTTCAACGGACAGGGCGACCCCGATTTTACACAACTCCTGCAGACCTCTTTCAGAAGCGCTTTCCAGCATGATGGTTTCCTCGTTGTTTTCTAAGATAGTGGTCGTCCAGAAATGAGGCTATTTTCGCAACAGACTCCTGGAGAATTTGTTCACCCTATTGTATTGCTTTGACTTACAAAATGAAATGAGAAAAATGAGTGGTAAGTTCTAAGCTGCCTGCTGCCCATCTTTCTGATAAAAACCTGTTGCTCATTTTAAAACAACGCTTCCCTTTTTTGTTGCCAGGGTGTTGTCAATTCGAAAAATTTAGTAACTATTCAGCTGCACTCCATCTTGTCCCGTTTAAGGGTACCTTGAAAAGTAAGTATCCACCGGTAAAACCGGTGGCTTTAATTTATGGACCGC
>JBDLID010000098.1:0-11721 GCA_039715055.1 Thermodesulfobacteriota bacterium | reverse complement strand
GTCGGGGTCTGCTGTTCGTCAGAGCTGACAGTACCGTTTTTTTTCTTGTAAATGGCAATGGAGTTGAAGTTGACCGCCAGGGCTGAGTTGTGTGAATCGTATGGGTTGGTTGAATTGATAGAGCCTTCCGGCGGGCCACTGATATCAAAGAGAAAATCGTCAAGGATCAGGTTGTTGATCCGGTCAATCCCCTGTTCTTTTAGTTTACGAACAATGGTGATGATATTTTCCGAGACGAGAAAGGGGTCGCCGCCGCCGCGGATAGCAAGGCTGTTGTCTGCGGTGAGAAAAAAGCGGGTGGTAAAACGATAGTCTTCACCCAGCAGCCAGAGGGCGGCGTCAGCGGTGAGGATCTTGATGGTTGAGGCCGGGACAAAAAGTTTTTCTGCCTGGTGGGAAACGGTGAGGGCTCCGTTCTGGATCAGACCGTAGCCGCCGCGGCGAATTTTTGTCTTCGATGAATCAGCCCTTGCGGCGGACCAGTCTCCAGCCGCAAGGGTGAACAGTAGAAAGGCGAGCAGGGTGCTGAAGAACAGCCCCCTGCACTGATAAAGGGTCACTAATCAGACCTTGGGCAGCTTGGAGAGTGACTCCTCAATGGCCTCCTTGGGGTAATCGTAGTTGTGCAGGTCTCCTGAGAAGAATTTGTCATAGGAGGCCATGTCGATGAGACCGTGACCGGAGAAATTGAAAAGAATGGTCTTGGGATCGTTTTTGTCTCTGGTTGCCTCGATGATCGCACCACGGATGGCGTGGCAGGTCTCAGGCGCAGGGATGATTCCTTCGGTCTTGGCAAAGAGTACACCTGCTTCAAAGCACTCCAGCTGGTGAACCTTGATCGGGTCGACGATTTTTTCACGGACCATTGCTGAAACAATGGGGGACATGCCGTGATAGCGCAGTCCGCCGGCGTGGATACCCGGCGGGATAAAGTCGTGCCCCAGGGTATACATGTTGAGCATGGGGGTCATCTGGGCCACATCGCCAAAGTCATAGGCCAGTTTGCCCATGGTCAGTGAAGGACATGAGGCCGGCTCAACACCTACGAAACGGATTTTTTTGCCGTCCAGGTAGTCGGGAATATAGGGAGCGGCAAGTCCGGCAAAGTTGGAACCGCCGCCGCAGCAGCCGACCACAACATCGGGATAGTCGCCTGCAATCTCCATCTGTTTGATCGCTTCGAGACCGATGATTGACTGGTGCAGGACCACATGGTTGAGCACTGAGCCCAGGGCGTAGTTGGTATCCTCACGGGTGGCGGCATCCTCGATGGCTTCCGAGATTGCGATGCCCAGTGAGCCAGCCGTATCCGGATACTGCTCACGGATCTGGCGGCCGATCTGGGTGTCTTCGCTGGGGCTGGCAACGATGTCCGCACCAAAGGTGCGCATCATCGATTTTCGGTATGGTTTCTGGTCGAAGGAGACCCGTACCATGTAGACCTTACAGTCTATGCCAAACTTGGAGGTGGCCAGTGACAGGGCACTGCCCCACTGGCCGGCACCGGTCTCGGTGGCCAGTCGTTTTACACCTTCTTTGGCGTTATAGTAGGCTTGGGGAACGGCGCTGTTGGGCTTGTGGGAACCAACCGGTGAGACCCCTTCATTTTTGAAATAGATTTTTGCCTTGGTGCCGAGGGCTTCTTCAAGGGCATGGGCTCGAACCAGGGGAGAGGGTCGCCAGATTTTAAGAACGTCAAGGACCTCTTCGGGAATATCAATGAAACGCTCACCGGACATCTCCTGCTCTAGCAGCGCCATGGGGAAGATGGCGCCAAGTTTATCCGGCCCCATGGGTTCGTTGGTCTCCGGGTCCAGGGGCGGCAGCAGCCCGTTTGGCAGGTCAGGAGCTACGTTGTACCATTGGGTGGGCATCTCATCTTCACGTAGAACAATTTTCTTCATCATGACGTCTCCTTGTCGCTCGGATTTGACCGGTTTTGTATTTGGTATAAACTTGCCTGTAATAAGCGGTCTATTTGGTTTATCAGGCCAAAAGAAAATGGATTCAACTTATTTATATGTTAAACGTTTCCATTTAACCTGGGTCTTGTTTGTAAACAAAAAGCTTTATTTTCCAAACAGACATTAGATAACATAAAAACAGCATCATCGGCAACAGATTGCTTATTTCTTTGGCAGTCAATAAACTAGCAACTTTTCTTAATTACTTCGTTTTATGAGTGATCCTCCCGCCACCAGTCCTTGACAACCTGACATCTTGCGGTCAACTCAGGATCCAACTGCAGGACTGAAGCGACAACCTCCATGGGTTTGACGCCGGGCGCACCGCTTTGGCTGATGAGTTCCAGCCTGATGATATCTTCTCCATCAACGAGCATGTCGTGGACCAGTGGGCGGATGTCAAAGTTTTTTGTCTTCCCCTTGCGAGTGCGGCTGATCGGAAATTCTGCGGATTGGATGAACTCGTCGAGCCGCTGTTTTTCCTGATTGGTGATTGGCTGCGGGCAGGTCACACTGTAGCGGGTTCTGATTCGCTGAGGAATTTTTCCGGGGTGGATCTCGATGTTTTTGATGGTGATGCCCCTGGGAAGCTCTTCATTCAGTCTGTCAATGGCAGCAGGGATATCACTCAAGGGGGCGGGGAGGTCCATGATAAAATATTCATCATGGCTTTCTGTGCCCACTGACAGCGCCGGCCCAAAAGAGACCTTGGGAGAGGGGTTAAATCCTTTTGAAAAGTGAGTCTGGATACCAGCACGTCGCAGTACCCTGAAGGTGAGCTGGAGAAATTCCAGGTGACCGAGCAGGGCGATTTGACCAAGACGGCTGTAGGAAACCATGTAGCGGAAATGGTCATCCCCCTGCACCACCGGGCGGCTGGGCGACGGTGGTGGCTGGCGAGGCGGTTCATCTGTTCGGTCGGCCTGGAAACGTTTGCGGTCAATGACCACCGGTTTGATGGTTTTGAAATCGCACAGGCCGCACTTCTGGCAGCTGTGATAGCGGCAGTCCGGGGTGTAGGCTTCTTTCTTTGCCCGTTTCAGTTCCAGGCGGAGAAAGTCTTCATCCACTCCACTGGCCAGGTGGTGCCAGGGAAGGATTTCGTCCTCGCGTCGCTGCCGGAGGTAGTCTTCAAGAATCACATCACACTGGTCGGCTGCTTCCTGCCAGATGGAGAGTTGGAAGTGGTCGGACCAGCCGTCGAGCCGACTTCCCATTTTCCATGCCTGTTCGATAACGGAGCCAAGGCGACGGTCTCCCCTTGAAAAGACCCCTTCAAGAAAACTCTGTTCCGGGTCGTGCCATTTGAGGTTGATATTTTTTCTCGGCAGCATTCTTTTCAGCTGGTTGATCTTTTCTGTCGACTGGTCCATGGAGATCTGTTCTGCCCACTGGAAAGGGGTGTGCGGTTTAGGAACAAATGTGCCGATGGAGACGTTGAGCCGCAGCCTGCCGCCCCCTTTTTTGTGGACTTTTTTGGCCAGCTCGACAATGGCCTCAATATCTTTGTCGCATTCGGTGGGCAAGCCGATCATGAAGTAAAGCTTGATCAGTTTCCAGCCAAGAGCAGCCGCACTTTCCACCGTTTCCAGCAGGTCCTGTTCGCTTATGCCCTTGTTGATCACCCTCCGCAGCCGTTCACTGCCTGCCTCCGGTGCCAGGGTGAAACCGGTCTTGCGAACCCTTTTGATCTGGTCCATCACCTCTTCACTGAGAGTGCCAACCCGCATCGAAGGCATGGAGACCGAAACATAGTCATTGCTGTAGGAGTCCATCAGGGCGGGCAGGACCTGTTCAAAGCAGGAGTAGTCACCGGTGGAAAGAGAGAGCAGGGCCAACTCATCAAAACCGGAGCTGGTAAGACCCTTCCCGGCAAGTTCCATGATCTGCTGCGGGCTTCGCTCACGCACCGGCCGATAGATCATCCCGGCCTGGCAGAAGCGGCAGCCGCGGGTGCAGCCCCGTGCAATCTCGATACCGAGCCGGTCGTGGACAATTTTTGAGTTGGGAACAATTGGACTGAAAAGATGCTCACAATCATCGAGATCAGGCAGGACGCGCCGTTTCACCTGGTGTTCATGGCTGTCATCGATCTTGGTCAGGCGCCCAGCCTCATCATATTGAGGAGTGAAAAAAGAGGGAACATAGACTCCTTCTATACCGACTAACTGAGCAAGCAGTGATGATCTGTCCATATTTTTTAAACGGGCAGCGGCCAGCACTCGATCAATATCTAACACCGCCTCTTCACCGTCGCCAAGGAGTATCGCATCAAAAAAATCAGCTACCGGTTCCGGGTTCATGGCGCAGGATCCGCCGCCGATGACGAGCGGGTGGTCGTCCGTTCTGTCGGCAGCCCGCAGCGGGATGCGGCCAAGGTCAAGGATGGTAAGAATGTTGGTGTAACAGAGTTCGTAAGGCAGGGTGATTCCCAGGATGTCAAAATCAGCCAGAGGACGATCGGACTCAAGGCTGGTCAGTACCAGTGAGTTTTGCCGAAGCTGTTTTTCCAGGTCGAGATCGGGGCAGAAAACTCTTTCCGCCACACAGTTTTCCGAGCTGTTAAGAAGGTGGTAGAGAATCTGCAGCCCCTGGTGGGACATTCCGATCTCGTAAAGGTCGGGGAAGGCAACTACCCAGCGGGTCATCCCTGCATGCCATTTTTTGACAATGGCGTTATGCTCGCGGCCCAGGTAACGCCCGGGTTTGGCCACCTGTGAAAGAAGTGGACTTTTTAATTTTTTTTCCGTCATTTTGTTATACAGTTAGAGATGGGTGTAACCTGGAAAAGGTTTAAAACATCAACCCGGCAACGAGGGCCCAGGTGTGTGTAAAGCGTTGCAGCACAACGATTTTGAGGTCTTTGATTTACTGAAAAAAAGTTGACTTTTCAAGAGCGGATGATGTATTCACATTAAAGATGGATTACTTTGAGCAAAAATAAGCCCTTATGTGGCCACATGGTGGCATTGAGCTGCACGTGGCCCCTGTCTGGTTTTGTCGGGTAATTCTGATGGTAGCATATCTCCTCCATTTTTTCTTCAACGAGGTCCGTTGTATGAAAGTTGTACAGTTGTCAGCCCTGATCTTCTTTTTCTTACTGTCCCTTATTTTGCCGGCCCAGAGTGTGATGGGCGCAGATCAGGTACTGAAAGACATTCGTTTCAATAAGGTGGACGGTGACCTGGAGCAGGTTGTTTTTCTGCTCAATGGTCCCCATATCCCCAAGACCTTTGCCATTAAAGGTGATCGTCCCCGGGTGGTCTTTGATTTCACCGATACCCACCCTGTCAGAACGATGAAAACAAAGATCGTCACTCAAGGGACAATGGTGGAAAAGATTCGCGTCGGTCTTCATGGTCCGCCCAAGAAGAAAACCAGGGTGGTGCTCGACCTGGCACCTGGTGGGAATTTTAATTTTGACCAGGATTTTCAGGAGACCAACAACAGTTTGACCATCTCCGTCTACCGGGAGAAAAAGAAGCCGAAAGAGTCAGTCAAGACGCCTCCTCCCAAGAAGCCCATGGATCAGGAACAAAAAAGTGAACCAGTAGCCAAACCGGTGACAGAGGCTGCTCCAGCTGTGCAGCCTGCACTGACCCCGGCAGAGCCGCTTTCCGGTCCTCCTGCAAAGGTGGAGTCCCAAGGGCCTCCACCTGTTGAGATTGAAGGGGAGAAAGCCAGTGAGCCGGTAGTGAAGAAGCCGGTTGCTTCCCCGGCTGCTGAGCCTGTGGAGCCAGCAGTAAAGCAAGAGGATGGTCCTGCTTCAGATCCGATATTGAAACAGATTTCTTTTGATGCCTCATCCAATAAGGGCGAGATGGTGCTCTTTAAACTCAATGACTTTCATCCGCCCCTGGTCTTTGGCGTCGAGGAAGGGCTGCCGCGTGTGGTCTGCGATTTTATGAATGCCAGGCTTGAGCCCGAAGTCATCAAGTTGATCAACGCCAAAGGGGAGTTCGTGGATAAGGTCCGCACTGCAGTCCATAAAAACCCCGATAAAATAAGGGTGGTGCTCGATCTGGTCCCCAATAAGAACTATGACCTTCAACAGGTCTTCTTTAAAGAAGACAACCTTTTCGTGATCATCGTCAACTCCTACGGGGAGGTTAAGAAGTAGACCTGAAAAACGTCCAACAAAAAAGGGAGGATGCTGTAATATGCATCCTCCCTTTTTTGTTGCCATTTGTCCATGCTGACATAAACTGATCAGGCTTGGAGCCGGGTACCCTTTACTGTACCGTCTTCTTCATCAACCTTCTGCTTCTGCCATATACGGTACTGTATACTTTGCCATGATCCATCCGTAACGGCCATCAGGCAGCTGGATATAGTACCAGCCCATGGCATTCCCCAGAATTTTGACAACATGGCCCTCTCTCAGTTTGCCAACCACCGAATGACTGGTGCTTGGACCGGATCGGACGTTGAGTGCCGGGCTGGTGACGATCACCTGGCCCGATGTCACATCTTCCACCACCGGCTGACGGTATTCAGGTTCCGGTACGACTATATAGCCGGAGTCACTGCGGAGGTAGTAAGTGCCGTTGTAAGTATAATAGGAGACACCATCGATGATTACCGTGGTCGAATCATCAGGCAGAATGGAAATGGTTGCGCCGATTGGAGCATTGACCACAACGTAGTTTGAATTACGGCGTTCATAATACGTTCCCATGTGGAAGAAAAAGGTCGCCCCGGCAACATGGAGGATCGAGTAGCCAACGGGCAGTCGTGGATAGATTGTTCCATATGGAATGATCGGCACCACGGCAGGGCGGGGACGGTAATAGGGTCTTGGCCTTGGCCTGTGCCTTGGCCTGACGACCGGGACCGGAACCGGCACAGGGGCTGGCACCACCCTCGGTCGATGACGGGGCACCGGTACCGGGACCGGGACTGGGACCGGCACAGGGGCAGGCACCACCCGCGGCCGATGACGGGGCACTGGAACCGGCACCGGCACCGGAACAGGAACAGGCGCTGGAACCACCCGCGGCCGCAGACGTGGTCGTGGGGCGGGTACAGGAATCGGTGGCCGGGGAGGGCGATGCGGCTTGTATCTTGGCGGTCCGTGCGGCGGCCGGGGGTGCGGCGGCCGGGGGAAGGAAAGGACCTGTGTCGGTGCTGTAAGAGTTACACCAATGATGCAGAGCATGGCGCTGTACATTGTTTTTTTGAATCGAGTTTTCATAGGCAAAACCTCCTGTTTTTTATATTCCTCAGGATTTTAGCATTTTTCTGAAAATCTGTTGTTCATTGAAACTGACTATTTATAAGGCGCTTCTGCTCCACATCCCTGGTGGGAGGAAAAGCCTATTATTTCAAGCATACTCTTTACAGGGTAGCCTAAAGCGCCGGACAAAGATTCAGGGTCTCAGCTTGGTCAGGTAGCCCTTGGGTACGGAGAGGGAAAAATCGTCCTTTCCAAGCGGTTTATTGGTCAACTGATCACCAAAAGAAAGATCAAGGCGGCCATTATAGGGCAGAGAAGTGATTGTCAGCCGGTCTGTCTGGCATATACTACCATCATTACGGCCGCCCTCGTAATTAATATCGGCCACGATTCCCTCTCTGTCACTCTCGATTACACGGCGCTGCAACTGAGGCCCCTTCGGGTCGATGAGAAGGTGACTTGAATAATATAACCCTTTTTCCTGTCTGTCAAAGGAGACCCATACTCCATTTCCGTCACGATCACTGCGGACGGTGCTGATCTCCAGTTCGCCGCCGGCCATTCGACCGGTAAGCCACGCTCCCCACTGGCTGTGGAGGGCAAGCTCAAGCGGCAGCCCGTAGCGGAGGAGCAGTGATTTGATTTTTCCGCGATGATGTTCTTTTCTTAAGGGGTCAAGGAGTTGATAATTTCCCCCGGTAGCGGCCATCAGCATAATGGGCTGGCCAAGCGGGTTAGGGACGATCAGTTTGACGCTGTCCGGTTGAAGAAGCTGGAGGTAGCCGTTGTAGGCCTGCTTACTGACACTGTTCTGCCAATTAACGGTCACTTCCGCGTCGAGTGTGGCCGGGCAGTTCTCCTGTTGATCCCGGAGCCCCTGCACCAGCGCGTTGACTTCCTTGAAACGGTCTTCTGAAACCGGCTTCTGCCAGGGCGTTCGAGCACAGCCTGACAGTATGACAAGACAGATAACAAACAGTGCAGGGTTGGGTTGAAGGGTGACTCGTCTCATCTCACTTTTCAAGTTGCCGTAGTTTCTCTTGAACCGCCTGCTTTTTCTCTGCATCTTCAAAAAGCTCAACGGCCTTGCGAAAATGATCTATTGCCGTGTCCGTGTTACCCAGGC
Source organism: Thermodesulfobacteriota bacterium (assembly GCA_039715055.1). GTDB lineage: Bacteria > Desulfobacterota > Desulfobulbia > Desulfobulbales > Desulfocapsaceae > JBDLID01. Next base: position 3,455 of record JBDLID010000098.1, on the reverse strand, counting down.
GAAGCAGGACATCTCCAAGATGATCAAAGATGTGGGGGTCTGTTGGTTCAAGCTGCAAAGCCTTTTTGAGCTCTTTTTCTGCCTTGTGGTCCTCTCCCAGCCGGTAATAAACCCAGCCGAGACTGTCGCGGATGTAACCGTTTTCCGGTTTTTTGGCAACCGCTTTACGGATGTAGGACAACGCCTGGTCCAGGTTACGGTTGGCGTCGGCCCAGGTGTATCCGATATAGTTGAGGGCCTCGGCATTGTCCGGGTTGAGGACAAGTACCTTCTTCATCCAGGTAATAGCCTCATCGGTTTTCTTCTCCTTATCCAGCAGGAGGCCGTATTCAAAGTAGAGGAGCTCGTTGTCAGGAAATAGTACAAGGGCACGTTTCAGAACAGCATAGCCCTTATTGAATTCGTCACGACCCATATGCATGGAGGCGAGAAGGCTGAAAAATTCAGGCCTGCGCCGGTCGGAGTCGTTTGTGATCTGTTCAAGCAGCTCAAAGGCCTTGCCTTCTTTTTTAAGGAGTTTGAGTATTCTCACCCGGAGATAGATACTGTCCGGATACTGCTTGTCGCTTTCCCGGAGCTGCTTCAGGTGGTTGAGTGACTTGTCATAGTTCTTCTGGTCAAAGAAAAGCGCAGCCAGCATATATTCCGCTTCGCCATGATGGCCTTTGGAAACAATGCTCTGGAGGAGAGGGATGGCCTGGTTAAATCGATCCCGGCTGATATAGATCCGGGCAGTGATAATGTCGATCCGGTCCGGATCTTTGGCAAATGAACGCAGTCGAACAAGTTCCCGCATACCTTTGGACGGCTGTTTTAGAGAAAAATAGACCTGGATGAAAGCCAGAGAGAGTTGTTCATTTTCAGGTTCCTCGTTCAGCGCCAACCGGTGAAGCGCAAGCACCCTGTCACCCATTTTATGAAGACCGTAAAACTCGATCATCTCCGAGATGAGCTCTGCTGAGTAATTAAGCTTCAGGCAGGTTTCATAGCGGCCTGCTGCCTTTTCAGCGTCATTGCTCTTGACCGCTATTCTGGCCAGGTAGAGGTGGGCGAAATAGGCGGACGGGTTGGAGACGAGGATTTCCTGGAGGATTTGTTCGGCTGCTTGGTAATCGCCCTTCTGGCCAAACAGGTAGCCGAGGCGCAGCAGGGTGGTCTCGTTAGCCGGTTCCAGGCGGCGCAGCCTCTGGTAAAGCTCAATGGCTTCATCATAACGGCCTTCGTTGATGTAGAGGCGAGCCAGGAGCTGCAGGGAGCTGCGGTCTTCGGGGTTTTGTTGTATGGTCTCTTCCAGCCACTGAACCGCCTCCTGTCGTTGATCCATACGGATAAGAAGAATGGGCAGTTTCTGGGCCACGAATTCGGCCTCCGGATCGCAGACCAGTGCCTTTTCATAGGCTTCCCGGGCCTCTTCAAGCTTGTTCTGGTTTTCAGCGTGTTTGCCCCACAGAAAGTAGAAATAGGCGCAGGAGAGATCAGCGACCTCCTGTTCTTCCGGTGGGGGCGGCTGTTGGATCTGCTTCTTTCCTCCGCAGGCCGATAGCGTCAGCAGACTGGTCAGGACGAAGAGGCAGGAAAGGTGGCGGAGAAGAAAAGCCATGTGATCACAGTTCAAGCATGGAGAGGACGGATCTGCAGACGGCCTGGTGGATCTGGTTGATTGTGCCGGTGGCATCGATGCGTCGGATATAGGGAAAAGCCATTTGGTCAAACAGTTCGGCAACCCGGGTCAGGCTCTCCTCCTGCTCAAAATCGTTGAGTGTTTCCCCTCTGCCTGAGGTGATCCGCTCTATGCCGGTAGCAATAGGGGCAGTGAGGAAAATGGCCAGATCAGGAGGCGGTGCAAAGCTGTTTTTTTTAAGAATGTCATCGACATTAAGACCGGCTGCACCCTGGTAGGCACCAGTCGAAAGATAGTAGCGGTCGCATAAGATGACGGAGCCGCGGGCCAGTTCAGGTGTGATGAGCTCCTCCACATGGTGCCTTCGGTCATCTATAAAAAGTTCAAGCTCTTCTTCAAGACTCAACTGGGAGCGGTTGGCAAAGTGTTGCCGTATCTTGCGGCCATAGGGACCGTCGGTCGGTTCCCGGGTCTCCACCACCCGATGTCCACGATTCCGCAGGAAGTCAGCGAGGAGTTTCAGCTGGGTTGATTTGCCGGTGCCGTCAATTCCCTCAAAAACAATGAGGTATCCATTCTGTAAGGTGCTTGCCATGTATCAATTCAGCCCATAGAAAAAAACTTCAAAAAACAGCTGATGTTACTGTTTTCAGCTCATAACAGTCCCGTTTATTCTACTTCATTGCACGGATGAAGCAAAGAGAAGTTATAATATTTTGAAATATTTCAGGTTTTAAGAAAAGTAAGAGGTGGCAGTGCAGGAGATTGTGATGAAGTTATGGAACAACAATGGGAGGCAGGAAAATCGATGGAAAATGTTCGGTTCTGATATCGCTAGGTTTTTTTCCGGTTCCTGAATTCTGCCATCTGTTCTGCCAGCTCAATGGCAGCAGACAGGCTTTGCGGGTCGGCGCTGCCCTGGCCTGCAATATCGTAGGCGGTGCCGTGATCAACCGATGTCCGGATAATGGGGAGGCCAAGGGTCACATTGACCCCGTCTTCGAAGTGGAGCAGCTTGAAGGGGATCAGCCCCTGGTCATGGTACATGCAGACAACGGCGTCAAAATGACCGCGTGCGGCCTTGAAGAATACAGTATCCGGCGGCATGGGGCCACAAACATTAATCCCCTCGGCCTGTGCAGCGTTGACAGCAGGGAGGATGATACGCTGCTCCTCATCACCGAAGAGGCCATCCTCGCCGCCATGGGGATTGAGCCCGCCCACTGCGATTTTCGGATGGTCAATACCGAAGTCGGCTGTCAGCGCCCGGTGGGTGGTGCGGATGATTCGTACCAGGAGATTTTGGTTAAGAAGAGATGGTACCTCGGCAAGGGGGCAGTGGATGGTGGCAAGAGTTACCCGCAGTTTTTTCCCGGCCATCATCATCACCTGGCTGTCCACATTGCAGAGCGATGCCAGCATCTCGGTGTGGCCGGGGAAGTGGTAGCCGGCACCATTAAGCGAACTTTTCGAGATAGGGCAGGTCACAAGGCCTGAAAAGTTGCCGCTGTTGATATGACTGACCGCCTCCATGATGTAGCCTGCCATGGCCCTGCCCGTTGTTTCATCAGGCTTGCCCCAGCGAAGTGATTCGCCCAGCTCGGAGAGTGACCAGATGTTAAGCTTGCCGGCAACAGGTGATTCACCCGGCTGCCAGTGGTGCAGGGGGGCTGCTATATCCAGCTCGGAGGCACAGCGCATAAGAACTGAGAGATCGCCGACGACGATATGAGGCGCCCGGTTTTTTTCAGCGGTGAACCAGCGGAGTATAATCTCCGGGCCGATGGAGGCTGGACAGCCCATGGTTATGGCCAGCGGTTTGTCGTTCATCACG
>JBDLID010000097.1:0-11745 GCA_039715055.1 Thermodesulfobacteriota bacterium | reverse complement strand
CTGATCCATGTTGTCTGTGTTGAGATTGACCGTCAGAGGGGCCGGATCAGCTTCGACATCGTTGATTCGCCACCATCAGACACCTCGTCCCGCTAAGATGGACACTTGACTTCGCAGGCGAATTCGCATAAAAAAATTCTTTGGAGATTTTTCCAGCAACAGGAAAATACTTATTTTATCTGACACCGCCAAAAAACTGCGGTGATTGATTGTTATATTGGAGGACTTTAACCATGGAAGAAACCAGCTGGTTCATCACTATGCTCACCAACCCTTTTGCCAAGGGACTCATCCTCGGCGCCGTACTCTGCATAGTTATCTATATTCGGGGTTTTCTGCGGCGCAGGGAGCTCAACCAGGAAATCAGCCGACTGCGGGCCCACCTGCACACCAAGCTTGAAATAGATTCCACGGAAAACGAACGACGCAAAAATGAACTGGAAACCCTGCGCCAGGAACGTGACAATCTCCGCATCACCGTTCAGTCACTGAACCAGAAAGCGGGCCGTAAAGAAATACGGCAGTACTACATCTACCAGACCGCCCTTGATATCATGTTTGAAAAGGCACCCGGTTTTGCCCCTGCATGGCAGATCACTCTCAAGGAAGCTGAAAAGGTCTTTGAGAAATCTGAAAAAGGCATGATGCCGCTGCTGAAACGATTCATGCCGATCAGCCCGGACAAGCAGGTGGAAGAGTACGAAAAAATCAGCCGGATCTCCATTGACGACACACTTTCCAAGTCGTCACCCAAGCAATAACCGCTGACCGCACCTCTTTCTCCAATCTTTTTTTGATTACTCAGGACAATGACCCGGTCGAAGACTTCTTCACTCCTCGACAATGTCGCTATTGTCCTGATGGAGCCGAAGTACCCGGAAAATATCGGTGCCGCTGCCCGGACCATGTGGAACATGGGGCTGTCACGTCTTGTTGTGGTGCGGCAGGAGTATCCGGAACATGACAGAATGGCCAAAATGGCCACCCACCATGCTGTCCACCTCATTGACAAAATGGCATTTCACGACAACCTGGAAGAAGCCCTTGCGCCCTTCAGTCAGGTTGTAGCCACTACTGCGCGGAGCGGGCGGCAGCGTATTCAGGAAAAAACGCCCCGCACCGTTGTCGATGAAATTTACCCCCTGCTGGAAAATAATGAAGTGGCCTTTCTCTTTGGCCCTGAGTCCAGTGGTCTGACAAACGATCACCTCAAATACTGCCAGTACGCCTCGGCCATTCCCACCGACGATTTTTCATCACTGAATCTGGCCCAGGCCGTGGCGATCCATTGCTATGAAATCTACCACGGGGTGATTGTCGACCGCAGGACCGAAGTTCCGACAACCAAATTCGCCTCCACCTTTGAGCTGGAGGGGATGTACGACCATCTGGAAAATGCCCTGCTGCAAATCAACTTTCTCCAGGACAAAACCCACGACTACTACATGCGCAACATCCGCCAATTCCTTGGACGGATAAGGCTTTCCGCCAAAGAAACCAAGATAATCCGCGGCATCTGCCGCCAATTTCTGCATCACCGCTCCTCTACTGACCCTGGCGACTCCTGACCGGCCAACCCTGCAAAATCATTATCTCAATTAAATCTGCTTCAGCGGTTGACATCGGCGGGAAGATAGGATACCCCTGAACTATCTTTTGCTCCCCTTAACCCATTTTTCTCACAAAGATTGTTGTGAGAAGTTGACACCCCTGAGCGTTGTTATCGCTTCCGGGAAAACCTGCTAAACGAGGTATAGATGAGTCGGTACGTCCAGACCTTTTCCCATATCTGCGCCGCCTATCCGCCCAACAAATTTCAACCGCCGCTGACGGACTCCTCACACGATCTGGTACGATTGCGTCCGCAGCAGCTCTTTGAAAAACGGGGTTGGGCAGCTAAAAAAATCATCATTTTCTCCTGCCAGGCCGGCCAGGGTAAGACCACCCAGGCCTACCGGTTCCTTCGTCATCATCAACTTCCTTTTCTCTGGCACCAGGTGGATGTCAATGATTCTGACCCTGTTTCATTTTTCACCGCCCTGCTGCTCAACTGTCGGATAAACCTGCCGGGCTTCAACGGTGAGGCTTACCTGGAACTTCTTGATGAGGGGGAGGTAAGCCAGAACGATCTTACCCAGTGGGTCAACCTTCTCCTTCACGATCTTGACAGACTGCTGAAAGAAGATCTCTACCTGGTCTTTGACGATCTTCACCTCATCGGACCGGAAGATGCCACCTGCGAACTGTTAGGCCATCTCATCGACTCTGCGCCGGCAAGAGTCAACTTCATTCTCACCAGTCGCAGAAGTGTCAGAATTCCAGGCAGGCTTATCCAACACAACGGCTACAGCCAGGTTTTCACCAATATGGACCTGGCATTTACAGGGAGTGAGGTTGCAGGCCTGGTCTCCACCCTTGGCTGGGACGAGATCCCCCTGCAACAGGCGGATGAGATTTGTCAAAAAACAGAGGGCTGGGTCATGGGGATCATAATTGCCACCAGCGGCGGTCCTGATGTCAATCAAATCCAACTGCCCGACAACACAATCGAGGACAACAGGCTTGATTATTTTCAAAACGAGATCCTCGCCCAGATCCCCGAAACTCTTTACCGACCGCTCCTTCAGTGTTCACTCCTTGATGAGATTCATTTACCACTGGCAATAACGATCACCGGTCTCGAAGACCTTGGTACGCAACTTGATTTGCTCTGTCGGGATAATCATTTCCTGCGCAGACTGAATCAGAAGAATAACCTGTTTGGTTTTCACCACCTCTTTCGCGATTTTTTAAGAAGCCGCGCCGAGCAGCTTTTCTCTCCAAAAGAGCTGCAGCAGATCCGCACCACGGCCTGTGATTATTACCTTGCAAAAGGGCAGATTATGCGTGGACTGACCATCGCATTGCACAGTGAGGCCTACTCCAAAATGGAGTCCATCGTCAAGCATCACGGTATGCCGCTTCTTGCCGCCAACCGTAATATCAGCCTGCTCCGCCTGCTTGAAGGTGTTCCGGAAGAACGACTTCTCAAGCACGGCTGGCTATGCCTGTTCGCCGGACTGGTCTATGGTGATGTTGCCCCGCAAAAAACCCTGTCCTTCCTTGAGAGCAGCCGACAACAACTGGCAGGCGATGGTGACGAGCACGGGGAGCTTCTTGCCTGCTCACAGCTTATCTATTACCACTTCGTGGTCTCCGGCCGTTACCACACCGGCACCACACTCCTGGCCAGAACAGAAGAACTCCTTGAAAATCATAAAGTCCACTTAGCACCTCTCCAGGTCATACAGGCGGCACGAAACCTGGCTGCCGGGTTCTGTTTCTTCACCGGTGACATGAAAAAAGCCTCTGCCTATGGTGATTTTGCCATTAACATGGCGGTAAAACTCGGGGCCAAAAACTTCATCGCCTCCTGCTATTTCATTCTCGGCTACATCCACCTTCACCGCGGTGAAACCAGCCGTTTTCTGGGAATCAACGAACAGGCCCAATCCTTTCTCAATGATCCGCTGGTCAGCGTCTCCAACCGCCTCACACTGAGGATAATGGAGCTGTGCCACCTCTGTATGCATGGACGTTTTGAACACTTTCAATATATCAACAAGTCCATACTTGACCAGATCGACGAACGGGTTATCAAGCAGACCATTGCCGCCCCTTACCTGTACCTCTGGAACGGATGCAACCAGGTCGGCAAGGGGAACCTGGACAAGGCCATCGAGTTTTTCGAATCCGGCCTCTCCATCTCGGCCAGTGCGGCAACCGAACATATGCGCAGCCAACTGCTGCAGTGGAAATCCTACACGCTTGTCCTGTCCGGCAAAAAACAGGAGGCAAGAACACTCATCAAAGAAGCCGCCAGACTCCGGCAAACAGCCGGCGGCAAATTTGCCGCCATTCTCCACCTGATCCTTCGGGCTGCCGTGTTGATTCGTACAGACCAGGAAACAGAAGGACTCGAACAACTCGAAGATGCAATCGAACAAGCCGGGAACCTCCAGTCTCCATACCTGCAGGTCTGCGGGCTGGCACAGAAATGCTTCTGCCTGTTCCAGCTGAATAGAACAGACCAGGGCCAGAAAGCACTTAACCGCCTTCTCAATCTCATGCAGGAAGCGGACTATGATTACTTCTGGGGCTGGCATCCAAAGTTTGTGGCCAATCTTCTCAGCCTGGCGGTCAAACATAACGTGCAGAAAAGCTTTGCCCTGAACCTTGCTCAGAAATCACTTCACTGCAGCTTCACAGATGATGGACAGCAATTCTTTCTTCTGCAAATCTCCCTGCTCAACACTACAGAGATCACCCTGGCCGACAGGAAGCTCGATATCGGATCCCTGACACGCAACCAACGGAATCTTTTTGGTCTGCTGGCTGCTTCCGGAAAACAGGGGATCAGCCTCGATCACCTGCAGCTCCAGTTCTGGCCCGACAGCCCCCCGGAAAAAGCCAGAAAAAGTATCGACACCCTCCATCGCCGCCTGAAAAAAAGTCTGGTTAAACACCTGGGCAAAACGGGCACCGACCACATTGAGCTCAAAAAAGGAATTCTGCGTCTAAAAGACTACACCCTGGACTGTGATACGGTTTTGGATCTGGGTAAAAAAGGACTGCGGGCCATGCAGGAGTCAAAAACGTGGCAGGCCGGTTGTTATTTCACTGAAGTGTTCAACACTTTTCAGTCACCTTTTCCAGCTGAATTATTCCAGTATGACAGGCTTTATGACTTTGGCGAACAAACATCCAACACCTTTTGCAGGTTCTGTGAACGACAGGCCAACCAGTTGGCAGAGACCGGCCATCTGGATGAAGCCATTGAAGTGGTCGAAAAACTGTTTTCACTGAAACTCAACGACGATGAGCTGACGCGGCTGCTTTATAAACTTTATGTCCGTGCAAAATCCCCCATGAAGGCCAACCGGGTGCTCAAAGACTACCGTCAGTCACTGATTCGAATGGGGTTTCCCAAGGAGATGATAGAGGAAATGGTGAGAGATCTTCTGGAGGACAAGAACTGACCCTGTTAACGTTTTCCTGCCGCTGGTTTGCTGCTCCACTGCCATGCCACACCAGTTTGGGCCGGCAAACCTGTCGGGCCATCAATTACTGAACAGTTTACAGGTCTTTTAACGGACAGTTGTCACAGTCCGGTGATTTTTTCTTACAGTATTTTTTTGCCACAGTGACGATGAGAGCATGGTACTCGTTGAACAGCGACGCATCCTCATCCAGGCTGTCTGAAAAGGCCTGCTGAATCTCCCAGTAGCTGCTTTCCTCGGGGACAAGGTTGTGTCGTGAGAACACCCGGTGGGTATAGGCATCCACCACGAACACCGGATGCCCTCCGGCGTAGAGCAGAATCGAGTCGGCAGTTTCCGGCCCAACGCCCTTCACTGCAAGAAGAGCCGCCCTGCCGTCATCGGGATACTCCTGAAAAAGGGCGTCAAGGTCACCGTCGTAGCGCTCATCAATCATCTGCAGGAGGTTTTTGAGACGGCCAGCCTTGAGATTATAATAGCCGGCGGGACGGATATATTCGGCAAGCTCGGTGAGCCCCAACTGCAGCAATCTATCAAAACTGAGGAGATCAGCCTCTTTCAGACGACCAATCGCCTTTTCAACGTTTTGCCAGTTGGTGTTCTGAGTGAGCACGGCACCAACCATGACCTCAAAGGGTGACTCAGCCGGCCACCAGTCCTGAGGGCCAAAATGTTCGAGCAGGATGTGATAGGCATCCTCGATTTTATTGCTGCCGCCTGCCACTCTCACTCATCTCCCAGACAGATACCTATTTCACGGGCTGTGAATACCTTGTCGCTGTTCAGGTCAACTTTTTTTCGTGATTGGATAGCGTCCTCCAACGGAACTGCATCCATATGGGACGAGACCAGGGCGACCATGTGGCCGAATTTTTCCTCCTCAACCATTCTTACGGCAGCAGCTCCAAAACGCAGGGCCAGTAACCGGTCAAAGGTGGTGGGTGAACCTCCGCGCTGCAGGTGTCCGAGAACAAGGGAACGGGTATCTTTACCGGTGCATTTTCTGATCTCACTGGCCACCCACTCGCCAACACCGCCAAGAACAACCTCTTCTCTGCCAAGCTCCCCTTTACCCTTATCAATCACAGTGCCGCCTTTGGAGGTGGCTCCTTCGGCAACAACAACAATGGAATAATCCTTTTCATGCAGTTCATTGTCTGAAATTTTTTCACAGACTACACTCATATCAAAAGGAATTTCCGGAATCAATATGGCATCGGCCCCGCCTGAAATCCCGGAATAGAGAGCAATCCAGCCGGAATCCCTGCCCATCACCTCCACCACCATAACCCGGTCATGGGATTTAGCGGTTGAATGGAGTTTATCCAGGGCTTCAGTGGCGGTTGAGACAGCGGTATCAAAGCCAAATGTCCTGTCGGTTGCCGAAAGATCATTATCGATTGTTTTAGGCACACCGATCACCGGCATACCCATTTGCGAAAATCGATGGGCAATTTCAAGGCTGCCGTCCCCGCCAATGGCAATATGGCAGTCAAACCCCATTCTATTGAAGTTATTGAAAATTTTCCCAGAGACATCGACAACCTGGACCTCTCCGGCAAGGTTTTCTACCGGGGTGGAAAAGGGGTTGCCCTTATTGGTTGAGCCCAAGATCGTGCCGCCGGTTGAATAAATTTCCTCAACATCTTCGATATGGAGACGCACCATTTCATCAAGATCGAGAAGGCCTTTGTAACCGCTGCGGCTGCCGTAGACCTCCCACCCCCTGCGATAGCAGGCATGAACAACAGAATAAATAACCGCATTGAGTCCCGGGGCATCACCACCGCCGGTTGAAATTATAATCTTTTTCACTACTTCCCTCATTGTGTTAGGATAGCGTTGCCATCGGCTTGAAACAGGTCTCTGCTAACAGTAAAAAGAATTAAACTAGTTGATTGACTTTTCAGGCTGACTCCTTATGATATATCATGTCTGTCAATATGTTTTAAGTGTATTTTTTATTCTTTATTACATTCAGATAGCGTACTTATTTTACCTAGATGCTCTCTAGGGATATAGTTTTATTACCCCTGAAGGAGGTGTAACAATGTCAGATTTCGCGGTCACAGACCAGGCAGTGGATAAACTCAAGGAGTACCTTGATCAAAATAATATCGATTCAGCTCTTCGTATTGCCCTGATGCAGGGTGGCTGAGCTGGCCCCTCACTGGGCTTGGCTCTGGATGAGCCAAAAGATAACGACAAGGTTTATGATGAAAATGGCCTCAAATTTCTCGTCGAGGAAGGACTGATGAGGACCTGCGGCAATATCAACGTCGAGTATGTCGACGCCGGGCCACGCTCCGGATTCGGCATCACCTCCAGCAACCCCATCGGGGGCGGTGGCGGATGCAGCTCCGGCTCCTGCGGGTCCGGCGGATGCGGCTGATATAGAGACTTTTTCACTCGCCCAAAAGGTCCCGCTGGAGTTGAACTCCAGCGGGACCTTTTTTGTACTATGCAATTTTCCTGCCATATCTTGACAGCACCCATCCCCGACCTTAACTTGTAACTGCACAAAAGAATAATGCGGCCCCGGTCGCTTTATAATATAGCTCCCTTTCAAGAACAGGAGGAAGTATGCAGTTTGACAAGTTCACCATCAAGTCCCAGGAGGCCGTCCAGGCCGCCCAGCAGATAGCCCAGAACAACTCCAACCAGGAGATCCACGCCCAGCACCTGCTCAAGGCCCTGCTCGAAGAGCCGGAAGGCATCGTGGTTCCCATCCTGCAGAAAATTGGTGCTGACCCGTCCATGGTTCTCATGGAGACGAACAAACTGATCGAGTCAATTCCAAAAGTGACCGGTGGCGGTGCCGGACAGGCATACGCCTCAAATGAACTGAGAGCCGTACTCGACCAGGCGCTGGCCGTTGCCGACCAGATGCAGGATGACTATGTCAGCCAGGAACATCTCTTTCTCACCATCCTGCGCAGCCCCAAGTCCGAAGCAGCCAGAATGCTCATCCGCCTTGGTGTCAGTGAGGAAAACTTCCTCCAGGGGTTGAGCTCGGTGCGAGGAAGTCAACGGGTCAGTGACCCCTACCCGGAAGACAAATACCAGGCCCTGGAAAAATATGCCCGCAACCTGACCGATGTCGCCAGACAGGGCAAACTCGACCCGGTGATCGGCCGCGATGAGGAGATCCGCCGTATCGTCCAGGTCCTTTCCCGGCGAACCAAAAACAATCCGATCCTCATCGGTGAACCCGGCGTGGGCAAAACCGCTATTGCAGAAGGGCTGGCACAGCGGATTGTCAACGGTGACATCCCGGCAACCCTTGAAAACAAGCAGGTCCTCGCCCTTGACCTTGGCGCCCTGATCGCCGGTGCCAAGTACCGCGGTGAGTTCGAGGATCGCCTCAAAGCGGTACTCAAAGAGGTGGAAGAACGCGCCGGAGAGATCATTCTCTTTATCGATGAAATCCACACCCTGGTTGGAGCCGGGGCAGCAGAGGGATCGATGGATGCCTCCAACATGCTCAAGCCCGCCCTGGCACGTGGCGAGCTGCACTGCGTCGGTGCCACCACCATTGACGAGTACCGCAAATATATAGAAAAAGACGCCGCCCTCGAGCGACGTTTCCAGCCGGTGCTGGTCCAGGAACCCAGCGAAGAGGACACCATCGCCATCCTTCGCGGCATCAAGGAAAAATACGAGGTCCACCACGGCGTCCGCATCAAGGACTCGGCAACTGTTGCCGCGGTAACGCTTTCAAACCGCTACATCACCGACCGCTTCCTGCCGGACAAGGCCATCGACCTCATTGATGAAGCCGCCTCAAAGCTGAGAATTGAGATCGACTCAATGCCCACGGAAATCGACCAGCTGGAACGTCAGAAAATCAAGCTCGAGATCGAACTCGAGGCACTGAAAAAGGAGAACGACCAGGCCTCAAAAGACCAGTTTGACGAAGTTTCAAGACGGCTTGCCGAACTGGGCGACGAACTCAACGGGCTCAAGGCCCAATGGTCTGTTGAGCGTGACGTGATTGATGAGATTCGCTCAGCAAAAGAGGAAATCGACAAGGCACACATGGAGGAACAGCGGCTGGAACGAGCCGGAGAGCTCAGCAAAGTCGCTGAAATCCGCTACGGCAAAATAGTCGAACTTGAGAAGCAGCTGGAAGACAGAAACCAAAAGCTCCAGGAGATCCAGCAGGGCAGCCAGATGCTCAAGGAAGAGGTGAGCGCCGAAGACGTTGCTGCCGTTGTGGCCAAGTGGACATCAATTCCCGTGGATAAGCTCCTTGAAGGCGAAAAGGACAAACTGGTTCATGCCGAATCCGCACTGAAAAAAAGAGTGATCGGACAGGAGGAGGCCATCACCGCTGTCGCAAATGCTGTTCGCCGGGCCAGAGCAGGACTGCAGGACCCTGACCGCCCTCTCGGATCGTTTATTTTCCTCGGCCCGACCGGGGTCGGCAAGACGGAACTTGCGCGAACACTTGCAGACTTTCTCTTTGACTCGGAGCAGGCCATGATCCGCATCGACATGTCGGAGTTCATGGAGAAACATTCCGTGGCCAGGCTCATCGGTGCCCCTCCCGGTTATGTCGGTTATGACCAGGGAGGCTATCTGACCGAGGCGGTTCGCCGCCGTCCTTACTCGGTGATCCTGCTCGACGAAATTGAAAAGGCCCACCCGGATATCTTCAATGTCCTCCTCCAGGCCTTAGATGACGGACGCATGACGGACGGCAAGGGACGCACCGTTGACTTCAAGAACACCATCCTCATCATGACCTCCAACCTGGGCAGCGACCTGATCATGAAGATGACGGAGGCACATGCCGACAGCAATGCCATTGAGGAGCAGATTGAGGAAACACTTCACCAGCGTTTCAAACCTGAATTCCTCAACCGTATTGACGAGACCATTATCTTCCACGCTCTCAGCGAAGCCGATCTGGCCAAAATCATTAAAATCCAGCTGACGAGGCTAAACCAGAGACTCGGTGAGAAAAAATTAACACTTAACATCAGCGAGGAGGCCAAAAACCTCATGGTGACCCGGGGCTATAATCCGCTGTTTGGCGCCCGGCCATTGAAGCGGGCGATCCAGCGCTATCTGGAAGATCCGCTGGCGATGGAGATCCTGGAAGGAAAATTCCCGGAAGGATCAACCATCAGCGTCAACCTTGAAAACGATCGCCTCACATTCAATTAATCCGCACAAACTTGAGGGGAAAGCCATATAGTCCGGCTTTCCCCTTTCTTTTTTCCAGGTGATATGGTTTTCTTTGCACAAAGCAGCAAAGAAACAACCACAGATAAACACACAACTTTTACAAATATTATGAGCAGCGAAGTCAACGATATAACCATCAATTACGAAGAAGACGGTGTCCTTCTCGTCAAGGAACTGGACAAGGAAATTCTCTCCAAGGGGGCATGGACCACCATCCTCTTTCGCTATCAAAACTGGGACAAGGCCAAGGGAGAGTACAAAAAAGAGATGTACACCATCCGCCGTTACCAGAAACGAAACGGCGTCTATATGCCCAAATCCAAATTCAATATCTCAAGCCCGGCCCAGGCTGAAAAACTGGTCACGGCCCTCTCGAAGTGGATCAAGTAATAACAGCACCTTCAACCGACTGACGGGAAGACAAAGGAGGCAACCATGTATTTTCCGGTAGCCGACATCAACATCTCCCCCTTTGTGCCGCCGCTTGTTGCGGCGGTCGTCTCTTTTTTCACCTCAATGGCGGGTGTCTCTGGTGCCTTTCTGCTGCTCCCGTTCCAGGTCTCCATCCTCGGCTTTACCAGCCCGTCGGTAAGCGGCACCAACCACCTTTTCAACATCATCGCCATTCCGGGCGGAGTCTTCCGGTTCATCCGCGAACAGCGTATGATCTGGCCGCTGACCTGGCTGATTATCATCGGCACCCTGCCCGGGGTCTTTCTCGGTTCCCTTGCCCGCATCCACCTTCTTCCCGACCCGACGATCTTTAAATTTTTTGCCGGCCTTGTGCTGCTCTACATCGGCACAAAACTCCTGCTCGACCTCCTGACGAAAAAAAGCAAAAGTGGTTCCAAAGCGGACCGCCCATTCCCGTCGGTTAGAGAAGCGGCAATGACCCTACAGCGGGTTGAGTTCCAATATGAAAGCAAGCAGTTCTCCGCACCTACTCACTCCATACTTCTTCTCAGCCTGATAGTAGGCCTCATTGGCGGTATATATGGTATCGGCGGCGGTGCCATTATTGCCCCATTTCTGGTCTCAATCTTCAAACTGCCTGTTCATGCCGTTGCCGGCGCCTGCCTCACCGGTACCCTGGCTGCCTCTGTTAGCGGCGTGGCCTTTTTTCAATTCCTGGCTATGAGTCCCACCGGGACCTCTGTCGCCCCGGACTATCTACTGGGAGCCCTTTTTGGCATTGGAGGTGCCGTTGGAATTTTTGCGGGTGCGGCCTGCCAGCGCTTTCTGCCCGCGAGAGGTATCAAACTTATCCTCTGCACCATCATTTTCTTCATTGCCATCAGCTACATTTCCGGCTTTCTCCTCTCCCTGTAGTGGCGGCACCAGCCCCCCACTTCACATTGTATTTTCAAGTCCTCTAAGGCTTTTAGCCAACCACCCCAATTATTTTCTAAAATGGCCTATCTTTTAATTGACAAGGCCCTGAGGTTGGGTTAGTTTGCCGCGGTCTTCGCAACAGGTGAAAGCCTGTGGTAAAAAAGCCAGATATGAGCCAGAA
>JBDLID010000096.1:0-11804 GCA_039715055.1 Thermodesulfobacteriota bacterium | reverse complement strand
GCTGCAGCTCACTGCGGGCCTGGGTGAGGTCAAAATTGTTGGCCTCACCGAAACGAAACTTGACATCGGCCAAACGCAGTTTTCCTGTGGAATCGATCACCCTGCCCTCGTTAATCCTGATCTGCTCCCCGGCCTTCTGCAGGCCGTTGATTCGACTCCTGATCTCCTGAACAATCTGCTCTCTGAGTCCCTCGAGGCTCAACTCTTCCTGGCGCACCGCCAGGCGGCTCTGTTCATAGGCGGCATGTTCACTGGAGCGGGCCAGATCAGTTGAAGAAGAGAGACGAACCGTCCAGAGCTCCTCGTTGAACCGGAAGCTGTCACCAAAGGTATCGGAATAGCCCAGCCGGTCATAGCCGGCCTTGAGCCGCAGATCCGGCTGCAGATTATGCTCGGCCAGCCGATTTTTTCGTTTCTGTTCCGCCAGTGCCTCTTTTTTTCGCCTGATCTCAATTCGATTTTCAAAGGCCGTACTGATAAATAGATCCAGGTCGATCTCTACCTCTTCATAGTCAATGGGGACTTCAATGAGAAGTTTTTTCTCCATGGGCAGGGCGAGAATCCGTTTGAGTCTGTCCTCACCGTTTTTAACCTGTTCGCGCACCGTGGACAGGTTGCCCTGTACGCCCTTGATCTGCAGCTGGGAACGATAGAGGTCCATCCGATCGGCAACTCCTGCCCGCTCTTTGACCTCGGTGACAAGAAGCTGTTCTTTAAGAGGCACGAGCTGCTCCCCGATGATCCTTGCCTCCTCCCGGCTTCCGGCCAGGTCGTAAACCGCCTGCACGGTTTCAAGGACCAGGTTGACCTGGCTCAACTGATAGGAATAGCGGGCCTCACTCACTCCGTAACGGCTGCTGTATACAGGATCAAGGCTCTTTTCCTCTCCCCAGCCGCGCATGAGCGGAACCTCTACTTTCAAATTGAGTCCCGCATTGAAATCTTCTTCGCCTCGCCCCAGTGAAGGGCTGAGTCCGACCTTGATCCCGGTGGTGAATCGCTTGCTCACTTCCCCGCCGACACTCCATGATGAATCCTGCCCCCTGGAGGAGCTGACACCCGCCTCACCCATCGGTGAGATCTTGATATCAAAATCAGACTCTACCGCACCAAGTGAAACCTCCTGGCTTTTGACGGAAAAAGCCGAAGACTGGAGGTTGCGGTTCTTTGCCAGAGCCATTTCAATGGCCTCAAGCAGACTCAGGCGGATCACATCCCCTTCCCGGTTGTCAGGGACTTCCCGACAATGGATCTCTGACTCCACAAAAACCAGAGAGGTAATCAGGCAGATAAAAAAAGTGAAGTTGCGCATGAAAAACTTATATTTTGACATAGAGAAACTCAAAGCCCTGCCAAAAGAATCAGATGTGGTTCAAATTTGAATTTGCACCCCCGTGAGGTACAGTCAAGCTGTCCGAACGGGAATAATCATTCAAATTTAAGGTGCAGCTGGT
The DNA here is from genome assembly GCA_039715055.1 of Thermodesulfobacteriota bacterium. Taxonomy (GTDB): domain Bacteria; phylum Desulfobacterota; class Desulfobulbia; order Desulfobulbales; family Desulfocapsaceae; genus JBDLID01. Next base: position 10,350 of record JBDLID010000096.1, on the reverse strand, counting down.
TCTCTAAAGTAGTACCCGGTTTATTCTGGCCCCACCCCTCTGTACTGTCCGGAAATATTTCACAGCAGGCTTGCCAAACGACATCATATAGCCGATGGTGTGATCCTCAGGCACCTTGAGCTCTGCCAGAAGTTCCGGAACAATCTTTGTCAGCGCCCATTTGGCCAGGCCGTTCCATACCGTACCCAATCCGCGGCTTGCGGCCAGGAGTTCAAAATAGCTCAGACCGATCAAACAATCCGGTTCTGGAGAGGGCCCGTTTGCAGGGCTGGAAACCAGCAGCAGGTGCGGAGCACCGCGGTAAATAATGTCGCCTCCCCGGTCAGCCGCTGCCACAATCCCTGAAAAGAACTCCAGCCCCTCTGGCAGCCCCTGCTCCTGTTCTTTCAAGCGGATAGCTTCAATGGTACGGTGCCGAAGAGTCTCCATTGTTTGTTGGTCTTCCACCACGGTAAAGAGCAGCTGACGGTTATTGACTCCGGTGGGGCCGTTGGACACTGTCTCAATGAGCTCATGGATCACCTCTTTATCCAACTCCTCATCAAGATAATGACGAACGGAACGCCTGCCCTTCATCAAGGTCGCCAGCTGATCGTATGAGGGCAGACCAGTATCGAGTTCGATGCTGTTTTCCGGATCCAATCCAAAGATGGACAACGCGCCGGTGGGACAGACAGCAAAACAGTGCTGACAGGAAATGCAGCGGTCTTCCTTTTCTCTGAGCGTCTGCGGGAAACCGTTATCCATGGTGATGATGTCATTGGGACAGTCGGCAGCACACTCGCCGCACTGGATACATTTTTCCTCATCAATATGAAAGTCGAGCATGATGCTTCTTCCTGTTGTAAAATATGAGAGTACGCCGACGTAACATCAACCAGGCTTTACCCACCCCGGTGACATGGATAACAGAGGGCCTCATCCCTATTGTTTTTATTAACAGTCACCGATTGATAGTTCAAGATAATCAATAATACACACACAAGTAATCCAACTTCAGATATGGGAACCGTCCGTCAGCAGATCATCGCCCTCCTCCAGGAAGAGGAGCTCAATATCCTCGAGCTGTCACAACTTGTCAGAATCAGGGAGAAGGAGGTCGGCGACCATCTTGAACATATTGGTAAAAGTTTAAAGCACGTAAATCTTAAACTGCTCTATACACCTTATTGCTGTCTGAGCTGCGGATACAGCTTCAAGGACCGCAGACGCAGTAACCGCCCGGGACGCTGCCCTTCATGCAAGGGCAGTCACATCCGCATGGCCACCTATTTCATCAAACCCTGCTGAAACGATAAACAGACCGTTTACGGTTCATCTTTCGTAACTCTTCAGCAGCACCCACATTGCGGCCGATCAGACCACCTCGAGTAGCACGAGTACACTTCGCCGGCCTGCTTGACCACACTGTGGGCCCTGCTGAATAGTTACAGGCCCCTGCTTAGTGACGTATCCAGCTTTACGCTGAATTGTTACCATCTTTCTTTCACCAGTTCCATTTTTTATGCTAAGATAAATGAAGCCACCGGCTCAAAAATCATTTCCTTCCAACCCTATGCGGAGGTATTTCATGGCAACTGACACAGCAAAATGTGAAATCTGTGGTGTGGAGACCCAGAAAGAAACACTGAAAAAATGCCACGGCTGCGACAAAATGTACTGTCCGGCATGTCAGAGCGAGTCCACAAACCAGGATTACTGCAAGGAGTGTGTCGGAATGAAAGGTGTTGTCCCCCACTGACAGCCGCCGGTTGTTGACCATCTGTTTTTAGTACGAGCTGCAGGAGTGGAGGTCTCCGGCCCGGCGGTTGTCCGCCAGGTCTTTTTTCTACCATCTGTGCGCAGACGCCGCTGTGTTGTTTTCAGCACCCAATTTTTACTGCCAAATCACTCCCTATCGTCCCGGCCAGGTTAAACAGCACTGTGTATCTCTTCATCGCTTTCTTTCGGCTTGTCCGGTACCTGCCTGCAAAATCCATCCGATATTGTTGCTAAAAAGAATACTTTGTATTAAAGGCTGACTGATAAGGACCGTTTTACACGGTCAACGTTGCCAAACCGAAAACTTAAGTATTACCAACTGAAGATCTTTACCTGGAGAAGACAATGAAAACACTTATGCGCCTTGTTGTGGTCTGTGTCGCTCTCATGCTTACAGCATCCACAGCCCTTGCCGAAAAGACTGTCAAATGGAAACTGTCCATGACCTGGCCGTCCCACCTTACCCCGCTGGCCTCTCCGCCCATCAAGCTGGCCAAGATGATCAACGAGATGAGCGGCGGCAAATTTGTCATCAAGGTAGACGGCAAAGAAAAACACAAGGCTGCCCTGGGAATCCTTGACATGGTCAAAGGCGGCCAGTACCAGATGGGTCACTCCGCCTCCTACTACTGGAAAGGCAAGGACATGAAGGCGGTGTTCTTCACCACCCTGCCCTTTGGCATGACCGCGGGCGAGCAGTATGCCTGGCTCCACTACGATGAGGGCATGAAGTACATGCAGCAGGTGTACGACAAGTTCAATGTACTGTCGTTCCCCGGCGGCAACACCGGTGTGCAGATGGGCGGCTGGTTCAGAAAAGAGATCAAGTCACTGGAAGACCTCAAGGGCCTCAAGATGCGTATCCCCGGTTTTGCCGGTGAGGTCTTTGCCCGTCTCGGCGTCAACGTCACCAATATTCCTGCCGGTGAGCTCTACACCTCCCTTGATCGCGGTACCATCGACGCCCTGGAATGGGTCGGCCCCGGCATGGACATCAAAATGGGTTTCCACAAGGTCGCGCCCTTTTACTACACCGGCTGGCACGAGCCCGCCTCCGACATGCAGTTCATGATCAACAAGCGCGCCTTTGATAAGCTGCCCAAGGAGTACCAGGCCATGCTGCGTGTCGCCATGAAGGCGGTTACCGCGGACATGTACTCTGAAAACTTTGCCGACAGCGCCAATGCCTGGGCGCAGATGAAATCAGAATTCCCCAACATCAAGGTCAAGACCTTCCCGACCCCGGTCCTGAAGGCCATGAAAGAGGCGACCGATGCCCTGCTTAAAGAAAATGCGGCCAAGGACCCCCTGTTCAAGGAGATTCTTGAGTCTCAACAAAAGTTCATGGCCAAGGCCCGTCAGTGGACGGTGATCTCTGAGCATGAGTATGTCAAAACTTCAGAGGCGCTGTCCAAGTAAAAACGACTTCGCCTGAAAATACAGTTCCGATTAACAGGTCCGCTGCCGCCCCGGTATCATTCCTCCGGGGCGGCAGCTTCTTTTACCCCAGGCAAAACATGCTGGCTGTCATAGAAAAAGCCATCAACAGGGTCACAAGCGTGATGGCCAGGTTGACCACCTTTGCACTCCTGCTGATGATCCTCAACGTCTTCTACGACGTGATCATGCGCTACTTCTTCCACAACAGCGCTGTGGCCATGCAGGAGATGGAGTGGCACCTCTTCACCATCGTTATTCTCTTCGGCATCGGCGTGGGGTTGAAAAGCGAGACCCACGTCAGGGTCGATTTCCTCTATGAGAAGTTCAGCAGAAAAAGCAAGGCGTGGATCAACATCATCGGCGCCCTGCTCTTTATCATTCCCCTGGCCCTGCTGATCATCTTCGGCTCCAGCGAATTCGTCAAGGACTCCTATGTCATCAAGGAGATCTCTGAAGATCCGGGAGGGCTCAAGTACCGCTGGCTGATCAAGGCCATGATCCCTGCCTCTTTTTCTTTCCTGCTCCTCACCGCAGTGGCCTATATCATCCGTAACATCCGGACTCTGAGGGAGGCCAGATGACCGGTATCGTCATGTTTTTTGCGGCCCTGTTCCTGCTCGCCATTGGCTTCCCGGTGGCCTTTACATTCGGTGCGGTGGCCATCTTTTTCGGGGCCATTGCCGGTTTAGTTGAACTGTTGCCGGACCCGACCCTTGCTGGTGTTGCTGAAGAATTTTTCCTCATGTTCTCGATGATGCCCTTTCGCATCTACTCGATCATGACCTCCACCATCCTCATGGCCATCCCGCTCTTTATATTCATGGGCATTGTTCTGCAGAAATCGCGACTGGCGGAGCGACTGCTTGAATCCATGGGGATGCTGTTCGGCAGGGTCAAGGGCGGTCTTGCCATCTCCACGGTGCTGGTCGGCACCCTGCTCGCCGCATCCACCGGCGTGGTGGGAGCCTCGGTGGTGGCCATGGGCGTTATTTCACTGCCGGTGATGATTAAATACGGCTACTCCAAGCGTCTTGCCACCGGCACCATCTGCGCCTCTGGAACCCTCGGCCAGATCATCCCTCCATCCATCATCCTCATTATTCTCGGTGATGTCTTTGGCCAGCCGGTGGGAGACCTCTTCCAGGCCGCACTGATCCCCGGCCTGATGCTTGTCGGCTGCTATATCACCTACATCGTCATCATATCCTATGTGAGAAGTGACGCGGCACCGCCCATTGCCGACACTGGTGAGAAGGTGAATATTACTGGAGCGCTTTTTGCCATTCTGCCGCCGCTGACCCTCATCGTTCTTGTCCTCGGATCTATCTTTGCGGGCATCGCAACCCCCACGGAATCCGCCTCGGTGGGTGCGGTGGGTTCCCTGTGTCTCGCGGCCATGTATCGCAAACTGAACTGGCAGATCATTGAAGAATCAGCGCTTGAGACGGTCAAGATCACGGCGATGATCTTTGCCATCCTGGTGGGGGCCACCGCCTTTTCCATGGTCTTTGTCTACAGCGGCGCAGACACTATCGTCGAAGAGTTCATGACCGGGCTGCCCGGTGAAAAGTGGAGTTTTCTCATCCTCTCCATGCTGGCGATCATGGTCTTGGGCTTTTTTATCGACTTTATTGAGATATCCTACATCGTTGTACCGATCCTCATTCCCATTGCCGACACCATCGGCCTTGACCCGATCTGGTTTGCGATCCTCATCGCCATGAACCTGCAGACCAGCTTTCTGACCCCGCCGTTTGGCTTTTCCCTCTTCTACCTCAAGGGTGTTTGCCCGCCGGAGGTGAAAACGGTGGACATCTATCGCGGCGTGACGCCGTTCATCATCATTCAGGTAATGGTGTTGGCGGCCATTGTTATTTTCCCGAAACTGTTCGGCTTTTAATCAAATCCCCCCATCCTGTTCAGCAGGGTGGCCAGGTCACGGTGGTCAAGATTGGTCAGACCATGTTTTACGGCCGCCTCCCTGACCAGACGATACTCTGCTGAAGAAAGGGTATGGTTGATTTCAGAAAAATCAGCCGCCCTGCCGCAGGGACGATACTGGTCCATGAGGTTGAGGTAGATTGTCTTTGAGAGTTCTTCAGCGATCCAGCGGATAATATTCTCACTGTCTTCAACCTGGCCCGGCATGACCAGGTGACGGACCATCAGCCCGCGGTCAACGGTTCCGTTCTCACCGAGATAGATATCCCCCACCTGGTTGTACATCTCCCTGATGGCCCGGCGAGCCTGCCGGGGATAATCCGGGGCCTTCAAATAACGTCTGGCGAGCTTGCTTGAAAAAAACTTGAAATCAGGCAGGTAGATATCGATAATTCCATCCAGCAGCCGCAATGTCTCCAGCCGGTCATAGCCTGAAGTGTTATAGACAAGGGGGAGGTGGAGGCCACGGTCAATGGCCTCAGGCAGGGCCTCAAGGATCTGGCCGACGACGTGGCTTGGGGTGACAAAGTTGATATTAACGCAACCCCGGTTCTGGAGCTCAAGCATGACATTTGCCAGCTGGGAGGGACTCGCCTCGAGACCTCCCTCACCTTCCGGAAAATGGCTGGTCCCGTAGTTCTGACAAAAGACGCAGTGAAGGTTGCAGTGACCAAAAAAAATGGTGCCGGATCCGCCACTACCGACCAGCGGCTGTTCTTCTCCAAAATGGGGACCATAGCTGCAGACAACGGCCAGATCTCCGGTGTTGCACATTCCTTTCTCTCCGTGGAGCCGATCAACACCGCACCTCCTGGGGCAGAGTCGACATCCGACCTGGAGGCCAAGGATTGACTGAATTCGACGAGCCAGTTCGCCGGACTCATGGAGTTTGATATAGGATCGTTTCACCATGGCGATTTCATTTAAGATCAGTGTTGACAGGCTGAAAAAAAGTGGTAAGAGTTGTCCCTCATCCTTACTGGAGGAGTAGGGCAGATTGTTTTGATTACAACAGGTCGTACAGGAAACTAAAATGGATATCGGTCACTTTCGTCGGGAGTATCTCAAAAGCGGTCTGCAGGCGGGGGACCTTGCACAGGACCCCATGGTCCAGTTCACCGACTGGTTCAACCAGGCCAAAGACACCGATATTTGCGACCCGAACGCCATGGTGCTGGCCACCGTCGGAAGTGACGGACGACCGAGCCAGCGGACCGTACTTCTCAAGTACTATGATGAAACTGGATTTGTCTTCTTCACCAACCAGAAGAGCCGCAAAGCAAAAGAAATTGGCGGCAACGACTGGGTCAACCTGCACTTTACCTGGCTGGACCTGGAGCGACAGATCAGTATCAGCGGCAAGGCCGCACCTGTCTCAACGGCCGAATCCGCCAGATACTTCATGACCAGGCCCCGCGACAGTCGGATCGCCGCCTGGGTCTCTGACCAGAGCCATCATATCTCGTCACGAACCCTGCTTCTGGAAAAATTCAGTGAGATGAAAGAGAAGTTCGGCCGGGGCGAAATCCCTCTGCCCTCATTCTGGGGCGGCTACCGGGTCATCCCCCATGAAATCGAATTCTGGCAGGGACGAAAAAACAGGCTGCATGACCGTTTTGTCTATAAGCGTCACGACAAACAATGGAACATTAACCGCTTGGCCCCCTGACTGGAGTTCACCTCGATCTCCACTTCCGCTTTCTCCCTTTCGGACGTTCATTTCTCCTCGGTTTTTCACTTCCCTTTGGTGCAGGCGTCAGCAGATCCTCATCCGGCACTGCACACGGCAGGGAGCTTCCGATAAACTCCTCGATATCCGGCAGATAAAATCCTCCATCCTCATCGGCAAATGAGATTGAGATCCCCGATTCTCCAGCCCGGCCGGTACGGCCGATTCGATGGACGTAATCCTCCGGCTCGTACGGCAGGGTGTAATTGACCACATGACTTATGCCGTCGATGTGGATACCTCGGCCGGCCACATCGGTGGCTACCATAACATTGACCCTTCCTTCCCGAAAACTGTCCAGCCTTGCCATCCGCTTCTTCTGGGGCACATCACCAGTGAGCAGGACACAGGAGATATTGTTGCGCTGCAGACGGTTGGCCAGCCGCCTGGCCTCATTTTTCATGTTGGTGAAGATGATAATCCGTTGGTGATCCTTCTTGGTGATCAGGTTGTAGAGAACATCATACTTTTCCTTGGCGGTAGTCATATAGACGATCTGCTCCACGGTATCGACTGCAACCTGCTCGGCCTCGGTCTCCACATGATCCGCCTGCCTGGACCACTGGGCGGCCAGGTGTTTGACCTCATCGGTCATGGTCGCGGAAAAAAGCATGGTCTGACGCTGATCTTTGGGAGGTGTCTTAGAGACGATACGTCGCACATCGGGGATAAACCCCATGTCAAGCATCCGGTCTGCTTCATCAAGGACCAGAGTTTCGACAAAATCGAGTCGCACCACCCTGTTTCTCAGGTAATCAAGTAGACGCCCGGGAGTGGCCACCAGCACATCAACCCGCCTGTTGCGCAGCTCGTTTTGCTGCTTCTGGTAATCGGTGCCGCCGTAGACCGCCATGATGTGAAGGGGAAGATACTTGGCCAACTCCTTGCCGTCCTTTGCGATCTGCATTACCAGTTCCCGGGTAGGGGCCAGGATCAGAGCCCGGGGAGAACCGTTTTTCGGCTTCTCCTTCCGTTTTTTAAGCAGCCTGGACAGAAGAGCGATGAGAAAGACCGCACTCTTGCCGGTGCCGGTGGAGGCACGGCCGACAATATCCTTGCCGGCCAGCAGTTCAGGAAGCGCCTTTTCCTGGATAGGGGTGCAATAACGAAAATTGAGATCGGCAATGCCGTGCATCACGTCATTGGGAAGGTTGAGGTCATGGAAACGGCTTTTACCCGGTTCCGGACTGACCTGAAACTGCTCGACACTCCACCTGGGTCTCTGGTCGGGCCGGGACTGACCCGATTGTTCCTTTTGCGGTTGTTTCTTTTCCTTCTCCACCAGAGGTTGAGTCTGCTTATCAGTTTTCTGGACCTCTGTTGAGATGGTAGACAATTGGTCCGGGGACTGGACCGGTGAAAAATCAGGAGGACCATGGCTTCCAACGGTGTCCTCTCCCACCTTCTTCTTACTGCTGCATGACCCCTTTTTCCGACTCCTGTCACTCAATCTAGATTTTTTTTTATCCATATATGTCCTTACCGGTGGGCGAAGATGGGGTGCAGCTGAATAGTTACGTAATTTCAAGAATAATGGTTGCTGACACCCTACAGTACGGATATTTGATCGTCAAGCCCTTCACCCATCCACCACTTTGTGGTACAATCAGAAAATATATTCTGATACCCTGTAAATACAACAGACCCCATTGACCATATCAGACAACGTCTTGCCCGTTAATACCCAGGCAACAGAGGAGAAAATCATGAGTAATCCGCAACTATTTAAAATCGGCTGGCTTATCGATGGCAGCGGCAATGAAGTCCAGAAAAAGGTGATGATGAGTGTTGTTGATTCCGAGATCACGAAAATCTGGCAGGGTTGGGATATGGATATCGATCCGACCGTCACCGTTATTGACTTTTCACGCTGCATCGTCCTGCCGCCATTTGTTGACTGCCATGTCCATCTGGCGATGTCCGGGGCCACAGATCCACGGACAAGAAAAGAACAGCTTGCTGCTGATCACGAGACCCTGCTGCGGCGAATGGAGGACCAGCTCCACTACCAGTTCACCCATGGTGTCCTGGCAGTAAGAGATGGAGGGGATCAGAGCGGTGCCGCCCTTGCCTATAAAACAAGAGGCAGCCATACAAAACACGGTCCAGTGACCATCAGGGCAGCGTCCCAGGCTTTACACAAAAAGGGACGCTATGGAGAATTCATCGGCAGCCATCCGGAAACAGGTGAGAGTCTTGTGGACTGTTTTGAAAAAGGAGACAGCTCAGGTGACCATGTCAAGATTTTCAACTCCGGCCTCAACAGCCTCACCGAATTCGGAGTCGAATCTGCCTCCCAGTTCAGCCGGGAGGAGCTTACGGCGCTGGTCAAATCCGCCTCGGCAAAAGGCCAGAAGGTGATGGTTCATGCCAATGGGTGTGAACCGGTACAGGCAGCCGTTCGAGCCGGCTGTCACTCCATCGAACATGGCTTTTTCATGGGCAGGGAGAATCTGCAGGAGATGGCGGACCGGGGGACCTTCTGGATTCCAACCGCCTTTACCATGAAGGCCTTCCAGACGTCTCTTCTCCACAGTGATGTCGACTACAGCCGGGAGGTGGTGGAACAAAACCTGGAGCACCAGCTGGAACAGCTGGCCACAGCCAGACAGTTGGGGGTGCGGGTGGCGCTGGGCACTGACAGCGGTGCATGCGGAGTGCTTCACGGTGAATCAGTGGGTCAGGAACTGAAGCTATTTCTCAAGGCCGGCTACTCACTGGGAGAAGCGGTTCAGTGCGCCACCACTGCCGGTGCCGATCTTCTCGACGTCGATACCAGCACAGCCCTGGTCCCGGGACAAAAGGCCAACTTCCTGGTGGCCCGCTCGACACCTTCCATGCTGCCGAGAAAGATTTCCTACCTGGAGGCGATCTACCTGGACGGCAGCCCTTGCGACAAGCGTTTTTTCAACAGGCAGTGCTACACAACCTCCCCACGGCCGAGGGGGCAGGGGATCAGCTCGACGATCTGACAAAAAACAGTTCGGTTTGAGTCCGGCAGAAGCCGGCCATCGGCTTAACAAGAGAAGCCCTTATAGTGAACAGGGAGCTTACGGCTTAATATAGGCATAACCGTCATTCTGCAGATCAATCAGCGCCACGATACCGGCCGGGATAATTTCGCATTCCTCGATGACCTGCTCCGGATCAATTTCGAAACGGACAAGGGCGTTGCGGCAAACCTGGAAACGGACGCCCTGGCCTGCGAGATCTTTGATTCTCTCCAGAAAGGGAACCACATCGTCCCAGGCGACAAGCTTTGCACCGGGCCCGTTAAAGAGTACCACCAGGTCATGCTCCTGCCCCGGGATTGCACCCAGCAGGTTGACGACATTATTCAGCGCCAGGTTCATGACCGGTTCTTCATTCTGGTCCACGTGGAAAATTGCCTTGTAGTTCATGGTAAATTGATGTGTTGAATATTAGATGTTTAATTTCCTGTAATTTTACTGTGAGCTGCCTCGATACCAGTGGTGAAA
>JBDLID010000095.1:0-11823 GCA_039715055.1 Thermodesulfobacteriota bacterium | reverse complement strand
CAGCGGCAAAGGGTCCACCATTGAGGAAGCCAGCAGGCTTCTGGCAAAAGATTTCCCCATCCTCCTTTTCGGCTGGAAGTCAGTACGATACCGTTCAGCAGATCGACTTTGCGATCTGACAGCAATTTCAGCAAAATCTGTTAAAAGGTTCCCCTCCCTTGTCAACAGGCTCTCCGTCCGGGTAAAAACGGCCTGGTACCGGCTGGCCAAGGCATCGCTCTGTGAACGACTTCATCCGGTATTCTCCTTTGAGGACCGGGACCTGCTCCTGGACCCGCTGATTCTATCCGTTTCTTACCTCGGCTTACTCGATCATTTTTCCATCGATCGGAGGGTGGCCTTTATGCAACGAGTTGGTTTCGGCAGTCTCTGCGATGCCTATGTTTTTCTCGACGTTTCTCCCGATATTGCCTACGAGAGGGTTGTCGCGCGTCACCGCAGGGAGAGGAGGAAACTCTCTCCCCATGAAAATTTAAATGATCTGCGCAGGCTGCAAAATCAGTATCTCCAGGGGATTGACTATCTCGAGTCAAAGGGAATTCCGGTGATTCGCGTCAGGGGGGATGAGAAAAACATCAGGGAGTGCGGAGCGCAGACCGCCGAGGCGCTGTATAAGATGGTTAAAACGTCAGCCTAGTTGTCATCTTTGTCCGGGTAGATGGCTTTGTAATCATCAGGGTAATGCTTTTGGGCACATTGTGGACAGACACTGTGACTGATGTCTGCTTCGGAGTGCTTGTGGATATAAGCATCCACATCTATCCAGGCGTCGTTGTCCTGGCGGATTTTTTTACAGAATGAACAGAGTGGAAGAATTCCCCGCAGAGTCTTGATTTCATCCAGCGCCTTTTGCAGGTCACCAATGAGTTCCTCTTTTTCCAGCGCCATCTTTTTACGCTGGGTAATATCGCGGTCCATTCCGCGATATCCGGCAACCTTGCCCTCCTCATCGAAAAATGGAGCCCCGCTTGTCTCTAGAATAATAATCTGGCCGTTCTTGTGATGGGCACCGTTTTCCAGTTGGAGAATCGGCGTCCCTTTTTCAACGGATTCTTTAAAGAGAGCAGAAATGGCATCCACTTCTTCAGTAACCATTAGATCAAATACTGTTTTGCCGATGAGTTCTTCAGGTTTGTAGCCAAGTATGTTTTCAACCTGCGGGCTGGCATAAGTATAGAGTCCTTCCCGGTCAACCTCCCATACCCAATCGGTCGAAAACTCCACCAGGTTGCGAAACTTGGCTTCACTGCTCCTCAGTTGTTCTTTGCTCTCTTGCAACGCCACGTCAGCCTGCATACGTCGGGAGATATCGTAGACAATTCCTTCGTAGTGGGTGATTTGCCCCTGACTGTTTCTTCTGATATGGGTCTCGTCGTGGACCCATATGATCCTTTTGTCCCGGGAAATAACTCTGTATGGCTCATGGGCAAATGAAAGTGTTGATTCCTCTGAGCTCGCGCCGGAGACCTCTCCCGCCACCCGGTCAAGGTCGTCAGGGTGAATAATCTCAGCATAGGAAATTTCCGCATTCATGAATTCACGGGCGGAATAGCCCAGTATTGATAAAACATTTTCCGATACATAGCAGACCGGCCAGCCCGCACTGTTTTCCCATAAAAAGGCAGCCACCGGGCTCCGGGTGATAATGGTATTTGCATGGTTAAGCTTTTCTTCCACTATTTTTTCATTGGTCAGGTCACGATAAATGGCAACGACCTCACCACTGGGAAGCTTGAAAACACTGTTGTCAGCCCAGAAGGAGAGGCGGTTGTCGTTGTAAATGCTGCTGGGGTGTATTTCCGCTTCTCCTGTTTTCCAGACCCTCTGTAGAACTTCCAACAGTCCCAGATCCCTGACTCCGGGAAAAACCTTCGTAACCCGATGCCCAATAACCTGTTGACGGGATAACCCTGTAATCTGTTCACCTGCCAGGTTGTGGTCACAGAAGGTGAAATCCCGGCCTTCATCAACGGCCTGGTAGACGGCAACACCGTCTTCCATGTGTTCTGCAAGTTCACGGTATCGTATTTCATTTTTTTCGATTTGTTTCTTTGACCGTTCGAGCTCCTGCTGGTTGAGATTTATTCTGGAGATGGTATAGCCAATGCCAAGCAGGCCGATAAACCACACAAGAAAATAACCGATCGCCATGTTAGCTATGTCTTTGTAGAAGTGTGACATCAGCGGTGCCATCGGTATTGACACACTGATTCCACCCCGCAGGTCCCCTTCCTTATATCCTTGTGCCGCATGACACGGGAGGCAGGAAGATTGGGTGAGCAGGGGACTCATAAAACGCATGTGTCTGACATTGTTGATTTTACTGAGTTCACTGACTTCGGTTTTCCCCTGGGCAAAGACCTGTAATGCCTGTTTCTCCCATTTGTCCGGCGCATTCTCTGACCGGATTGGATTGATACTGGTGATATGGCTCTTGTAGCCAAATTGTTTTATGCCGAGTTCGTGGATCTGGCGGGTTATGTAGGCAGGGTTGAGAAGTGTCAGCTGAACCCCGTTATCCGTCGTTATGTCACGATGGGGAAGATGGGCAAGATAAGGATTGGGGGGAGTTGATGCTGTAACAGGGGCGTAAATACCACCGTGACCAGTAGCCCACTGACGGAAAATGAGATCTTTTTCAAAACCACTCCGGGCAAGGATCCGGGCAGTATTCAGAGTGTTGTCGTATTCAGTTTTGGTGTGCCAGCCACCAACGAGTACAATCAGCGTAGTCAAAACAGCTACCAGCAGCAGAGCAGTATTTTGCAATGGGGTGGGTAGTTGGGTTCCTGGAAGTGCGGGTCGCATAGGTCAGGAGCGGCATGCTGGGTGATTTTCTAGATTCATATGTGTCACTGTATCAGCTTGTTATGATCATATGGGAAAAAAGAACAAAGGGCAAGGAGTACAATGTGGCACCACATGCGGGTAACCAGTTGGTTGAAGACGATGTGGAGGAATGGTTAGGGATTAAAACGGAAAACACACAGCGGTAAAAAATCCCGCCGTGTATCATGCCGGCTGACAGCCGGGGATAAGCTCAATATCCGGCAGGTTTTTGACTGCATCCGTTAGAGAGTCATTTTGATGGAGGTAGTCAACGATGATCGGTAATGGTTCCGGCCAGATTTCCGGCAGGTCCATTTCTCCCGGGGCGGAGATCGTCCAGGCCAGTCGCTCGACAGGAGGAGTGAACCGGGCGTCCACCCCTGTCTTGTTGCCGCGGGGGTCAACTCTGTACCATCCGGTTTCGGGGAGAAATAGTGCGTTAAGGCCGTGCAGTGTAAAGCCTGTGGAATCATCACTGGCAAGTCTCTGGTAACAGAGTCCGGCAGGAATGGAATTTGCCCGGAGCAGTGCTGCCAGCAGATGGCTTTTGGCAAAACACCAGCCGGTTTTCTCCCTGAGTACCTCCGATGCGGAGCAGGTGACGATTTCGGATTGGATATCCCCGCTGTGGCCGATCTCATCCCGGACCCATTCAAAACATGCCCGACCAATTTCATTAGGCCTTTCAAGGCCGCGTGACAACCGGTGAGCGAGCTCTAAAACCGGAGTTGTATTCCAGTCGATGATATCAGTGGATTCAAGAAATGGTGCTGTTTTCATATTTTGTGATGAGTGGCTTCAATTTGTTTTCAAGCTCCTGGAGCGTTGCTGATCCGGTGGTACTGGTGGCAGTCCACAGTGTGGTCGTTGACCATGCCCACCGCCTGCATAAAGGCGTAACAGATCGTTGTGCCGACAAACTTGAACCCTCTTTTTTTCAGATCCCTGCTCATGGCGTCTGACTGGGCTGTGCTGGTGGGAATCTGCGAGAGTTCTTTCCATGAGTTCCGGACAGGCCGACCACCGACGAAGTCCCAGATGTATTGATCGAAGCTGCCGAATTCTTGCTGTATTTCAAGAAAGGCCCTTGCGTTGCCAACAGCGCTGTTGACCTTCAGCCGGTTTCGGACGATGGCAGGGTTTGCCAGCAGTTCATTGATTTTGGCCTCATCGTAGCGGGCAATCTTTGCGGCCCGGAAATTATCAAAGGCCTCCCTGTAGCCTTCACGCTTTTTGAGGATGGTTACCCAGCTCAATCCAGCCTGGGCACCTTCAAGGATGAGGAACTCAAAGAGGAGACGATCATCGTGGACAGGCCGTCCCCACTCGTGATCATGGTACTCCTGTTCCAGAACGCTGCCCTCAGCCCACTCGCATCGTTTCATCGTATCACTCAACCGTATCGATGAGGGTGATGATATCCTCTTTGTTGGGGATCAGGCAGATAAATACATAATCTTCCTCTGCGCTGGCCCTGTACCAGTGCGGAACACCCGGTGGAATCAGAAGTACATCATTTTGCTTGAGGTGATGTACCTGGTCACCGATACCGACCTCTGCGGAACCGGACAGAACGTACTGCTCATGCTCCACCGAATTCGTGTGGTTGGGCATGGAGCCTCCTGCCTTGATGACAATTCTGCGCATGATGAAATTTTGGGCCGCTGTTGCGGGGATGAGGACCTGCATGGAGGTGCCTTCAGCCGCACCAATGACCATCGCCTCAACTTCGGAGACAGATGTGACAAGTGGCTTCATATCGAGTTACCTCGTGTTATTGTAACTATTCAGCGTAAAGCTGGGTGCGTCCCTAAGCAGGGAACTGTAACTGTTCAGCAGGGCCCGCAGTGTGGTCAAGCAGGCTGACGAAGCGTACTTGTGCTACTCGAGGCGGCCTGATCGGCCATAATGTGGGTGCTGCTGAATAGTTACGTGTTATTTTAAATTAAACCAATGGGAACATGGAGAGAGGCTGTTGTCCAGTTTTCAATGAAGGGGACCACCATTGTCTTTCCAGTCCAGAAGACCATATTTGGCCATAATTACGGCAAGTTCTCCGGACTCCCTCAGCCGGCTGATGCCATCACTGAGCAGACGGCCATATTCGGCGGATTTTTCATGGCCTGGAGAAAAGGCGATGAATAGCTGCTGCATTTTGAGTTCACCCTTAATTGCACCGACCTTGATGACGTCCTGAGTTTTTCCCAGCGCCTGGATTTTAGTGAGGAAGACATTTTCATCCTCGATGATCACATCGATTCGATGGCCTAAGAGCTTTTTGATGTTGCGCTCAAGGGCTGACCTGCCGTGAATGACTTCAACTCTGTCGCTGTTATTCTTATCAGTAATATATTCGTTGATTTCCCGGGTGTAGTCATAGTCCTGGACCGCACCCAAAACAACTTTTTGTAATGATGCAATATCTGTAAAGCGCCACGATTCATCACGGCGAGCCCAGAATGAATTTTTCATGAAGCCGAGGGGTTCAGTGGGAAAGATAAAACCGGGGGCATCGGTGATTCCTGCTCCGATAACCCCGTTGATACTGCCCGATCTGGCTTCGGCAATGGCCCTTGACCAGGGCATGGATTGGTAGTCGACCGTGTGGTCTGCCCGGGAAAATATCTTGTCGGCAACCTCAACCATGTAGCCGGGCAGTTGGGTGCCTGGGGTACAGTTGTACGGACACCACTCATCCGCACGCAGGGTTATGGTGTCACCCCAGACCCTTTCTCCCCAAAGTGTAAAGGAGGTGAACAGAATGAAACATGTCATCAGAAGAGTGGCTATTCTGTTTTTCATGACGGGAAATGGTATGGCAATTGTTACTCGACACAGTTGGGTTCAACTCAAGGTACCCTCAAGCCTTGAGATTATTGTAGTGCCTTACTCCATGAAATTGCCAATAAAAAAACAAGAAGTAATGAGATAGCTTTAAAATCAAAAACTTAGAGTGATCACCAATCCACTTATCCAGCGGCTCTAAAAAGTTTTACGACTTGTCGGGTTAGTTGAGCAGCAAACATTTTGCAAAAAGGAATTGGGCAACATGGCTGCCGAAAGCCTTAAAGACTTTTTTTGCGGACAACGATGGTTGAAAAGTAGTGGAGAGGGCCGGTGATTTCATCGAGGTTGCCGATAATCCGCTCATCGGCCATGCCTGCCCGTTCAATAAGGACGGAGCAGTGAATGAGGTCGAGCCTGTCCAGCAGGGATCTCAATTCGTCAATTACCGTATGCACCTTCATCAAAACTATGGTGTCAAAGGAAGAAAGGATTTCCTCAAGCCGCTCCGGAGTGAAAGTGGCGGGGATGACGGCCAGCTTGTCGTCACCGAGGCAGATCGGCTGCCGGGTCGAGGCCGAGCAGGCGCTCATGGCTGAAATGCCCGGAGTGAAGTTCACCTCCACCTCCGGCCTCATCTCGATAATGGTCTGGTAGAGGTAATAACCGGTGGAGTAGATGGCGGGATCACCCAGTGTCGGAAAGACAACATTTCGTCCGTTGTCCAGGTGTTGAAGAACAGCATCTGCTGCAGCCCGCCAGGCGGTCTCAACCTCTGCATCAGGCGGTTCGCCGAGACAGATTTTCTTCATGGGGAAGTGGAGCTCAAGGGTCTCTTTACCGGCAAGATCCATTCCCTGCTCGAGGATGGACAGAGCCGTTGAGTTTCCATTTTTCTTGGCCTTGGGGGTGACAATAATGGAGCTTTTTTCCACCGCCCTGATGGCTTTGACGGTGAGCAATTCAGGGTCGCCGGGGCCTACCCCGATGATTGCAAGCGTTGTGTTCATGGTATTTCCTGATTGTTGTGTCATGGTTGCGGGTATAGCATGGCGTGCAGTCGATGCATGCCGATTAATAGTCGAAGGGTGGGGCGTGAGACCAGTTTCTCATCGATGAGATGGACCCGGTTTTGGCGGACCGCCTTGATTGCCGCAAAACCCGGTTCCTGTTTTAACATCTCCAGGGTCACCGGGTTCATCCGGCCCTGCTGGGCTATGAAGATGTCGGTCCGGTCGGCGTGTGCCAGGATTCGCTCCTTACTGTAGGCGGCAATGTTGCTCTGTCTTCTCGCCGTTGCATCGGAGGCGATGTTTCTTCCCCCGGCCGATTCCAGGCAGAATATAGCAATGGAGCGTGGCGAAAAGGTTTTCATCTTTTTATGAATGGACTGGAAATAGACCCGGGGCCTTTTTTCAACTGGTATCAAGCTCACTTTTTCCTCAAGTCTTTGGAGCTCAGCATGAAAAAGCTCCACCATCCTCCGGGCTTCACTCCTCCGGTTCAGCAGGACACCGAGAGCGGACCAGTAGCTGTAGATCTCATCGACGCTTCTCGGCTGCAGTGAGACAACGGTGATCCCGGCTCCGTGCAGTTTTTCGAGCAGCGGCATATAGGCCCCGACAATCATGGGCCTGACCAGGACCAGGTCGGGACGGGCAGCGATGAATTTTTCCGGGTTGTCACGGTAGCTGAACCGTTGCTTTGTGGTGACAATGGCCGGGAAGTCGTCACCGGGGGAGATGCCGATGAGGAGGTCTGTACAGTCGAGTGCGGCAATATTTTCCGTATGAGCGGGGTAGAGGGAAATGATTCTCGAAAATGTTTTCCGGGGGTCAATACGAGTGCCGAAAATATCTGTAACAACCTGGTCTTCAGCCGGACAACCGGGAGGGCTGAAGATTGCTGCTGCAAGGATCAACAGAAGACCAAGAACAGGGCGAATAAAGGAGGTGGCAGCCATTTTGCGCAGTGATCTGTTGACAGAGGGCATGGTTAGTTGATGGTCCGGTTAAAGGGATAGTGGATTCGCATCCCGCTGGATTCGCTATCGACAATGACATCGGCTTCCACTTCAAAGACCTCACGGATCAATTCACGATTGAGACAGTGCTCCACCGGCCCGCAACTCACCAGCTGTCCGTTTTTTAGAATGATGAACTCGTCACAAAACGAGGCGGCAAGGTTGAGGTCGTGGATGGCTGCAATCACACAGAGACCTGATTGAGAGACCCGTTTTTTCAGAACCCGCATGATCTCAAGGGTGTGACGGATATCCAGGTTGGACGTGGCCTCATCAAGGATCATGGTGGCGGTATCCTGGGCCAGGGCCCGGGCCACAACTACCCGTTGTTTTTCACCTCCGGATAACTCGGTCACCGGCCGGTCCGCAAGAGACTCGATATCCATCTCCGCCATGGCCCGGTTCACCAGCTCATGATCGTCAAGGCTCGGAGAACTGAAACGGCCGATGTGGGGATGGCGACCCATGAAGACGATGTCTCTGACCCGGTAGTCAAAGCCCAGGGTGAACTCCTGGGGAACCAGGGACAGGTGGCGTGCCAGCTGTTTTTTTGAGTAGGCGGAAAGGGGACTGCCAAGAAGTCTGACCACTCCCCGGTCGGGTCTGCGGGTTCCGCAGAGCAGGTTGACGAGGCTGGTCTTGCCGGAACCGTTGGGGCCGATCAGGCCGTAGACCCTGCCGGATCTGACGTTCAGGTCGATATCGCTGAGCACCTCTTTTTCACTGTAGCCGAACGAGACACCGTCGAGCTGGAGATAGTTTTCAGCAGTTGTTGCTGTCATGAGCTTCTCCCCAGCTGTTTACGGCGAAAGATATAACAGAAGAACGGACCGCCGAGAAGTGAGGTGAGGATGCCGATGGGCAGCTCGGAAGGCAGCCAGGCGCGGGTAAGGGTGTCGGCAAGCAGCAGCAGTATACCACCCCCGAAAAAACAGGCAGGCAGCAGCGTGCGGTTATCGGGACCGAGGATGGCACGGAGGAGGTGGGGCACAATAAGGCCGACGAAACCGATGACCCCTGAAACCGAAACCGCCACGGCGCTGATAAGCGAGGCACAGAGGAGAAGGATCTTTTTGATCCGGCTGCTGTCGACGCCGAGGGTGTCGGCGGTACGTTCTCCAAGAGACATGATATTGAGGTCTCTGGCAAAGTAGAAGATCACCAGCATGGTCGGCAGGGTCAGGCCGCCGACAAGGAGTACATCGCTCCAGGAGCGGCCGACAAATGAGCCCATGAGCCAGAAGATAATGACCGAGACCTGCTCGTCGGCAAGGTACTTGATGAAACCGATTCCGGCAGAGAGGATGGCGGCGACAATGACACCTGCAAGGATGAGACTGTTGGATGAGAGGCTTTCGTCCCTGGATGAGAGACTGAATACTGCAGCCAGCGTGGCCATGGCACCGATAAAGGCAAACAGCGGCACCGAGACAAAGGCGGGCATTGAAATCCCGATAATGGAGAGGATCAGGGCAAGCGATGCACCAAAAGCGGCGCCGGAAGAGACCCCAAGGGTGTACGGATCGGCTAATGGGTTGAGCAGAATTCCCTGGAAAACTGCGCCTGCAACGGCTAGTCCGCCGCCCACCACGGCAGCAGTGAGGATACGTGGCAGCCTGACATCCCACACCACGAAAATAAAGCTGGGCTCTATTCCGGTAACCGTTGTGGCTCCTTTGAGCCGGGCTCCAATAATCTGCAGCACCTCAAGGGGAGTGATGCTGAGAAACCCCATGGTGGTGGAGGCGACAATGGTTGCCGCCAGCACCAGGCCAAGGGTGGCAGAAATAAGAGTTGAGCGAATTTCCACGGATCTTTAACGGCTGAGTGTGTATAATGCAAAAAAAAATCCCGGATCAAGTTAACTTGATCCGGGATTTCCCAAAATATCCCAAAATCTACGGCTGCCCTCCGTCCACGAGGATTCAGCACCACTACCGAGGCAGGTCTTCTGACTTCCGGTTCACCCTCCTTCCGCGCCTTCCCGTTGATGATAACAGTGGCACTGTGCGGAATTCGTCTCCGGTTACAGCGGCGGGCCCGTCTTCGAATTTCACGAAGTTCCCTTTTTTTCCGGTTTCTGACCCGGAAAACCTCGGTAGTTGATTTTGACAATATTTACCGAAAAATACTATTTTTGTCAATCCTGGTAACGGGTCATTGATTCTTTGCTGCCACTGTCGGACATTGCAGGGAGACTTCAACACGTCTGTTGATCTGTTTGTTGGAAGAGGAGTTGTTTTCCTTGAGGGGGACCGCCTCACCATAACCGAAGATCGTCACCCGCTCTTCGTCGATTCCCTCAGTGATGGTCAGGTAGTTGAGAACTGATCGGGCCCGATGGAGGCTCAGCCTGAGGTTGTAGCGATTGTCACCATCACTGTCCGTGTGTCCCTGGATACAGAATCTGGCAGTAGCCAGTCTCTGGTCCTTGAGGGCTGTGGCCAGTTTGGTGAGGGTGGGATGGGCGCTTTTACGCAGTGAGGCTGAGTTGGTGTCAAATTCCACCCTGAGACGGAGAATCTCCTTGGGCGGATCGATGGGGATCTGGATGGTGGCCTCATAGTCTGATCCGTTCTCTTCCACGGCAGTGACCGTAATGGAGCGTGTTTTGGGAGCGCTGAAGCTTCTTGTCATGCCGAATTGACGACTGGAGAGTAGTTTGTCGACCATCTCCGGAGATGAGCCGGAGAAGATGGCCTCCTCTCCTGAAGCAACCTGCGAATTAACGAGGCAGAAGAGGATACCAGTCAGTACAAGGGGTGTCGGTTTCATAGCAATTCAGTGACAGGGTAAAGTTCATTTGCCAATCAGGCCGGGAGCAGTCCGGCAGTGAAAGATTTCTGGTTCCAGTATAGCACAATGACAGATGAGAAGAAAAGGAGGCTGTTTTTTTCTGAGAACCATGATTGACAAGCTGTCGCCGGCAGTGGTACTGTTTTTTATCTTGTTGATTTTTAAGTAATTAATAGGGGGGCGATTTGCAGGAAACTACCGCTCTATCGTAGCAGAACTTATGAGAAGTTTGTCCAGCCAAACATCCAGCCACCCTGCCTCCAGGATATGAGAATTTCATTTCACTCCAACTGGTTATTGTTCATTATTTGTTTCTTTCTGTCAATTGTTTGCGCCTCCGGTGCAGGTGGTGCAGAGCGGGTTGCACTGGTGATCGGTAACGGTGCTTACGGTACCTCTCCCCTTAAAAATCCGGTCAATGATGCTGTTGATATGACCCGTCTTCTCAAGTCGCTTGACTTTGAGGTCATCGCAAAAACTGATGTGAATAAAAAGGAGATGGTTGAGGCCCTGAACAGTTTTTCTTCAAAGTTGAAGAAATCGAAGATCGGTCTTTTTTATTTTGCCGGCCACGGTATGCAGATCAATGGTCGTAATTATCTGATACCTGTCAGGGTAGAGGTGGCGGACGAGGGTGATGTGGAGTTTGAGGCTGTGGATGCCGCGCGAATTATCAGCAAGATGAAATCTGCTGAAAACATGCTCAACATGGTCATTCTTGACGCCTGCCGCAATAATCCGTTTCAGCGGAGTTTCCGTTCATCCAGTCAGGGGCTGGCCAGAATGGACGCCCCCAAGGGAACCATCATTGCCTACGCGACGAGTCCGGGAGCGGTCGCAGCAGACGGGCAGGGACGAAACGGTGTGTTTACCAAGCATCTGCTCGACGCCATGGCCGTTTCCAACCTGGACATCCAGAATGTGTTTAATGAGGCGGGAATGGCGGTGATGAAGGAAACAGGAGACAGGCAGATTCCCTGGCTTTCCTCCACACCGATTCCCCGCTTTTTCCTGGCCGGAGGGGATGCGGGGGGAGGTGCAAGGCGTGACGAGCAGCATCGACCTGGCGAGAAAACGATCCGCCCTGAACCAGTCGGGAAGCCCCGCAAAGAGGCTCCGGTATCCCTGAGCGTGATTACCACTCCGTCTGATTCTGAGACAAGAATACTCAACATCAGGCCGCCTTTCAAACAGGGGATGAAACTTGATCCGGGTCGCTACAACGTTGAAGTGAGCCGTGCGGGATATGGAACTGAGACCAGGTGGATAGAGCTTGAACCGGGAGTAAACAGCTCAATTGACATTACCCTGCAGAAGAATGTCTCCAGGAAGCGTGAGCAGCCGCAGCCCCCCATTGAAAAAAAGCGGGACAGGGTGTACCCGAACGGCAA
>JBDLID010000094.1:0-12162 GCA_039715055.1 Thermodesulfobacteriota bacterium | reverse complement strand
ATCTCTGGTGCGGGAACCTGACTCAGGGATTCGCCCGTGTCCGCTGCCCTGACTGTCACCATGAATTCCTGCTTGCTTTTTCCTGTCGAGGGCGCTGGTCCCGGAGTCTCCCTGCGGTCGCTTACCTGTCCTTCTTGCCATGAGAAAAAAGTCGTCCAATTCGGTGAACAGCTGCGAGAGAATATTCTCTATCCTCTGCCAAGAGGCATGTTGATCGTTAGAGTCACGTTTTTTCCCTTGCTACTTTCCAAACGGAAAGCGAATTCTTATCACTGAGGTTTTCCTTGATGGCACATATCGTTCAAGCTCAGGGGCCTGCAAAATTTACAGCACTGACCTTTAATTTACTTGGGTTTTAAGCAACCAGGCTGAATTCTGAAAAACCGCGCTGCCTGCAGGTCCCTTACATTTTGTTAGGCGCTTATCCCTTTAATTGCATGAACAATACTCCTCCCAACTCCTCTCCTGTTTGAATCGACCGGTGCACATTTTTGATTACCCCTGGACAATATGATCCATATACTATTAACTATTGTTAATAGTATATGTGCAAAACAGATTGCCTTGCTGAGCATAGGCGAGAAGTTCTTTATTTGGCTTTGCAATTATAATCGAGTCGCAAACTCGAAGAGACTGACAAAAGAAAGGGGTATATAAGTGGCCAGGAAATTAATACTTTTATTCATTTTTTTACTTCTTGCAGCTTATGCCTATGCGGGTGGGGGAGGTTCAAACCTACATCCGGCCGCAGCTGAGTTCCCGCCAAGTTTTGCAAGTTATCATGACGCTGATATTGAAGGTGTAGGAGCAATTCTTAGACACCGCATCAGTCATACCCCATTTAACCTTGTGGCCAGCCTCATTTTTCTGACTGCCATCCTCCATACATTTTTAAGCAGTAAATTTCTCTACTATGCCCATAAGTGGAAAGCTGAACACCAGAATGAGATAGAAGCAGGTCGGGAATCGGAAAACTCCACCCATCTCCTTTCCGAGATATTTCATTTTCTCGGCGAGGTTGAGGTTGTTTTTGGTCTCTGGGCTGTAGCGCTCAGTGCTGCTGTCGTTTCTTTTTATGACTGGCATACCTTTGTCAATTATGTCAGCGGAGTTAACTATACTGAGCCGATGTTTGTCGTAGTTATCATGGCACTGGCTTCCTCCCGCCCCATTCTGAAACTTTCTGAAAATGTAATGAGTCGCATAGCGGCTGTTTTTAAGGGCACATTGGCGGCGTGGTGGCTGACGATCATGACTCTGGGGCCGATTCTTGGCTCGTTCATCACGGAACCTGCTGCGATGACCATTTCGGCTATGTTGCTGGCTCAGAAATTTTACGAATTGCAGCCGAGCCATAAATTTAAATACGCCACCATTGCGCTGCTTTTTGTCAATGTTTCAGTTGGCGGAACTCTTACCCATTTTGCCGCACCACCGGTCCTCATGGTGGCTGCCCCCTGGAAATGGGACCTGCCCTTCATGTTTACCACCTTTGGTTGGAAGGCTGTCATCGGTATTATCATCTCTAATGCCTTGGTTTTTCTTGTGTTTAAAAAAGAAATTTCCGGCTTGGAAAAGAAATTCAAGGTAAGCCTTCTCAAAGACGATATCAAAGAAGAGTATCTATCCAGGGAATTTCTGGAAAGGGGCCTTCACCACGCTGAGGAGCGTATAGCCGAAGAGTTGCACCGCGAGTTCGACCGTATCAAAGAGGTGGCCAAGACATCGGCTCTTACTCTTGGTTCTGGGGAAGATGCCGACCTGGAACTTCTGGATGAGACCCTTGAGCAGGAGCTGGAAGACCTGAAGATCCAGAAAATGAGCGTCTCAGTGCCGGGTTTGCTTCCCAGAGACAAGAGGCCAAAACTCACCGATCCCAACTGGGATATGCGCAGTGGCGATGTGCCTGGCTGGATTACGGCCGTCCATGTGGTCTTTATGATCTGGACCATTGTCAATGCCCATTACCCGGCAGTTTTTGTCTCTGGTATGCTTTTTTTTATCGGTTTTTCCCATGTTACCTGGCCGTTTCAAAACAATGTCAATTTGAAACCACCCATGCTGGTCGGCTTTTTTTTGGGTGGCCTGGTAATTCATGGTGGGCTGCAGGGGTGGTGGATTGCCCCAGTATTAGGCAGCCTGGGCGAACTGCCTCTTATGTTCAGTTCCACGGTACTTACTGCCTTTAACGATAATGCAGCTATTACTTACCTGAGTACCCTGGTACCGGGTTTCACAGATGGCCTCAAATATGCGGTGGTAGCAGGTGCTGTTACCGGTGGTGGCCTTACGGTGATTGCCAATGCCCCTAATCCTGCCGGACAGGCGTTATTGAAGAACTACTTCAGTAACGGTGTTTCTCCAGTCCTTCTTTTGGCCTATGCTTTAGCACCTACAGGGGTTATGGCACTTTGTTTTTTACTGTTATAGATGTAACTATTCAGCAGCACCCACATTATGGCCGATCAGGCCGCCTCGAGTAGCACAAGTACGCTTCGTCAGCCTGCTTGACCACACTGCGGGCCCTGCTGAACAGTTACAGTTCCCTGCTTAGGGGCGCACCCAGCTTTACACTAAATAGTTACTTATAGATTTGAATAAGGAGGCATTGCTTTTTCCTTAGATGGCTCCTGGTATGTATATATTCAACTTCTCATTCCATACTGTTACTGGTGCTTGAATGACCAATAGCTTTTAAAATTGACCCTTTCAACACCATTTGACACCGTTGAGAAACGACATAAATTTCAAGCTTGCCACATCCAACTTCTGGCGTTTACTGATTCACTCCAACTTGAGATAATTGTGAGTGCCAGATTCGAACACGCCTGATCGCTAGAATTGTCGGACCAATAACAGCTGCTCAAGCTGTTTTATCAATCCGGTATTTTTTCCGGGCCTGAAGGTTTTCCGGAAAAGGTATCCAACCAGTTACATCCTTGTTTCTTTGAGCAAGGATAGTTAGTTGTCCCGGCCTTTCTGTGCACGACCATCCATGACCACCATCTTCTCTGAACTGACAGAACCGCAATCACGCATAGGCGAATAATGATCTGAATAAAATAGTGTTGACTTCTTTGTTATGATATTAGAGAATAATTATTATTACTGAGTTGTCTCTGCTACTCATTAAAGGAGGAAATCATGTATTCAATCGAACAATTACGTGCAAAAAGAAGCCTTATCAATGAAATAGACTGGGAAATGACGCCTGAAAAGGCGGTTGAAATGTATCTGGAGTGGGGAAGCGGCTGGACTCGAGGAAATGACTTTGTAGCCAGTGCCAATGATGAATCCTACTATTTTGTGATTTTTGACTGGGAGGAGAACCCGTCACTTGTCACCCTGATCAAAAGGACCGTCGAAGGGGCGGAGGAGCTGGCCAAGATCGAAGTGCCCCATGAGCTTTTCATGGAGGCGTGGCTGGAAGACGGCAAGCGACCTGGTGGAACAGTCCACGCCTTAAATGACCGACTCAAGCATTATCTTTCCGACCTGCTCAGCGGTCCTCCGGTCGATTTTAAGCAGACGCACTAATCCTTTACTGACCACCACAACACCCGGGAGCCGGATTACACCTGCTGCAGGCTTGATCTGGCTCCCGCCTCAGTGGCCATAGCTTTTAAAATTTCCATCCCCAGTACTCCAGGAACTCCGGAAACTTCCACAGGTCCGACTCCCACCTTGCCCATGGCTTGAGACTGGTATAGAAGACTGTGCCGGTCTCCTCGACCGGGCCCAGGTCCTTGTCCTCACCAACCCTGGGGTCGAGTGCCCACCAGCTGATGAGAAGCCTCTCCCAGAATTTCCGACTGCCCTTGACATAGCCTTTTCGCTTTCCATCTTCTTCAAAAAAAGAGGTGGTGATGTTACCCACCGGCAGGTTGCGCAGCTCGGTCATGGGCCGGAGCTTCATACTAACCAGGCCCTGCAGCTTGTCATACATGATCCGAAAGTCCTTGACTCTGTGGGTTTCTGAGCGAAGGACGATGAGTGGCCGATCGTTGTCCGGACTGTTGTTGACCACAAAAGAGGGGAGCTTCTCACCATAGACCCGCTGGTATTTTTTAGGCCAGCCGTCCGGAAGATATTCAACGGGGAGGTTGTAGGTTGGCACAAAGGCCAGGTAACAGCCACAGGTGTGAACCAATGTGTAGAGCAGTGGTTCCAGGTCCTCATTGAGGGTGGTGATGAAGATCAGACCGACATTATGGCCGCTGATCAGGTGGAGCGGTGGGACCTCGCTGAAATGGACCCGGTAGATGAGGTTGCGGTAGCTGCCATTTGGAGTTCTGAATCTGGTTTCTTCAAAGTAGAGAGATGGCTGTGAGTTATCAACCGTCACCCTGATTTTGCCATCTTTATCCCGGTCCGCCTTTGCAGTTCCCGGCCGGTTGAAGGCAAGCTGGTTTTCTTCAACCAGAAAGATCGGCGCATACCGTTCAATGAGTCGGGTTGCTCCTTTGACCTCGTAATGGGACGATGCGGATGGATCACCTGGAGTCAGAGACCGGCCGCCGCAAGAGCTCAGGCTCAGCCCGATGATCAGCAGGATAACAGCTGTGGAGCATCGCCGGTAGAGAGAAAATGAGCTATTGAGCTGTGAAGAAGATGTCGCCATAGTATGCAGTGACCCGGCCACCCGAGTTGTCACTGTCTGTCATGATTGCAACGCCGTCGATGGTTTCAACATCAAGGTCAAACAGTTCTTTGAAGTCACGGCGCAGGTTACGTTTTTCCCGGTACCACTTCATTGTCTGATCCCCGTCCACATCGGAGCGGACAGCGAGCAGCATGGCATTTTCACCGGCAAAGGCGTTGGGCCAGCGGCTCCCTTTTTTCTGCGAGGAAGACCATACATAATTAATTGCAATGGTCTTCCAGAAAAAAAGACCACCGTCAACGATGACATAGACCCTGGCGGCATAGTCATCGCCTTTTTTTGTTGTTTCAGCAAGCAGTGGGTGCCCCTCTTCAACCCGCCACTGCCAGTTGAGAAAAGGATATTGTCTAAGATCAACAGTCTGTTTTTTGAAAAGGCCTGATGCACCATTTTCGGCAATTGCACCAAGAACGGTACTGCCGTCCATCACTTTCAGCTGGTAGGTGCTTTTTGATGAAAATTCCTTCTCCTCCCAGCCGTCCAGTGATCCACTGGAGAAAAGACCTGCAAAAAGTGGGGGACGGGTTTCCTGGCCAATCACCGCTTCAACCGGAAGGAGGCCGAAGAAGAACCAGGCTAGAAGAACAAGGATTCGCGCTTCAGCGACGATTGAGGTTGCACTCATTGACCTGACTCATTGCGTTGTCGAGGTGTTTGAAAAATTCCAGGGCCTGTTCATCGTCCGGGCTGTGTTTGAGCCGTTCCTCGTAGAAGAGAAACAGTGTATTGAGAACCAGCGGCACATCCTCTTCACTGAGTGAGCCCATTGTTTCCCAGGTATTGTTGGTATTCATAGTTTCACCGTAACTTAGCTGGAGGTGTCTCTAATCAAGGAACAACGACTGTTTACCATTCAAAGCGGACACTGTTTTCCAGCGGGTCTGCCTTGGCCACTGTCACCAGCGTTGTACTGCCGGGAACAGGCTTTGAGCCGTGAGGGGTGGGCAGATCGATATCCATGAGAATATCAGTGAGCAGCATGGATATCCTTTTGGGCCCGGAGTCTATGACAAGAGCTTCCAGCTGGAGACCGCGCCTGGCTTCCAGGTACTTGAGGAGCCAGTAGCGATGGCGCTGCTGCTTGACTGAATTGGCCCGGGCCAGGTTTCTTGTCAGCAGAGCGGAAAAATCTTTGCAGTCCTCCTCTGAAAAGGCGGCCGGCTGGTGTCGGATAATGGAGTGGAGCTGGTGCTGCATGAGCAGGTCCAGTAATCGTCTGATGGGCGAAGTGACGGTGGTGTATTGCTCTACGCCCAGCCCGCTGTGAGTTTTGGCCTGGGTAAGCAGTTCTCCCCTTGAGAGCATTTTACGCTGCCGGCTGTTGAGGAACAGGTCGTTGTCTATTCCGTGAACTACCCGTTTCCTGGGTGGTCCCTGGGCACGAAAGAGACCCGGTACCATTCGGTCCGCAATGTATCGTGCCGCCTCCTGGTTGGTCAATATCATGGTCTCTGAGACCAGCGTTCGGGCCGGAGTGTCCGTGTCGGAGAGGTGGGCCTGAACACTGTTACCATTGACATGGATGTTGACGTCGGGAAAGGGAAGGAGCAGGGCACCCGCCTCGAGTCTTCTGTTGCGAAACTTGATCCGCAGATCGTTTAATGTGGAAATTTCCCAGTCGTCTTTTTTAGTGATGAGCTGATCCACCTCATCATATGTGAGGCGTCTGGCAACCTTGATAATGGAAGGTTTGATACGGACCTGTTTGACCTCCGCCTCTTTGGAGAGCAGAATGAGAAAGCTCATGGCGGCCCGTTCTTCACCCTGGATGAGACTGCAGATTCCCTGTGAGAGATGGCGGGGCAGCATGGGAACCTGGCCCTCCGGGAAATAGAGGGAGGTACATCGATGGGTGGCTTCAAGAAACAGCGGGTCACCGGGTTTGACATAGAAGGCTACGTCGGAGATGTGAACGCCAAGAAGAAGATCATCTCCTTTGGCCTCAATGGTCAGGGCATCGTCATAATCGAGGGTGGAGGCACCATCGATGGTCATCGGTTTGAGGTGAGTCAGGTCAATCCTGCCCGAATCATCTCTTAAATTTCCAGTGCCCTGCTGAAGAATGTTTTCCGCCAGCTGTCTTGCCTCGAGACTGAAATCAACGGGCAGCTCCTGGCGTAACAGGGGAATGTTTTCATTTTCTCCCCAGATACCTGCCTTGACAAGCAGCTGGAACGGGTCGTGGGGGCGTCCGAGACCTGCTATTTTGAGGATCTGTCGTGCTATATCGCTATGTTTGGCATCGTTGCCAAAGAGGTAAAAGTCACTGATGATCTCCAGGCAGCTACGACAATCATTGTCCAGTTCAGTATCGTCATAGGCGCCGGACTGGATTCTGCGAAGATTTTCAGCACCGAATTGAATCAGTTCCTCTCTCTTTTGTTCCTTTTCCTGCTGAATCTTGAGCTGTTCAACCTGAGCAGGGGAGTTTACATGAACCTTGCCCTCCTTGTACTTGAAGTAAAGTCGGTCAAGAAAGACCGAGCGGAGCAGGGCGGAGACGAGGTCGTCACTGGCCTCTTCACCGAAATTGAGTTCACTGAGAAAGGTGGGCGTAAAACTTGAGTCATTGGCCTCGCTGGTCAGCTCCCAGATTTCTTCAAGGTTAATCTGTCCCACCAGAGATTCGCGTTTTTGAGAGGTTTCCTTGAGAGTGCGAAGTGTATCTTCCCGGGAGACTGAAGAGAGCAGAGGACGGGTGGAGAAATGGACAACTCTGGAGAGGGGTAGATTGACTTCCCGGCCGTTCTGGTTGATGATGCGGAGACGTTTGGCATGGGATTCGGTGACCCGAGCACAGACAAATTTTCCGCCGTCCAGATATTCAACAATGGTTCCGGGAGAGGTCATGGTCTTTGTCCAGTAGGTTCGGGCGGAGCCGAATCCGCTGTAGTTATTTTCTTCTCAAAGGATGTGAGAACGCAGAAAAATAGTGTTTTGGGGTCGTTCATGATACGATGTTGCAAAGAAATTTTTTTTCCGGATCTGATTGCCAAGCCTGCTCCAATTTCGACAAAAGTCGCTCTGGTGCTGCGATCATGAACACATGAAATCAACTATAGTGGACCTGCTTTTTTTAACCACCACTAATTTGTTGGTTTTTCAAAAAGAGTCTAAATCATCTGGTCCAATCTGGTATCTTGTCAAGGAGGCCTTAAGTGGGCATCCTGTTTCTGTACTGACCGGGTTTTTATAAAATTATCACACTCAATTCAAATGTCGGAAAATACTAATACTGGTATGGATGAGGAGCAATGGCTGGCTGAATTTGTAAAACCTGTCCGTTGCGGCATGATAGCCATTGTCGGTCCGCCCAATGCAGGGAAATCCACCTTGATGAATTCTCTGCTCGGTCAAAAAATTTCCATAGTTACCCCCAAACCGCAAACCACAAGAAACCGCATCCTCGGTGTGGTCAACGATGAAAAGTATCAACTGATTCTCGTGGATACTCCGGGGTTGCACAAACCGCGTCAACCGTTGAACAGGGAGATGGTGCGTGTTGCTCTTGAAAGCCTCAGTGATGTTGACGGGGTGCTTTATATGATCGATTGTTCCAAAAGGATGACCGAAGAAACTGAGCAGCAGAACCTGCGCAGTCTGACCGCTACACTGAGAACAGTTCAATGTCCTGTCTTTCTGGCATTGAATAAGATCGACCTTATTGAAAAGGAAAAACTCCTCCATTTTATTGAACTCTACGGCAAAGCCTTTGATTTCCAGGCGGTGGTGCCAATTTCCGCTCTCCGCTGCGACGGCACGGAGCGGTTACTTGATGAACTGGTTGCAGTGCTGCCCATGGGGCCGAGGTTTTTTCCAGACGATATTCCCACTGATGCCACAGAGCGATTTCTGGTGGCCGAGATTGTACGGGAAAAGGTCTTTCTGTTGACCGGCAGTGAGGTTCCCTATTCTTCGGCGGTGGTCATCGACTCGTTCAAAGAAGAGGAGGCAAGGCAGATGGTGACCATTCACGCCACCATAATCCTTGAGCGAAAGTCCCAGAAGGGAATTGTTATTGGCAAAGGGGGACGAAAAATCAAAGAGATTGGCTCCAGTGCAAGAAAAGATATCGAGCGGTTGTTAGGGCTCAAGGTGGTGCTGAAACTTTGGGTGAAAATTCGTAAGAAATGGTCGGAAGATGGGAGTTTTCTGAAGGAAATCGGGTTTTAACACTTGTTCGGGAATTGTCTTTTGTGTTAATGTTTTTTTGTGATGTCCTTGCAGTTTGATTCTGCTGAACCATCGGCAGCTGTCTGTCTGGAATGTCGGGCATCGATCCTGGAGGTCTGGCCGTTTCATGAAACTGTTATAATGAACTGAGATTCCATGAAAAAATATCTGATTCCGTCGCTACTGCTTTTTTTCATTCTTCCCGCCCCGCTGCTTTACGGGGCTGATTGCCAGGCAATCAAAAAAAGTCTCAAGGCGGAAAGAAATCTGAAAAAAAAGAGGGAACTTCTTGGTAAAGCCATTGTTCAATGTCCCGATGATGCCGTTCTGAATTTCAAATATGGTCTCAGCCTGGAGCGTTTCCGTAAGTATGATCAGGCCCTTCGCTACTATGGGAAGGCGATCAAACTCCAGCCTGAATTCGGCAAGGCCTACCTGGGGCGGGGTGATGTGCTGATTTATCAGGAAAAACTGGAGGAGGCCATTAGTGCCTATCAGCGTGGGCTGATTTTCAGTCCTGAAAATTCACGTTACCAGGATCGTCTTTTACGTCTGAAGGTCAAGCGCAAGGCAATCAATGGAGGAGTGCTCTCTGTACAGGATGTTGTGAAGGTGATGGATCAGCGGAGCAAGATCTCGACCAGCTCGTCGCTGCTGTTAACCGGTCCTGTTATCCAGTACCGGATAGCATTCCAGGGCGGTACCGAGAAGCTGCAGCCCACTGGCATACGACAGTTAGCCGCTGTTGGCCAGGCGATGATGACAGAGTCCCTGAATCATCTGAGTTTTGAAATCGAGGTCCATGCAGTGGCGGTCGATTCAAATCGCTCTCTTGAAATTTCAAAGGCTCGGGCTGAACTTATCAAGAGCCGGCTGGTCGATAATTTTGGGATTAGGCCCGAACGACTGGAGATTTCCTGGTACGGTGATACCCAGCCGTTGGTAGAAAACGAGGTTAACAACGGACGTAACCTGAATCAGCGAGTGGAAATCAAACGGAAATAATCAGGCTCACAGATCGATTATTCTCTTATCAGCTGTCGCTGCTTTTTTCCTGATATTCGCTGTAGAGCCTGAGGCTTTTAAGAATATTCAGACCAGATCGAAGCTGGTTGTCTTTTTTCAGTCGCTTTTTGATTTCCTGCTCTTTCCCCTTATCCTCCTGTTCCTTTTCTTTTTCCTTTTTCTTCTTATTGCCGTTTGTGATGTGGTTTTTCAGGTCGGCCTCGCGGACCACTGAATGACGGCCATTGTTTGCCTTCTGTTTCTCAGTGGGGAGGATAAGAGGTACTTCTACGTCCGGAGTGATGCCTGTGGCCTGAATTGATCGACCTTTTGGGGTATAGTAGCGGGCAGTGGTCATTCTCAGCCCTGCACCTTCGGGCATGGGAATAATGGTCTGAACCGAACCCTTGCCGAATGTTTTTGTGCCGACAATGATTCCACGTTTGTGATCCTGAATTGCACCGGTAACGATTTCAGAGGCACTTGCAGAGCCCTCATTAACCAGGACAACCAGTGGGAGGTTGAGATCGCCGGCATCGTCATGGGCCTGAAAGGTCATATTCTGGTCTTTCAGGCGGCCCTTGGTGTAGACCACCAGACCTTTACCGAGAAAGAGGTCAGAAACGGATACAGCCTGATCGAGAAGGCCGCCGGGATTGTCGCGCAGGTCAAGAAGAAGCCCTTTGACCGGTTGTTCAGCAGCCAGTTTCTTCAGCGCCTTTTTCAGGTCCTTGGTTGTCTGGCCCTGAAAGTTCGTGATTCGGATATAACCAAAGCCTGGTTCGACAAAAAAACTTTTGACACTGCGCAGCGGGATAGTATCACGCACAAGAGTGAAATCCTTGAGTTCCTCCCAGCCTTTACGATGGATTGAAATCGTTACCTTGCTGCCCTTGGGGCCGCGTAATTTTTTAACCGCATCCATGGGGCTCATCTGCTTGGTGGGCACGCCTTCGATATTGACAATGATGTCCCTGGCCTTGAGGCCTGCCCTGTAAGCGGGAGTGCCTTCGATGGGTGAGACCACGGTGAGGATACCTTCACGGATGGTGATTTCTATGCCGATCCCTGAAAAATTACCCCTGGTTTCATTCTGGAGATCCCTGAAGTCTTCCGGCTTGAGATAGGACGAGTGGGGGTCCAGTGACAGGAGCATACCGTTAACCGCCCCTTCAATGACCTCGTGAGCATCAATCTCTTCAACGTAGTTTTCCTGGAGAATGGAGAGCACGTTGGCAAAGGTCTCAAGCTGGCGATAGGTTGATCTCTGCTGTGCCTCGCTGATCTCAGCGAAGAGGGCGGTTGGCAGCAGGAGGGTGGAAAAAACGGCTGTCACGATGACGCGTTGGACAATCTGATTCATGATATTATGACTCCGGACGTGGTTGGCTTCGTGCGGTCAATGAGATTTATAAAAGAAATAGTCGAGGGTTGCTGGTATTACCAGGAAAACCCTAAAAGGGTGACAGGCGTCAGTGGCTGTTTTTTTCGAGCCAGGCCAGCGGGTTTTGAACCTGCTTGCCGCGGCGGATTTCAAAGTGGATACCGTCATCAAAAAGAGCTCCGGTGGTTCCGGAAAAACCGATGATTTCACTCTGGCTGACCTGGCGGCCCTTTTTTTTCAGCAACCTTTCCAACCGTGAGACAATTGAATAATGGTTGTCACCGTGATCGATGATAATGGTGTTGCCGTATCCCCGCAGGTAGCTTGAGTAAAGGATCTTGCCCTCAAAGACGGCCCGTATCGGTGAGCCGTTTGGTGCCTGGATGGAGATGCCTGTCGATTTCTTGGTGATGCCGAGCATGTTGGTCTTTTTTTCACCAAAGCGGGTCACCACCGGGCCCAGCGCCGGCCACGGCAGAGTACCCTTGGCAAGCAGAAACCCCTTGCCCAGCAGTTCATCTTTTTTCTGGAGAACGTTGAGGTTGGCCAGCATCGAATCGGTGGCCTTCTCCATCTCTTTGATTGCCCTTTCATGGAGCTGCTTACGGCTCCTGATCTGGCTCAGCAGTTTTTCTTTTTCCTGCCTGATTTCAAAAATGGCATCTTTGTCGGTAATGGTCTGCCTGATGAAACCATCCATAACCCCTTTTTCCCAAAAAAGCATTTTATTGCCCATCTGCAGATCATTGATGACTCCCCGGTAGTTTTTGATCACCTGGTTGTCATAGGCAAGCAGGCTCTGAAAGGAATCGTGAAAGCGCAGCAGTTCAGGCAGTGTCTCACTGGAGAAGGCCACATTCATTATGCCGATGGGGCCTGTTTTATAGTAGGCCTTAATCCGTTTTTCAAGATGATGGCGGACATCCTCCTTGTCCTT
>JBDLID010000093.1:0-12292 GCA_039715055.1 Thermodesulfobacteriota bacterium | reverse complement strand
TGGCACTGGCAAAGGCGACCCTGCTTTTTTTTCCAAGAGCAAGATTTGTCGAGCTGGTCAACGAGAATCCGTCCCTTGCCCTGAACATGCTGGCCATGCTCTCCATGCGGCTGCGGCGTTTTGCCTCCCAGATCGAAAACCTCTCCCTTAAAGAGGTGCCGGCACGTCTGTCGGGCTATCTGCTTTACCTGATGGAAGAACAGGATAACGGGGAAACGGTTCGTCTTGATATATCCAAGGGACAGCTGGCCAGTCTGCTCGGAACCATCCCGGAAACGTTGTCGCGGATTTTTTCAAAGATGACTGATGAGGGACTTATATCGGTTCAGGGAAAGGAAATCCGTATTTTGGACCTTGATGGGTTGGAGAAGTGTCACTCCAATTAATCCCGTCGTTTCCGCAGTGAATTCCGACATCTCACATCAATCCTGATGAGAGATGTCTAGCCCTGATATTTCGCAAGTTGAGATGGCCCATCTGCGGTGAATATTTCTTTGTGGTTTTGACAAAAAGTGACGTTACAAACTGTACTTTATACAGGTTGGCTATTTATTGTGTTTTTCGACGATAAATCAAAAAAATAACCCATTCAAAAAGAAATGTTCATGAAATATTCGGGCTAGAGAAGATCGTCTCCCACGCTGTCCGGGGCCTGGATATTGTAGAGGACCAGGTTTTTGAGGTGGATATAGCTGTCGATGTCGAATTCGGTAAACTTGATGGCGATCCCCTGGTCCTCGCGGCGGACAACCCTGCCTTTGACGGTCAGTTGCAGCTTTGAGGATGTTCCGGAAAGGGTGATGTCGAGTTCGCAGAACTGGCCGATTTCCAGGGGGGCGTCTGTTTGGATGAAGATACCATCCAGGCTGATATCCCGGGAGTGGGCGTCGGCACTGAACTCGTTCCACTCAGTTTTGAGGACCACCCCTGTTTTAAACCGAACCCGTTTTTTTTGCCGCCTTTCCTGATCCTGCATCACTGTCTCTGCTGTTGAGTTTGGTCGTCAACCGTTTCCATCCGGCTCAACTGAATTGCACCCAATGGTGGAGGCTGGGAGATGGTCCCACCAGCCATCCGGTGATTTTTATACATTCCCCCAAAGAGACGTTTAGGCTCGGTGAAAAACCTGTAATGGTTTCCGATCACCGCAACCACAGGTGGTGCCCGAAAGCCTTCAAAATAGTCATAACCCTGTTTAAGGTTTTCCCAGAAGCTCATCCAGCGGCTCCTGGAGTGACGACTCAGGTTCTGCCAGGTCATACGAAAGGGAAATATATGCACTGGAAAGGATTTCTGGCCGGACTGAATGGCCATTGAGGCAAGGGTGTAGATCTCTTCCATGCGAACGTCGGTCATTGCGTAACAGCCCATGGAGGAGCAACTGCCATGCACCATCAGCGCGCTGCCGGTCCTTTCGAATATGCGGTCATAGTCGTTGGGGAACCCAAGATTAAACGAGAGATGGTAGTTGCTCCATGGGTTGAGCTGCTCCGCCCCCACACTGTAAAATCCTTCCGGGCTCTGGTAGTCACCCTCTTTCACTTTTGGACCGAGAACGCCCGAGAAGCTGCAGACCGGATAACTTTTAAAGAGTTTATAGGTCAATCCCTTCTCTACCCACACCTCCAGAAAGCCTTCTTTTTTAAAGATGCGGATGTATATCGGGCTGCCCAGTTCCAGCCCTCTGGCCTTCATAGCTCGAAGCAGACGCGGCCCGACCCGCTGGTATACCTCGGTTGAAATTTCACTTTCCGGAATGAAAACTTCATCACAGTAGGCTGTTGTCACTCCAAGGAGACAGAGTGCAACGATGCTGATAAAAATTCGTGAAACGATTTGGATCATTGGTCAAAAATATAGGCTGACTTGTTATCGTCACAGTGGATTGGTTGATGTGAATCGTTACTAGAGTATCCAAAAAGAGTTGTGAAGTCCAGAAAAATGGCGGGTAGAGAGCGATATCGCAAGAGAATTCAGGCAATTTTCAATTTCTTTTTGTTCCCTTGTAGGTGAATGATTTGGCGATCATTTTATAAAAACTGCCCTTGTCAATACCGATATCCTTACCACAGGGGCACTGGATCTTGTGACCATTCATCCGGGAATTGATCATCCTCGTGATACGGTCCTTATGGCAGCGAAGCACTTCCCCCTGGCCGATTTTGTCATAGCGCCACAACTTGGTTTTACAGGCTGAACAGCGAATAAGGAGCATAATAACTAACGTCTTTGAAGATAGTGGATGACCATTGAGACAGCAGGAAACCTCAATCCGTGGTGTGTCGGTGCGGTGCTGCTTGTCTGTGGAAAAAAAGTTGAAGCCTGCCAATTACACCTCATCGATTGAGAATGTCAATCCTCTTTTCAGGTAAGTCTACATGGTGGAGAGCTGATAAGCTTATATCTTCTGGTGGATACGGTCCAATTCCTCTGGGTCGCTGAACTTCATGACCCGCACTTTGCGGCTGCGTGGAAACTCGTGCTTGATCATTTTCTTCAGGGGTTTGCTGAAATCATCAAGGGTAAGCTGCAGCTCGCGTTTCCGGTAACCGTTTTCGCGAAGCAGCAGTCCGTTTCCCTGTTGCCGGATCAGGGCGATGGTCCGGTTTCTCTTGTATGAGAGTAGTTCAATACCCCCGGGCGGTTCGATTGCCCTGATGTCGCGGATCACGTCACGCAGGACAGAATCGATATTTATGAGGGCCATAATTGGGTGAGAAATGCGGATCGGTTAATAGAAGATGGAGTTGATGATCGACTGTTTTGGAGGCTGGACCTCATCGCCGCCAGGACTTTTTCGCATCAGTCCGAACATGGCAAGGATATTGTCATCCATGCAGATCTGGTAATCGTAGGTGGCGAGGATATTGCGTGTCCTTGGTTCGACAAGGCGGGCGGAGAGATACATGATGTCGTTTGTGTATGAGTAGGTGCCGACGAGAACCGCCTGGATGGATTGTTCGGCAGTGATCTTGGAGAGTTCCCGCGAGAGCATGATTTCGCCCTGTTTTTCACGCATGAGCATATCATGGCGCAGCTTCCACTCTCTGACCGTGTAGCCCTTCTGGACCAGACGTGAGCTGATGTGCTGCTGGAGGATGCGGCCGAAGCGGGAGGTCTCATCAAGGTTGTTGTCATCAACAAAGGTGGCGGTGAGGATGGCAAGCTCGGGGTGCCGCGGCATCAGGGGTGGCATGGAACGGTTAATGAGATGGTCGGCGATACGGTAGGAAAGGGTGATCAGGTTGCCGTTTGTGCCCAGATACCGTTCAAGGCTTTGACAGTTGAAAGTGGAGCAGGAGCTGAGCAGGAAAAGGGACAGGAGCAGGAATGGGAGGATTAAATTTCGCATTACAGTTTGGGCTCAGTGGTCGGAGACGGCAGGGGATCGCTTGCGACAATCTTGATTTCACTGCCGTGGGCACTGTTCTGGTAGTGCCAGAAATCTTTGTCATTAATATAATAAACATCCGATGACCTGAACAGGTATTTGTTATTCCTGACCATTGAGGTGGTGATGATCACCTCGTAGTGGCCGGCCATGGGGCTGGTGGAGTTATAAATGTCTACTGCCGCTGCGGCACCAAGGGCCTGGAGTTTGTCGCTCATTGCCCGCAGGACAATGATTGCCGAGGTCAGGGCGGTAAACGTACCGGGTTGAATGGCAGTTCTGCGGGCACGGTGATAGACGACCTGGACCTTGTAGTTGACGGTAATTGCCTTTGTGTCAGGATCGTGGCGGGTAGGGATGCCGAACTGGTAGAGA
This sequence comes from Thermodesulfobacteriota bacterium, assembly GCA_039715055.1. Taxonomy (GTDB): domain Bacteria; phylum Desulfobacterota; class Desulfobulbia; order Desulfobulbales; family Desulfocapsaceae; genus JBDLID01. Next base: position 8,526 of record JBDLID010000093.1, on the reverse strand, counting down.
CGGGTCTTGAGCAGGTCGTGGAAACTTTCGTTAAAGGTAGTGGTCTTTCCGGGCGGGCAGGGGAATGTGTCTGTCGAACAGGTCGGTTTGACAAAGAGAGCTGTGTCGATGTGATCGGTATGGACAAGCTGGTTGTTGATCTGGTTGGCAACGTCCCAGGCCAGAACGTCCCAATGATGAACGGCCTGCATTTTCTGCTGTTCGGAGTAGGCATAACTGGCCGGTTGGGGAATCCGGGTGCAGCCGGCTGCCGCCAGAACAAGAATAATAAATAACGAAGTGAACCGCATCCTGCCGTCTCCGGGGGTAAAAGAGAAAACTGCAGCCGGTCGATGACCCTCGTATTGGGAGCGATCATCCAGACCGACTGATGGTTTCACTCTTTATCGGACGACAGATGGAAAACTGAAGCAAAAAAGAGTAACTATTCAGCGTAAAGCTGGATGCGTCCCTAAGGGGAAGGTACGCCTGTTTTAAGGCGGACGAGTTTGATGATGACGAGAATGAAGGGTATTGAGTGGTAGAAGAGATCGAAGATATCGATGGGCCGCTTGAGAGTGCCCTGCATAAGCATCCGGATTTTTTCAACCAGATGGGGTTCCGGGACAAAGGGTGCCAGGCCGAGAAGCAGGCAGGCAATGATGAGAAGCGGCCACGGGAGTTGATCGATAAACTGCATTTAGTCCTCAAAAAAAGTTAGCGAATTTTACGTTTAAGAGAAAGGATCTGGGCCACCTGGGTGGCGGTTTCATCGATGGATCGACTTTCGGACTGGAGCATCAGGATATCATACTTGAGAAAGATCTGGTGAGACTGCTGCAGCTCGTTGGTGCAGGTGGAGCCGGAGAGATAGTAGACGTCTTTTGATTTCCACATGGTTTCGACAAAGGTAGTATGAAGGGTACCTTGAAAAATTAGATTTTTCGTATAACGAAGAGTCTGGACGAGGTGAGCATAGACTCCGAAAGGCAATTTTTAAAGGTGTCCTGGAATGATTCCTGAAAGGGATGTAGTCTACACCGTGTGCTGTTGATCGTAAACCGTTCTTTTTTGAGGCTGTGAGTGGCTAAGAGGTTAAGAAAATTAAGGCGTATCGCTGAATTTACCCCGTGGGGCCTGGTTCGCTTTCTGCGTCTGAAACTGACCGGCCGGGAGCTGATGGTGAGCGGTTCCTGCAGCGGCTGCGGCAAATGCTGCCGGAAAATCAACCTGGAAGCCTCCACGGGTTGGATTCGTTCGCAGGAGCAGTTCCAGGCCATGGTTCGTGATCATCCCGAGTTTGCCCGATTTGAGGTGATCGGCAAAGATGAATATGGCTGTCTCCAGTTCTCCTGCAGCTGGCTCACCGAGGAAGGGCTGTGCCGGGATCACGAAAACCGTCTCTGGGTCTGTCGTGATTTTCCCGACAAAAATCTGGTGTTCTGCGGCGGCGGATTACCTTCAGGCTGCGGTTACCGGATTGTTGAGGTCAGACCGTTTGAACGGACTTTGAATGAAGTGATGAAAAGCAGATCCGGCGATGAAAAAAATACTGATTCTTGAGCCGTATTATGGCGGCTCGCATAAACTCTTCCTTGATGGTCTACGCGACCACTTGAACGCTGATTTCCACCAACTTGTGCTTCCGGCAAGAAAGTGGAAAATGCGGATGCAGCTGTCTGCGCCCTGGTTTGTCGAGGAACTTAAAAAGCTCCCTGAGTCCGGAAGGTGGTTTGATAGTGTACTGGCGTCAACATTTGTCGATCTGGCCATGTTCAGGGCTCTTGTCCAGAACCTTTCCGGCTGGAATCCTGAAACGCGTTTCTGCTGCTATTTTCATGAAAATCAGTTTGGCTATCCCAACCGGGTAATGACAGGTGACCTGTTCCAGTTTGGAGCGATCAACTTCAACTCGGCCCTTGCGGCGGATGCGGTGGCATTTAACTCCTTGTTCAATCGCCAGAGCTTTTTGAGCAGTGTTGCCCCCATCCTTAAAAAAGGGGCGGACATGGACCTTACCAGTCTGGCAGATGAACTAGACCAAAAATCCCGGGTAATCCATCCCGGCATCGACTTTGAAAGTTTTCCTGCACGGCCATCGACTGAAGCGACAGCGATACCGGTGATCGTCTGGAATCACCGCTGGGAGCATGACAAGAACCCTGAGCTCTTTTTTCAGACACTCAATGAATTGCAGGATGAAGATGTTCCGTTTCAACTGATCGTTCTCGGTCAGTCGTTTAACAACCGGCCCGCTTGTTTCCAACGGGCACAGAAACGACTGGCTGAGCGCATTGTTCATTTCGGCTACGCTCCGTCACGTGCTGAATACCTGAGGTTGCTGGCACGTGGTGATATTGTGGTTTCCACTGCTGATCATGAGTTTTTTGGGATTGCCATCATTGAGGCGGTGCGGGCCGGGTGCCGACCCCTTCTGCCTGCTGATCTTGCCTATCCGGAGCTTTTCGACAAATCCTGCCTCTATGAGAGAGGATGCTTAAAGGAGGAATTGATGTCCCGTCTCCAGCACCCCAATTCGTTAACAGCTGAACAGAGTGTCGCCATGACCGATCGGTTTAGCTGGGACCATCTGATCAAAGATTATGAAGAGTTTCTTTTTGGCGACTGAGGGGATAAGACTGTTTTTTGGTTTTGACAGCTGTAATTTTGGAGTAGGGTGAAGCCGGTTTATAGTTTATCTAAAATGAAGAAAACAGCCTGTAGGTTGGGTTAAGCAAAGCGCAACCCAACATCATAAGCAACTTTGTTGGGTTGCGCTTCGCTTAACCCAACCTACCTCTGAGAATTTTAAGAAAGCTCTCTCTATTACGAAAAAAATAAGAATTGAACATTATGGCAGAACTGAAGGATATTTTTGAGTGCAGTCGCTGCGGTTACTGCTGCCAGGGGGAGACCACCGTCTCCCTGGATGAAGAAGATCGAAAACGGATGATTGAGGCCCTGGGAATGAGTGAGGATGAGGTGCGCAGCCGTTACTGGCGGGTCACCGGAAATGTCACCCAGATGAAGGTGGTCGACGGTCATTGTATCTTTTATGACAACGGCTGTACAGTGCATACGGGAAGACCGTGGCGCTGCGGCCAATGGCCCCTGCACCCTTCCATTCTCTCCGATGAAAACAATTTCAAGACCATCAAAGAATCGTGTCCCGGGATTAACAGGGAGATCTCATATGCGGAGTTTTGCCGGATCCTGCGGGAAATTATGGAGGCGGAGGGGACCATCCACTGCTGAGCCATGAAACTGGAACTCCTCTTTCTCGGAAAAACAAAGGCACCCTATCTGCAGGAGGGAATCGACGACTTTGCTGGACGTCTGCGTCACTACTGTAATCTTGCACTGACCATCCTCAAGGTGAAAAAGAAAAAAGGGGGCAGTGGGGAGCAGGAGAAAAAAGAGGAGGGGAGGCTGCTCCTCGACAATGTTGATCCCGGTACGGTGAAGGTGGTCCTTGACGCCGGCGGCAGATCGCTCAGTTCCGAAGGTCTTGCCGAGCAGATCAGCCGCTGGCAAAACCAGGGTGTCAAACAGGTCTCTTTTTTAATCGGCGGCCCCCTGGGGCTCTCGGACGAGGTGATCTCACGGGCCGATCTTCTGCTCTCCCTTTCCCGGATGACCCTGACCCATGATATGGCCCGGTTGATCCTGATGGAGCAGCTCTACCGGGCCTATACCATCAAAGCCGGAGAGAAATATCATAAATAAATGAAAAAGTGAACGCTGCAGGTTACTGTCGTTAAATTAAATAACCCGTTCGTATGAGTAGGTTGGGTTAGCGTAGCGTAACCCAACAATTTCAAGAGGTTGCCTGGTTGTGCTGCGCTAAACCAACCTTGAACGCTAAGTGCCTAAGCTATTGAGATTGAGCTGCAGGTTGATGCCTGGTGCCATTTTTGTCACCTGTCTTTCGGCATCCGGTTTCTGATATAGACATCAAAGCGGCTGTTTTTCATGGTGATGACATGGCTTGGTTTTGCACCGCCCAGCTCGGCTGCCCCTTTGGGCCGCTTGACCACCACCCGTCGGCTTCCGCTGGCAAGAGCCGCATCAAGCAGCCGGTCGGCATCCTCATCGTCACCGACCAGGAAGCGAATGAGCCGCATCTCCTGCTTGTTAAGGGCTGATTTGGTGCGGTGGGGATACATGGGGTCCAGATAAATGGTGTCTGGAGGAGTCTTGAGACCGGACAGAATGGTGATGGAGTCGTCATTGACGATGGACAACCGGTCTCTAAGGAGAGACTGCAGCTCAATTGAACCGCGGGCGCGATCAAGACCATCGTCGATGAGCAGGGACAGGACAGGGCTGCGTTCGATCATGGTCACCCGGCAGCCGAGACAGCAGAGAATAAAGGCGTCAATACCCAGCCCGGCGGTAAGGTCGAAAACAGTGGGCCGGATGCCCGGCTTAATGCCCACTGCCCGGGCAAGTGGCTGCTTGATGCCGCCGCCGTGAACCCGTCGGTAATCCAGGGAAGGGCTGTTGTAATCGATGAACAGTTCTGCGGGTCTTGAATCGTCGTCGAGGTGGTGCTGAAATTTCAGGCCGTCTGTGGTATAGAGCAGACGACTGACAAAGGGTGTATCGACAGGGTGCAGGCTCAAGCCTGTTGCTTCTGCCAGTTTTTGTGCACCCTTGAGAAGAGTTGGCTCATCTGCGCTGAAACTGATATGGATTGCAGGGTCAATGGTGTGCCGGAGGTGGAGGACCATGGAGATTTGGGCCGGTTTGTTAAATTTGCAGTGGAGTTGATACGACAGACTCCCGACACTAGAAAAGGATAGATCGAGATTATGGTACCGGATCAGAAGCATGAGACAGAGGTGGTGGCGATTATCCCGGCCCGCTACCATTCAAATCGTTTTGAGGGAAAACCGCTTGCAAAAATTTGCGGGAAACCAATGATTCAGCATGTGGTGGAAAGAGCCCGCAAGGTGGATCTGCTCAGCAGGGTGGTGGTGGCCACCGACGACCAGCGCATCGCCGACTGCGTTGCCGGTTTCGGCGGTGAATTTGTGATGACCCGCAGTGACCATGTCTCCGGCTCTGATCGACTGGCCGAGGCCGCGGAACTGCTCGATATCTCAGAGCATGATGTGGTGGTCAACATCCAGGGCGATCAACCCCTGTTTCCGTCCGAGGTGATCGAGCAGGTTGCCCTGCCGCTCCTTGAGGATCCTGCGCTGCCCATGTCGACCCTGATCTACAAGATCATCCGTCCTGAAGAGATCGATGACCCCAATCACGTCAAGACCGTTTTTGACCGGGATAATCACGCCCTCTACTTTTCCCGGTCGCCGGTGCCGTTCCAGCGCAACCCTGAAGAAAAGATCGCTCCCACCTACTACAAACACCTTGGTTTTTATGCCTACCGCAAGGGGTTTCTGCTCACCTTTGTCGCCCTGCCGGAAGGGGAGTGGGAGCGTTTTGAAAAGCTTGAACAACTGCGGGCCCTGGAGTATGGATACAAGATTAAGGTGGTCCTCACCGAGTATGATTCGGTTGAGGTCGACACCCTTGAGGACATTGCCCGGGCTGAGGAAATTCTGTGTGAAGAATCGGCCGGTTGAGCAGTATGTCGATCGGCTGAAAAATGATAACTACTCACGGGGTGCGCAAGAAGCTGGAATTACATCGAAACTGTAACTGCTCACAGGTGCTTCATATTTGTTTAAGCAGGTCGACGAGTCTATAGCCCCTCTATGTGAGGAGATCTGATCAAACGAAGATGGAGTACCTGTGAGTAGTTACGAAAAATGATATGAACTGGAAGGAGAGGAAGAAGATATGAGAAAGAAGATTACCATCATCGGTGCCGGAAATGTCGGTGCCACCGCTGCCCACTGGGCTGCTGCCAAGAATCTGGCTGATGTCGTTTTGCTGGATGTGGTGGAGGGTATTCCCCAGGGTAAGTCATTGGATCTGCTGCAGTCCGGTCCGGTGGAGGGATTCAACTACCTGGTTACCGGTTCAAACGATTACGCTGACACGGCCGACTCCGATGTGGTGATCATCACCGCCGGCCTCGCCCGGAAGCCGGGAATGTCTCGCGACGACCTGCTTGCCAAGAATGTCGCCATTGTCAAAACCTGTGCTGAAGAGGCTGTAAAACATTCACCCGACTGTGTACTGATTGTCGTCACCAATCCCATCGACGCCATGGTCCACACCGCCTTCAAGGTCACCGGCCATCCCAAGGAGAAGGTGATCGGCATGGCGGGTGTACTTGATTCGGCTCGTTACAGGACTTTTATTGCCGAGGCTCTGGGAGTGGCACCCAAGGATGTCAATGCCCTGGTGCTTGGAATTCATGGTGATAATATGCTGCCCATGGTGAGGCTCGCCAATGTGGCCGGAGTGCCGATCAGCGACCTGCTCTCCAGCGAGAAGATCGACCAGATCGTCGAGCGCACTCAGAAGGGCGGTATGGAGATCGTCAATCATCTCAAAACCGGGTCCGCCTTTTACACTCCGGGACTTGCCGCCGTTGAGATGGCCGAGGCAGTGTTGAGCGACTCCAAACGGGTTCTGCCCTGTGCCGCCTACCTGGAAGGTGAGTTCGGTATTTCCGGTTATTTCCTCGGTGTGCCGGTGGTGATCGGTGCAGACGGCGTTGAGAAGATCCTTGAGTTTGAACTCACCGCAGAGGAAAAAGAGTTGCTGGCTCTGTCCGTTGAGGTGGTAAAGAAGCAGATGGCGGACACCGGTCTGTAAGAAGCTGCTGAAAAGAGACTAACCGAAGAATCATTTTTTGGTGATTGATGAGTAATAGCCACTATTTACCAGATCAGTCAATTCAGGGCCTGTTGGACAGGATTCTGAAGAGGCGGCTGTCGCCTTTTGACATGCTGCCCCATGGTGAGCTGCGGGAAAAACTGGTCGAACTGGTGCTCTACGGCGAGCCGCCTGGAATCGATAAGGAGACCGCTGCTTCTTTTCAGAGCCTGCGCTACCGGTTGGCCGGTGCCCCGGTTGAACAGGTGAAGGTGGTGGTGTTCGGCGGTGGAACCGGTCTGTCCAATATCATCGGCGGCGATTCCAGATCCGTTTCCTGGACCCGCGCTCCGTTTGTCGGCCTGAAGGAGTTTTTCCCTCAAACCCGCTCAGTGGTCTGCGTTACAGATGACGGCGGCTCCACCGGGGAGCTGCTCAAGGATATACCGCTGATTGCTCTCGGTGATATCCGCCACGTTCTCCTTTCCTCCATCCAGTCTCACCGGCTCCAGAATCTCTACGGGCTCAGTGCTGTTGAGGCGCTGGAGGTGGTCAGGGGGCTGGCAGCCCTTTTTAATTACCGGTTCAGTTCCCACCCGGGCTCTGTTTTAGCTCTTTTTGATCAGTGCTGTGTGAGGCTCTCCTGTCTTCCCGACCCTCTGGCAAAATTACTTGAACGTCTCCTTGATTTTATTTTTAGTGACATCAGGCTTTCAGTCTGCCTTGAACGGAAGCACTGCCTGGGAAATTTGATCCTTGCGGCTTCAATCTATGAAGAGCTGCCGGTGGAACTCAGTTCCGCCGATCTGGTGGCTGAGCCGAGCCCTCTGGAGGCCGCCCTGCAAAAGGGCCTTGCAAAACTGTATGAGCCGCTGGGGATCTGTGACAACGGGGTACTGCCAAGTACGGCAACCCAGGCCCAGCTCAGTTTTCTCTACGCAAACGGCGTCCAGGTCACCGGTGAACATAAATCTGGTTTTGCCCGGCGCGGCGTACCGGTGGAGCAGGTTTTTTCAAGATTTTGCGGGGAGCCGAGGGTACTGCCTGAGGTGATCAACCTGATCGCTGAGGCGGATATTATTGTCATGGCTCCCGGCAGCCTCTACTCCTCACTGATTCCAATCCTCCAGGTTCCCGGCATTGCCGATGCTGTTCGCAGCAACGCCCATGCACTGAAGATTCTGGTCTCAAACCTGTGGGCCCAGGGGGGTGAAACCGATCTGTCGATCAGTGATCCGGAGAGAAGGTTTTACGTCTCCGACACGCTCAAGGCCTATGAAAAAAATATCCCCGGTGGAACCGTGGGCCTCTTTGACCAGGTCATCTGCCTCTCACTCAAAGATGTACCCGGATCCATCCTCCAGGAATATGCACTGGAGGGCAAAATCCCCATTTATCTCGACCGGGAGCAGGTCTCCAGGCAGGGCTTTGTTCCGCTTGAGTGCGGTATTTTCTCCCAGGAGGCACTGGCTGAAAAAGGGGTTATTCAACATGATCCGGAGCAGCTGGCACGGGTGGTGAAAACGTTGTGGGTCATCTGCAGGGAACTGCATCCGGTGCAGAAAAATCTCTTTGAGCGACCAGTATCATCAGACTCCTCCCTGATTCCCTCTTTCTGTGAGCCATCAATCAGCCGTTATCAGGCCATCGATCAGCAGCTGGATCAGCTTGAAATTGAGGTCCGAATTCGGGGGGCGTCTCCGCTGTCTGTTGACAAGGTGCGGGATGAACTGACAGAGATCCTCTGGAGTCACAAGGATATCCCCCTTGACCATCTTGGCAATGTCACTGGACTTTGCTGTATTGACGGGG
>JBDLID010000092.1:0-12504 GCA_039715055.1 Thermodesulfobacteriota bacterium | reverse complement strand
TTTGTTTCCTCAATCGCCTTCAATCTCACTGATTAAAGGCGAAAACGATCTGCAACCATGCTCCCGGGGTAATTCCCGGTATGAATGGTCACCAAGTTTTCATCCATTGCCGGACAGAATTATTGTCGGGCAAGAAATGCGATTCAAGGGACGCCGGCCGACCAGAAAATAAGACAGACCTCATCCCATACAATTTTTCCCTGTTTAACAGGGACAGACAGCCGGTTGCCAGCCTCTTTCTTGAGTAAGCGTGAGAAGGTACAAATTAAGAAATTCGGACAGAAAAGAATTTGAAGCGACCGGCAGACAGAGATATCGACAGCAAAGGCGACATTCTTTTTTCACCGTAACACCTGAATGGACTTTTCATTGACAAAACAGAAGATCAGCGGGCCTTCACAACAACTCTCCAGAAACTTTGCAGTTCCCGGTCAAATTGGCCCCAAATGCATCACCACTGTTTTCGGCTTCAACTGATATAAGACGTTTCCCTTTTATAAGCAAGGTAAATCTACGACTTTAAGCTTGACAGTCGGGGCCTGGAACCGTACACTTCATTGCTGATGAAAAGCAATATCGTGTAACTATTCCACGCCACCGAATCCCTTGCAAAAGCTTGAGTTTTATTAAAGGAGTTTGATGTGACAAAGCTCTTGAGCAGGTCCTTCCCGGTTGTTCTTTCTCTTTCGCTCTTTTTGGGGTCAGCTTTTATGGCTCTTGCGCCAGATATTTCCCTCGCGGAAAACCTGAGCACTGAGGAGTGGGACATCTCGGCTGACAAGATAACCAATTTCAGTGACCCAAAAAGTATCATTGCTGAAGGCCACGTCCTTCTGATCAAACGTAAAAAACTGCCTGCTGTGCTTCCGGGTGCAGATGAAACCAGGACAGACTGGGCTGTACTTTTGGAGGAGGTGGACGAAGACGCGCCGCCGGTTGAGCTCACCCCGGAAGAATTGGGAAAAGAGCAGAAGCCCCGTTATGAAACCCGGGTTACCATCAAGGCTGACTGGGTTGCTTACGATCTTAACCAGGCAACAATCAGGGCCCGCGGCAATATCTCGCTGGTCAGTGATGGTGATCAGCTCATTGCCGATGAGGCCACGGTGGACCTTAACACGGAAACCGGTCAATTCTCCAATGCGACAATCCTGCAGGAAGCCCGTGATGTTCACCTCGAAGGGCAAACCATCGCCAAGACAGGCTTCAACACCTACACCATCGATGACGGTTGGGTGATCACCTGTAAACTCGAAGAGGGAGAAACCCCTCCATGGAGCTTTGCCGCCAAAAAGACCCACATCACCGAGGGAGGCTACGCCTTTCTCAAGCACACTACTTTCAGAATCAAGGATGTGCCGGTCATGTACCTGCCGTGGATGGCCATACCAATAAAAAACAAACGCCAGACCGGCTTCACCACTGCGGAGCTTTCCAACTCCGACTGGAGGGGATGGGGTTTCAACATCCCGTTCTTCTGGAATATCTCTGACTCGGCAGACATTACCCTGTTTCCCGAGATTTACCAGAATCGCGGCTTCATGCCCGGTTTTGAAGCTCGCTACATCGTCACAGAGGAGTCCAAGGGAACCTTTACCGCCAGCTATCTCAAAGACGCACTCACAGACCCTTCCGAGACCGATTACTATAAGGAAACCGGCTTCACCCATACCAATGACGACCGCTACTGGGTACGCGGCAAACTGGACCACTCATTTGGCAGTGACTGGATCAGCCGGGTCGACCTTGACATCGTATCTGATCGTGACTTTCTGACCGAGTTCAACACTGGCTATACAGGTTTTAGACAGAACAATAGTCGCTTTGTCAATATGTACGGGCGCGGCTTTGCCAACAAAACAAGCAACCAGCGTCAGAATACAGCCAAGCTTCTTAAATCGTGGACCGGCATGTCCCTTACAGCGGACCTCCTCGCCATTAATGACGTTCGCCCTGAAGATCTGAAGACTAAAACAACCACAGACGAGACCACTGGCGAGACCGTTGTAGAAACTACCCCCACCCCGCTCTGGAAGCTCCCGGCCTTATCATTCACCGGCAACCAGGCAGTGGGAGAGACGGGGATCACCTTTGAGTGGCATACCGACTATGTCAACTACTGGCGTGATAACGGGATCGGCGCCCACCGGTTTGATATTGAGCCTACCCTTTCCACCTCAATTCCCCTGGGCCCCTATCTGGAATCCCGAGCTGAAGTTGGGCTTCGCGACACCTATTACAACATCTCAACCAATGGTGACGCAGAATGGGAGCATGATAGCAGCCAGAACCGCTTTCTCTACACTGCCCAAGCTGAAATCGGCACAACCCTGAAAAAAGATTTCGCGCTTACCTCGGACACTTTCTCGATGTGGGACCATACTCTTCGTCCCTATATCAAGTATGACTTCATCCCTAAAGAAGACCAGGAAGATCTGCCCACCTTTGATGGAGTGGACAGGGTCGCCGAAAATAATAGAATCACCTACGGAGTCGATAACTTCATCAATCTCTTCAGGCTAAATGAATCCTTCCGTGAATATGGCTATCTCAAGATAACTCAAAGCTATGACCTTCGCACAGAGGCCGAAGACGAACCCTTTTCCTGGATCAACCTCAGGCTCGGTTGGAACCCAATTCAAAACCTCTCGTTTATTCTCAAAGGTGACCTGGATCCCTATGGTGACGGCTTTGTGGTCTACGGCCTGGAGACCAATTACAATAACAGCCGCGGAGATTACCTCACTCTCGATTACCGCTATAACGAGCCTGCTGATATTGAACAGCTCAACGTCGACTTCTGGGCCCAGCTGTTTCCAACCATTTTTGCCGGCTATCAGGTCAAACACTCTTTTTCCGAATCGGAAACCATCGAGCAGAATATTGCTCTCATGTACCAGCCTGCCTGCTGGGCTGTTGAGTTGAGATCCCAGATTATCCCTGGGGAAACCAGCATGATGGTGATTTTCAGACTCGCCAATCTGGGTAACCGGTTGCGGGTCAACCTTTAAGGGATGGATTACGATATTTTCAATGGGGACGCGGACGGCATCTGCGCCCTGCACCAGCTGCGGCTGGCTGAACCGCGGCCCGATGCCGAGCTCGTCACCGGTGTCAAGCGTGATATCAAGCTGCTCTCCAGGTTGGAAGGGGTGTCATCAAGCCGGTTGACCGTGTTTGACATCTCCATGCAGTCAAACCTTCCTCACCTTGAAAACCTGCTGGCGGCCGACAACAGCATCACCTACATTGACCACCACTTCAGCGGCGACATTCCTGAAAACGATAATCTCACCAGCCACATTGATCCGAACCCTGCAGTCTGCACCTCTCTGATCGTCTCCAAATTACTGGAACACCGTTATGGATTATGGGCGGTAGCCGGTGCTTACGGAGACAACCTCCACGATTCCGCATCTCAGCTGGGGCACCAGCTGGAACTGGACAATGAGCAACTTGACCAACTGAGACGACTGGGAGAGCTCCTCAACTACAACGGCTACGGGGCGGATCTTGACGACCTCCACTTTCACCCGGCAGACCTCTACCGTTCAGTTCACTCCTTTACCAGCCCGTTTGATTTTATCGACACATCACAAGATCTGGCCAAACTATCCCGAGGCTACGACAATGATATGGAACGGGCCATGGCAGTAACGTCTCTTGATACCCAGGGCCCCCATCGAGTTTATCGTTTTCCAAACGAGTCCTGGGCAAGACGGGTGGCAGGTGTATATTCAAACCTGCGGGCAAGGGAAAAACAGTCTCTGGCTCATGCCCTCATTGGTGAAAACAGTGACGGGAGCCTGCGTATCAGTGTAAGGGCACCGCTCAATGACCGTAAAAACGCCGATACCCTCTGCCTCGAATTCCCCAGCGGCGGCGGCCGGGCGGCAGCAGCCGGGATAAACAACCTTCCCCTGGAGATGGAAGGTCAGTTTATCAACCGGTTTCAGGAGAGTTTTCCCAATCCGACCGATATTGAGCCTTAACCGGGATTTCCCATGGACGGCCAGATGGAGAGGCCGAACAGCTTCGGATACGGATAAAAACTTTCCCCATCCCGATTTCGTGTCTCTCTGATCGAGGAGTTACACCATTAACACCAGCTACCGACTTCAGGCCACTCTCGTGGCTCTTGCCGCCGTCCTCTTCAGCCTGGCTATTGTAATACCGACTGCCAGAGCCATCGAACCTGTTCAGGATAAACAGCTCATCGACCTTGGCCATGAAAAATACCGGCTACTTTTTACAGAACTGATCGAAGAGCATAATTTTCATCAGGAGGAGCTGGACAAGCTCTTCTCCGGTGTCCGCATCAAGCGCAATGTCCTGAAGCTGATGGACAAACAGTGGGAGGCCAAGCCCTATTACCTCTACCGCCCCCTTTTTGTCACCCGTTCGGTTATTTATGAGGGTAAAAAACAGGGAAACAAATACCGGAAGGTTCTTGACCGGATCGAACAGGAACTTGGTGTCGACAGGGAGGTGATCCTTGCAATCTGGGGTATTGAATCACGATTTGGCCGCCACAAGGGACATCACAAAGTTTTTCAGAGCCTCAACACCCTGTTTGACGCCTACCCAAGGCGATCTGATTTTTTCCGGGAACAGCTGATTCACTTTCTCCTCCTCTGCCGTGAGAATCGATATGATCCTTTGGCCATCACCGGTTCCTATGCCGGGGCATTCGGCCAGACCCAGTTCATTCCTTCGAGTTTCAGAGAGTACAGTGTTAGTTTTGACGGCGACAAGCGACGAGACGTGTTCAATTCCGTTCCCGACATCCTCGCCTCCATCGCCAACTACCTGCGCTCTTTTCACTACCGTCTCGACACCCCGCTCTACCTTGATATCGGCACCAGACTGACGGATCAACAACTGCTCAGTGCCCACAGTTCAGGCCGTAAAGGAAGGATCGATTACCGCACTGTTTCAAAGGCCCAGAATGTTGCTCTGCCTCCTCCCCCTGACAACAGGGAGCTTTCCATCGTCGGCCTGGAAATTGATCCGGAAATGGGCGGTGGGTTCCGCTATGTGGCCGGTTACCCCAACTTCCATGCGATCACCGAATGGAACCACTCCAACCGCTACGCCATGGCTGTCAGTGAATTGGCCGAGGCGATAAAGGACTGATATATATGTTCAACAACAGCCATCTCAAGAGGTTCTGCCTGCTTCTTGCCATCATCCTCAGCGTACAGCTGTTTCTAAGCGGCTGTGGACGTAAACCGCTCTACCGGCTTGAATCCAGCGAGTCCGTCCTCATGCCAGACGACCTGGATAACGCTTCGCTGCTCAGCGCTTCGGTGCGGCACCTTCACTACCTCAAGCGGTTACCCGAACACCGCGTCATCGCCTTTGAAAACGATCATTACCCTTTATCGTGGCTCATCACCTCCCTGGAGTCATTTATTGACATCCTCAAACAGGATCCTGCGCCAAAGGAACTGGCCAGGATCATCGCGGAAAATTATACCCTCTACCAGGCAGGAGGCAGAGAAAACGGCCCCAGGGGGAAAATGCTGATCACCGGCTATTATGAACCACTGCTCGAGGGAAGCCTCGTCAGACAGGCACCCTTTCTTCATCCAATCTATGGCGTACCTGACAACCTTGTTATCTACAAAGATGGTCAGGACAACAAACAGACAAGCGGACGACGCAACGATCAGGGTGAGATTGTTCCATACTGGAGTCGGGCGGAGATCGAAAAACAAAACCATGCCGCAGGTTTTGAGCTGGTCTACCTCAAGAGTCCGCTGGACAGTTTTATCCTCCACGTCCAGGGCTCTGGCAGGATAAAGCTCAGGGACGGTACCATCCGTTCCATTCATTATGCCGCCTCAAACTCAAGACAGTACAACTCCATCGGAAAACTGCTCGTCGACCAGAACAAGATGACACTTGAAGAGGTGTCCATGGTGACCATCAAAGAGTATTTGGACAACCACCCTGAAGAACAGGAAGCCATCTTTCATCACAACGAAAAATTCAATTTTTTCAAGTGGGAAAAAGGAGGCGGCCCCATCGGTGGCCTGGGCGAAATTCTGACTTCAGGCCGCTCCATAGCCATCGACCCGGACATTCTGCCCATGGAGGCCCCTGCCTTTCTCATCAGTGCCAAACCGATCGTCACAGACAATGGCACTGTTGTCTCATGGAGACCCATGTCGCGATTTGTTCTCCCCCAGGACAAGGGGGCGGCTATCAAGGGCAGCGGCCGATGTGACCTCTTCTGGGGAAACAGTCCCTATGCCAAGGCGGCTGCAGGTTCAATGAAGGAGTCGGGAAAACTCTATTTCCTTGTCAAAAACAACTTTGAATACCGCGACAGAAAATAAACCGTGAACCAAAACAGCTACTATCGGCCCAGCGCAAAGGTCTTTGGTGAAAGGGCTGCCGAATATGACTCCTGGTACGACGACAGCCTTCTCTTTGAAATCGAAAAAAATGGTCTGCTGATCCTGGACTCTCCCCGGCAACCCTCCCTCGAGATTGGCATCGGGCCGGGTCGCTTTGGTGAACTCCTCAGCATCACATTCGGGCTGGATCCGGCCCATGAGCCGCTGCTTCTGGCTGCTCAACGGGGGATTCCAGCCTGCCGGGGAATTGCATCTGAACTGCCTTTTGGCGACAACTCACTGGGTTCAATCTACCTCCTTTTCACCCTCTGCTTTCTCGAACGTGGCAATCCTGTTCTCAACGAGTGTCACCGGGTGTTACGCCATGACGGGCGTCTGATCATCGGCTTCATTCCGGCGACCTCCAGCTGGGGCCAAAATCTTGAAGACAAAAAGAAGCAGGGCCACCCCTTCTACCAATATGCCGATTTCCGAAATGTCTTTGAGGTAGAAAATGACCTGGCCGACCACGGCTTTTCAATCGTCTCCCGCCATTCAACACTTTACCAGCCTCCAGACAAGCTGAGTGTACTTGAGAAACCGCAGCCGGGAGCAGATGAGAGTGCCGGTTTTGTCATCATCGAAGCCCGGAGAAACATCCCTTGACCATGAGACCTCTCATCACCCTGACCAGCGACTTTGGCCTGGACGACGAATACGTCGGTCTCATGAAAGGGGTGATCAGGGGAATATCTCCAGATGCCGGATGTATCGATATCACCCACTCCATCCCGGCCGGGGATATCCAGCGGGCAGCCCGCACCATTGCCCACAGCTACCCGTTTTTTCCACAGAACACTATCCACCTGGTTGTGGTCGATCCCGGCGTGGGCAGCGACCGGCATATCCTCTGTCTGCAGGCTGAAGGTCACCTCTTTGTCGGACCTGACAACGGGGTTTTCACCCTGCTGCTGGACGACGACAAGGTGACGGCCTGCTACCGGGTGACCAATGAAAAACTGTTTCGCTCACCTGTCAGTCCAACCTTTCACGGTCGTGACATTATGGCCCCGGTAACGGCCCGCCTGGCAGCCGGCCTGGAGCCGGCCGAGGTGGGTGAACAGGTTGCTGTGGAAGAGTGCGTCACAATCCGGATGGCCGGAGCCCGGATCGAAAATGATGGAATTTACGGAGAGGTGATTCAGATTGATCATTTCGGCAATATCCAGACCTCAATCACCGCTGACGATCTCCTGAAAGCCGGACTTGGCGGAAGACTGTGTGTCACCATCGACCAGACAAAGCTTACCGGCAGAATCTGTCAAACATACTCCCAGGCCGATTCCGCTCATCCAATCTTTCTCATTGACTCCAGGAGACATCTTGAAATCTCTGTCAACGGTGGTTCCGCTGCCGACATCCTCAACTGCAGCCCTGGCTGTACAGTAACTGTCAAGACAGCCTGACCTGTATCTCTCATGAGTCAATACGACCGCCTATGCTTCGTCGCTGAGCTGACAGGCATAGGCACACTATAGCCTGTCGGCTCGATCCTCGCCTATGCAGCCGTCTCAACTCATGGCAAATGCAGGCTGATACAACTACATACTACTGCTCTAACGGGTTAGGAGTGCTGTACATCAATCACCTGCTGAAGGGACGTGGTCAGCTCAAGAGCTGTCAACCGAGTCCTTCAAAACGGTCCCAGAAATCAGGGAACGACTTGACCACGCAGCCCTCGTCCATGATCTTCACACCGGGAATCCGCAGGCCGGCAACGGCCATTGACATAGCCATCCGGTGATCGTCATAGGTTTCGATCTCGGCCCCGTGCATCCCCTCACCACCGTTACCGTGAATAATCATGGTATCATCCCGCTCCTCAAGCCGGGCTCCCATTTTATTCAACTCGGTGACCACTGCGCTCAACCGGTCACACTCCTTGATTCTGAGGTGAGCGATATTGTTGATCACAGTCCTGCCATGGGCAAAGGCGGCAACCACACCAAGTGTCGGCACCACATCAGGCATATCACCCATATCCACGGTTATTCCTTCCAGACGCTTCGCACCGGTGAGAGTGATACCGTTGCCGCTCTGCTCGACACTGCAGCCCATCCGCGCAAGAAGAGGCACCAGCCCGGCATCGCCCTGCAGCGACGGAACCGGAACGTTTTCAACCGTCACCCGGCCGCCGGTGACAGCAGCTGCTGCCCAGAAATACGAGGCGCCGGAGGCATCACCCTCGATATGATACTCCATTGAGCGGTACCTGCCCTGGGGAATGGTAAACTCACTGAACTCCGGATTACACTCCACCTCGATGCCGAACGCATCCATCACCGAGAGGGTCATGGCCACATAGGGCTTGGAGAGAACCTCACCCTCCACACTGAGACTACACGGCCTGGCCGCGTAGGGCGCCACCAGCAGAAGAGAGGAAAGATACTGGCTTGATTTTCCCTCGGGCAGGACAGTGGTCCCCCCGCCAAGTCCTGTACCGTTAATCAGCAGCGGCGGACAACCCGTCCCTTTTATCGACGAAATATCCACCTGCCAGCCCTGCAGGGCCGACATCAACGGGCCGATGGGCCGCTCATGCATCCGCGGGGAGCCGTCAATGACGAAACGGCCCTTGCCAAGGGCGGCGACAGAGGTGAGAAAACGGGTGGCGGTGCCGTTGTTTCCCAGATAAATGTCACTTTCCGATGGTTCTATGGTGCCGCCACAGCCCTGCACCAGCCACTCTCCCTCATTTTTTTCAAAGGAGACTCCCATCTGGGCAAGAGCACCTGAACTGTACTCAGTATCCTCACTTTCCAGCGGGCCGACCAGGCGGCTTTCACCGTCGGCAAGCGCTGCGGCAATGAGAGCTCTCTGGGTAATGGACTTGGAGCCGGGGACTCGGACGGAGGCCTTAATATGTTGTAACGGTTTTATTTCTATCATTTTTCACAGATGACAGTCCGGTTGCAGCCGGGGTCACTTTAAATTTTCAATTGATCTGTTATTTTCAGGTGCAAATGGCTATATCCTGTTTCTGGCCTCGACAGCCTCTCTGAGTCTCTGCCGCATGAGCGAAATCGGGGCCTTCCGGCCGGTCCAGAGTTCAAACTGAACAACCCCCTGATAGAGAAGCATTTCCAGTCCATTGACAGTGGTACAGCCCAGCCTTTCGGCCTCCTCCAGGAGGCGTGTTTTCAAGGGGGCATAAACGATATCCATCACCACCTTATAGGAAGCAATAAAGTCACCGCTGACCGGTGTCCGGTCTTGGTCAGGCTCCATCCCCACCGAGGTACCGTTGATCAGGATATCACCTTTGAGACCATGGGCAAGCTCCAGTGGGCACCAGGGGCAACTCAGCTCATCGGCCAGAGCCCGTCCCCTGGACTCGGTGCGGCTGCAGAGTATGATCTCACTGCCGGCGGCCTGCAGCCCAAAACCCATGGCACGGGCAGAACCGCCGGCTCCCAGGATCACCACCTTCCTGCCGGAAAGCGAAATGACATCCTCCAGGGCACGATTGGCCCCCTGCCAGTCGCTGTTGGAACCCAGCAGCCGAGCAGTAGTCTCTTCTCGCTGTACAACAATGGTATTGACCGCTCCAATGCTGGCTGCCACCGGATCGATCTCATCAAGAAAGGGGATCACCCCCTCTTTATGGGGAATGGTGACGCTGACTCCCTTTACTGCCAATCCCTTCAAACCGGTGAGCCCGCTCTTGAGATCAGTGACCGCAAAGGGTATGTAAGCCGCGTTGATTCCAAGCTCGAAGAAAGCGGCGTTATGCATGATCGGGCTGAGGCTGTGAGCCACGGGGTTGCCGATGATTCCGTAAATTTCTGTTTTGCCGTCAATCATCTTCCAGCCCCGCAATTTCATAAATCTGTCTAAGATCGCTTACTGCAAGCTGCCCGGGGGCTGTGGCCTCCTCACGGTTGACGGCACAGTAAGTCATGTAGCCGCCCAGCATGGTGGTTGCCATCCGCGAAATCACTCCCGCCTTCCCCATGGAAAAACAAATCAGGGGAAAATCCATTTTTCTGGCCTCTTCCTGGAGTTGCAGAACCCTCAGGGTGTCGCAGGGATCGTTGGCCATGGTCACGATCTTACCGATATGGGCCCCATAATCCTGCATCAGGGCCAATCGGCCGACCAACTCCTGCCTGGTCGGGGTCAGGGAAAAATTATGCCAGGAAAGTATCAAATGGCTTTGTCTATTCTCAAGGGCAGCCAGCAGTCTTTTTCTGGACTCGACCGGAGCATTCATCTCAAGATCCACATAGGATGCGCCCTGCGTAACCGCCGAAACAAGAGGAGCGATACGGGCTTCCTCTGCTCCCTCAAACAGCCCTCCCTCCCAGGAGGCACGATTGGTAAAGAGCAGTGGTTTTGCCAGCTTATCGATCAGAGAGTCAACAGCCGGTTCTTCCATCGAGTCGAGACGGATTTCGATGACATCGGCCGCCGGTTCCGTCTTGCGGGCCTGGACAAGGGCCTCGTCAACATTTTTCGCGGCTATGGAAACACAGATTCGCATTGATACTGTCTCAGCCCGGCTCACCGGGCTCCACTGTTGTTTTTTTCAAATTCTCTTTTGATTGCCTTGTTGCCATTCTGATAGCCCAGGCCACCAGCAACGACACCACGGTCAGGTCATCAATGAGCCCCATGCCACCAATCCAGTCGGGGATCAGATCAAAGGGCGACAACAGGTAAACGATGGCTGCAAGCAAGGTCGCCTTGACCGTCCAAGGCGTATCCCGCCGAAAAAGCATGCGCCGGTAATAGTGAATCCTTTCCCATACCCCCGGGCTAATCTCTCCTTGGTCAGCCAAAATCATTTCCTCTGTTGATCTGTAAAGAACCGATGAGCTCACGGATGGAACCAATATCACTGGTCCGGATATAGTCGGCCATACCGTCGATCATCTCAACGGATGCCGCCGGATTGACGAAGTTGGCGGTCCCCACCTGCACGGCTGTTGCCCCGGCAACCATAAACTCCATGGCGTCTTCCGCCGTTTCTATTCCGCCAATGCCAATGACCGGGATGGAAACAGCTGCCGCCACCTGGTAAACCATGCGCAGGGCCACCGGCTTGATGGCCGGGCCGGAAAGACCGCCAATCACGTTGGCAAGCCTGGGCCGACGATTCTCAAGATCGATGGCCATGCCGATGAGGGTATTGATGAGCGATACCGCATCAGCGCCACCGTCCTCCACAGCCCTTGCAATGGTGACGATATCGGTCACATTGGGAGAGAGCTTGATGAGCACCGGCAGGCTGCAGGCTGACTTGACCGCCCTGGTGACAGCGGCCGCCATTTTCGGATCTGTGCCAAAGGCGACACCGCCCTTTTTCACGTTGGGGCACGATATGTTGACCTCAATGGCAGCAACACCGTCAACATCAGCCAAGCGACGACAGATTTCCTCATACTCCCCCAGGGTGTCACCGAGGACATTGACAATCACCGGTGTGCCAAGAGATTTCAAGTAGGGGATCTTCTCCTCGATAAATCGCTCAACACCGACATTTTCAAGACCGATGGCATTCAACATACCGCAGGCCGTCTCGACGATACGCGGTGGCGGATTACCCGCTCTTGGCGCCAGTGAAATGCCCTTGACAATTACCGCCCCCAACCTGGAGATATCCATATAGGGCTCAAACTCCCTGCCGTAGCCAAAGGTGCCGGAAGCGGTCATCACCGGATTGGCCAGGCTCAAGGGGCCGATGGCAACCTTGAGATCAACACCTTTTACAGATTCCATAACAACTCACTGGATTTAAATACCGGGCCGTCGGAACAGACATGAAGGTAGCCCCCTCCCGCCCGGGGAACGTTGCAGCCCAGGCAGGCTCCCATTCCGCAGGCCATGGCTGTTTCCATGGAGACATAACAGTCAACGCCAATTTTTCGGCAAAAAAGATGCACTGCAGCCATCATCGGCCTGGGCCCGCAGCAGTGAATCTCATGGCCGGTGGTCAGATCAAGTCCAGCGAGTACATCGGTGACAAGGCCGTGGTGCCCCAGAGAGCCGTCGTCGGTTGCGAGGTACAGCGGATAGCCAAGAGAACCAAAATCCCTGGCCAGAGGCTCCAGCTCCTCTTTGTTCCTGGCGCCGAGAACCACAACAACATCATCCTTTT
>JBDLID010000091.1:0-12574 GCA_039715055.1 Thermodesulfobacteriota bacterium | reverse complement strand
GCTGCTGCCTTGAAATGAAAAACTGTCTTCAAGAACAGCGGAAACCACCAGGAAGAGCTTCCCTCGACCTTGGTAAACTGGGCATCACCGCCAAAGGGGCCGCCGGCATACTTGACCGAGAACAGGTTCTTCGATCCCTTGCTGGGAGCCGCCAGTCGATCCCGTGTATCACGCAGAAGGCTGAATTTGACAGCGCTGGTGATATTGATATCGATCGACTGGGTGATGAGGTAGGAGGCATCTTCCGCAATATTTGAAAGTTCGGTATCGGTGTAGGAGTAGCTCCCGAACCAGCGAATCTTTTCAAAGAGCGGATAACCGAAGCGCAGCGCTCCCCCTCGGGACTCCTTGTCGTAGTCATCGTATTCCCGATCCCAGTTGAAGAGATCAATCCCCCATGAAAACTCGGAGTCATTGAGGTGGGGGTTGGTATAACCGAGGTTGAAACGGGTGGTGGAACCGCTGAGATTGGCCTGGAAGGACATTCGGTCACCCCGGCCGAGAAAGTTGTTCTCCGAAATTTCACCCATGAGAAGCAGGCTGTCGACCGAGCTGTAGCCGACACCAACTGAAAACTGACCGGTGTTCTTCTCCTTCACCGATATCGCCACATCCATTTTCGCCGGATCCATCGCCGGTTCAGGGGTCACATTAACCTCTTCAAAAAATTCGAGACGCTGCAGTTTCTGGCTGGACTGGCGCAAGGCCTTTGAGTCGAAGATACCGCCCTCTTCAATCTTCAGTTCACGGCGGATGACGTTATCCCGGGTCCGGGTATTACCGCTGATGGTCACACGGTTGATATAGACCAGCTCTCCCTTGCGGATATCAATCGTGATATCCACGCGATCCGCCACATCCGACTTGGAAAAATTGGCACGCACCTCTGCAAAGGCATACCCCTGTTCAGCATAGTAATCGGTAATCTTCAGCCGGTTCTGGCGCAGAAGTTTGCGGTTGAGATACTCCTCGTCACGGATGGTGAGATATTCCCTGAGAGTCTGTTGATCGGTGATCAGGTCACCCTTGAAGCTGATCCGACCGACCTTGTAACGCACCCCCTCGGCAATGGTGAAAGTGACATAGAGCCACTTGCCGTCCTGACGAATCTCAGGTTTGGCAAGCTTCACCTTGAGGAAGCCGTGGTTGTTATAGAATGCCCCGATCCGTGCGGCATCCTGCTTCAGCTCCTCGGTCTTCATCAGGCCCGACTCGGTGATAAAGGAAAAGATCCCCTTTTCACTGGTTTCGATCACGTCTTCGAGGTCACCGTCGGAAAAACTCTTGTTGCCGACAAAGGCAATTTTTTTCACATAGATTTTGTCGCCCTCGTCGATGACAAAACGAAGAGACGCCATCTCTTTTTCCGGATACGTTACCTTGGGGGTGACCAGCGTGTTGTAATATCCCTTTGACTTGTAAAGGGCCTTGATCGCCTCTGTTGCCTGATTGAGCTTGTTGAAGTTCAGGGTGGAGTTGTTACGAATGGTGACCACTTCCTTGACTTCGCTTTCTTCAAGCTCATCAATGCCTGAAAAAACAATGGACTGAATCACCGCTTTCTCAATCACATTAAAGGTGACACGCTTGCCTTCCCGGCTGTCTTCAACCTCGATACGGACATCATCAAAGTAGCCTGTGTTGAAAATTTCCTTCAGATCCTTGCGCAGGGCTGCAGGGTCATAGGGGTCGCCTGTCTTGACATTGATCTTGCGTAAAATCAAGCCGGAATCGACCCGCTTGTTGCCCTTGGGCGAGATAGAGGCAATGAGAAAATCCTTTCCGGCATAGCGTGTGATATCACCGGTTACCCCGTCAATCAGTCCGGACAGATTACCGAGCCCCTCCCCTTTGCCGTAAAAAAACCGGGGGTTGGCCGGGTCAAGGAGGTCATAGAGTTTAAAGTCAAGGCTCAGCTGCTGTCCGATAACGGTCAGGCTTCCAACGGCCACATAGTCATAGCCGGTTGCCTGGGCAACCTTACCAAGATCCTCTGAAGACGGCGGCCAGCCTCCCTGAAAATCGATCATCTCTTCTGCCTGCTGCCTCTCCATCAGGCTAAATCCGCTTCGTGCCAGAACGGTGCTCAACTGTTCATCCACCTGACGGATGAGATCCGAAGGGTCCCCCGGCGCCGTCACCTTGATCGGCACATAGGCGACATTCTGCTTATACTCTGCAGCGACGGCTTGAAAAGAGAGGAGCAGAGTAAAAATGAGGGTCAGCAAGACAATCGGCGCCAGAAGATGGCGGCCGAAAAACGGTGTCCCAAAGGGATGAAATTTTCTCATTGAAATCTATCTGTTGGAGATGATCAAAATTAGTTTTATGCCGTTTTTGGCGGACATAATCCCACGTTCAGGAACACAATCCATTCAGATGATCGGTTCCTTAAAAAGGATAAAACGGCTCGTAATTTATGCGTGGCCGCATTATGCCATGTTTACAGGATTTTGCAAACAGCGATCAGACGGTTCCGCCCACTGCCGGCCAACCATCCCTTCGCCTCATCTTCGGCAATTCCTGCAGGCGTAGCCTTTTCCTGGCCGTTATCGTAATAAACGGACTGAAGAGCAGGACGGCCACACCGCCAATTGAAGCCATGGGTCCCCCCCCGGAAAGCTACTCGGAACGTAAACGCTGCAGCTCATGGAAGGGGGTTGAGGAATCCGCATGTATGGATTCAAGGAGTTCAAGCGGATTATTGCGGAAATCATCATCCATGAGGTTAGGCGAAAACATCACTTCATTGAATGTTGAGATCATATTCTGGTGCCCCCAACGAGTCAGGTAGTAGATTACCAGTGCCGGCAGCTTGGTATAGATGGTCTCTTCAGGCATGGGGTCAACAAAACTCGACTGCTGCAGTTTTCTTGAAGACAGGGTCTGGGTCTTGTAGAAACTCTCAAGAAACATCAACTCGGCCGGCAGACCGCCTTTGATACCGATTTTGGACAGGAAGCGGAGAAGAAGGGTGAGAAATTTCTGGCCGCCTTTGGCCAGAGGATACGGGACATAGATCTCGCGTGGTGATTTCAGTTCCAGGTACGACTTGATGGTGAGAATCAGGTCACCAAGTTCAACCGGGTGAGAATCGACAAAGTGATAAGTCTCACCACTGAACTCCTCCCGGTTTTCCAGGACGTGATGAACAAAATAGGGCAGCTTATTGGCGTTGGAATAGGAGTGTTTCACCCCTTTCTTGGTAAAGAGAACCGGCATTGCCTCATCGGCGATGGAGAAAAAAAGCCGATGAAATCCCTGGATTTTATGATCATGCTCCCCGTATACTACGGCCAGTCGAATGCAGGTATAATCCAGGCCGACCTCCTGGTACATGTGGCGCAGGGTCTGCTCCGCCATCAGTTTTGACTTGGCGTAGTTGTTCAGCTTGGCGGTGATGGGCTGATGATCATTTTCGGTGAGATCAACGCCGTTGGGCAGAGTGGCCGCCGAACTGATGTGAATATAGGGAATTTTCAGAGCAGTGGCTGCGCGGGCAAGATTGAGCGCTCCCAGGTAGTTGACCTCAAAGGCCAGCTGAGAGTCTGAGTCGATATTGGCTATGGCCGTGTTGATAAGGAAATCCGGGTTGATCCTCTTGAGGTAATCACGGATATCTTCAGCGTTTCTGATGGACAGTTTTTTGGAACTCGGCGCCCTGAGCTCAACTGTATCAGGCGTCCTGGTCTTGAAATAGTGGGCCAGGGTTCCACCAATAAGCCCGGAGCCACCGATAAGAACACCAACTTTTTTTTCGGGGGAAATAGTTTGAGACTGTTCCACAACCACTTAGTTATACAAAATTTTTTTCCATCATATTTTTAACCAAAGCCTATCTTTATCATGGATTGAGAGAAATGGCACTTTTTTTCCGTTATCGCAAACCGGTGCCAGCCGCTGGCTTCAGCCCCCGGCTGGTACTCAAGCTCAGTGCGCTTTCTTTCCCACCCGACTGACCAGTATGAAACTTTTGTTGACCGCAATCCGCAGCTGCCTTTTCCCAGCCTGCTGTGTTCACTGCGGGGAGATGCTCCCCTGGGAAGATAACGGCCTCTGTTGTGACTGCCTCAAACAGGTTACACTCCTGACACCACCGTTGTGCACAATTTGCGGCAGGGGGCTGCCCGACAGCAGCGGCAACAGCCACGCCTGCGGAGTCTGCCTGAAAGATAGTCCTCTCTATCATTCGGCACGGGCCGCGGCCCTCTACAAGGGACCAGTTAAACACCTTATCCATCGCCTGAAATATAGGGGTGACACCTCGGTACTTCCCACTCTTGGCCAACTGATCCGCAACATCGATATCTGTCTTGACCATCAAAGAGATCGAATCATCCCTGTTCCGCTGCACCTGACCCGTCTCAGAAAAAGGGGACTCAACCAGTCTCTGCTGCTTGCCAGACAGCTTTTCCCCAACAGCGGAAAGACCTTGCTGCCCAAAGGCCTTGTGAGGGTCCGCAATACCCCTCCCCAGACCTCTCTTAACGGCAAAAGCCGACGTAAGAATCTTCGCGGAGCCTTTGCAGTACCAGATCCTGCCGTGATCTCAGGGTGTCGAATTATCCTGGTCGACGATGTGTTTACCACCGGAACCACTGTGACTGAGTGCAGCAGACAGCTGCTTCGGTCCGGGGCAGCCGAGGTGGACGTGGTGACCGTTGCCAGAGTTGAAAAATAGATGGCTGAACATTCGGTAAAAGCAACATCGACAGATCAGACAAAAAAAAGCGGCCCATTTTGATCAATGGGCCGCCAGTTGAGACTAAAGGCTACCTTGAAAAATTGGTATTTCAGGGTAGCCTGTTCGGGTGGTGAGCCGAGTGAAAGGCAAGGTGGTTACTCCTGCACCTCAGCGACTTGCTCGACTGCCTCTTCGACAATAACTCCCTCGGGCCATTCAAGCCCCATGGAGGGTACCAGGCTGCCGGTGCCATTTAAAACCCTGAACTGGGCATAAAGGCCGTCATAAGTGGCATTAACCAGGTCCTTCTTGGCATCGATAACCTCTGCCTCGGTATCCAGAACATCAAGCAGGGTTCTTTTTCCCAGGTCAAACTGCTTCTTATAGGCATCCAGGGTGGAGGTACTTGAGCGAACATGGGCCTGCAGGTATTCCATGCGATCCATGACAGCCTGGTAGGCCATCCATGACAATCTGACAGACTCTTCGACCTGGTTGACGGTGTTGTTCTTGATCTCCTGGGCCTCACTGATAAGAAGGGTCGTCTCATTCTTGCGGGCCTTGTCCCTGAATCCGTGGAACAGGTTGTAACGAAGCCGCAGCATGGCGGTCAGGTTCTCCTGCTTACCCTCGATGCCGTCCACATCTTCGTCCCAGTTCTTGTCAACCTCGACGTCGATAACCGGAAAAAATGGTGACTTGGCCACGCTGTCCTGCTCACGTCTCGCTTCAAGATCGGCTTCTGCCGCCTTGACGCCAGGGTGATTTGTTTTTGCCACCATCACAGCATCTTCCATGGAGGCAGGAACGGCACCGGGGCTTCCGATCTGCATAAGATTCTCCGGCAGATGGCCAACCACTGCCAGGTAGTTGGAGTGGGCATCAATGAGGTTTGTTTTTGTCACAACCACATTGGACTGGGCCAGCGACACCCTGCCGCGGACCTGATCGGAATCGGCCTGACTGGCCACACCGGAGTCACTTCTCAGACCGATCTGATCCGAGATTCGCTGGTGGGTGAGAAGATTCTCCTGGGCCAGGTTATGCAGGGCATCGTGACGGAGAACGTCGAGGTAAACCTTGGTGGTCCTCAGGGCCAGCCGGTCGGCTGTGGCCTGGAGATCATAGGAGGAGGAAATCACCCTGGCCTGCTGCCGGTCCACCTCGTTCATGGTCTGTCCCCCGGCAAAAAGATTCCATCTCGCACTCAAGGTCATTTCCTGGGGGTCATAAGAGTCCGGATCCATTTCAGGCTCCTGAATCTCATAGATGCCGACACCTGCTGAAAAATCAACTCTGGGCCAATAATCGGACCTGGCCTGCCTCACTTCGTGCTGCCTGGCCTGGTAATTGAAACTGGCTGTCTGAATTTGAGGATTGTCCTTGAGTACCAACTCAACCGCCTCGGGCAGGGTTTCGGCCTGGAGAACGTTTCCTCCGAAAAGCAACACTCCTCCGGCCACTATTGCACTGGATCGCTTAAACCATTTGTTCATGACTCCCTCCTAATAAAATTTTCTCTCCAATAATACATTGTCTATAAAACTATTTTTTTGAGGGACTACTGTTGATCAGCGACGAACAAGTTATCGCTAATACTATATGTTATCATCTCACGATTATGAAAAACAAGGAGGTTCCAAAAAAACAATATCACTTAAGATCACCACCAGCAGGGCGGGACACTTGCCGGAAGATTGAAACGAGACTGGTGGAAACGGCTGAAGATGGCAAAATCTAAGACGTTTTCAATCCTGAACAGACCGCAAGCTGCCGCCTGGCAGGATACATCTCCCTGTCAGGCTGGTAACGAAGAAATATCGTTCCCCAAAAAACATACACAACACATTGAAAAAAATACAAAACCAGAACTTGCTATTGCCACTGACGGGGTTTGCCATAACTGCAGTGAAAAGATCAGGAAATATTGACCCTGTTCTCTCTGAGCTTATCTGGTATAAAAATATGTCGTCATGGACGATATTGTTAGTTATTGTCTGTCCAGAAATGAGTTAAAAACTGATGAACCGGAGACCAGCATGGACCACAAACGGGAAGAGCTGAAACAGCTCATGGCCCAGCGGACATACAGGGACAACAGTCACTTCAGGACACCGGCCAAAATTGTTGACAGCTATTTCGACTTTTTTCAAATTTCCCTCAAGCACCAGGGAATCGAACTTGCCGGATCTTTACTCTACGAGGAAATCAAGGACCTGGATATCTGCGCCCTGGGCGGCCCCGGTCACGCCGGCACCTCTGTCATCTGCCGGGCCGCTTTTCTAAAAAAAATCGGTGTGTTTTACGTCCGCGACTGTATGCGCAAAGAGGGTGAAGTCACCGAACCCAGATACCTGGAGTCACGGATTAAAAATGGGGACCGGGTGGCCCTTGTGGCCGATGTCATCTCCTCCGGAAGCCGGCTCCTCACCGCCATTGAAGAAGTGTTTCAGTTCGGCGGTATTATTGCAAAAATCATTATCTTTATCGACAGCCTGGATGGAGAGGGAGTGGATCGCGTGAAAAATTTTATTGAGACGAATCGACTGGATACAGAGATTAAAGTATTATACACGGCAAAAGAGGTACTGGGATGAACGACTCAAAAGCCACCCTTTTCTCATTCGGCTACAAGTACGGACCGCCAACGGACATCAACTTTCTGGTCGACGTCCGTTTTCTGCCCAACCCCTATTACGACGAAGATCTTCGACCGTACAGCGGACTACAGCAGGCGGTGGCCGACTATGTACTGAACAATCAACAGGCGGATCGATTTATCAGCGCTGTCTCCCCCCTGCTCACTGTTCTTAACGAGGAATCCGGCAGTGAGATCCGGATTGCGGTGGGCTGCACCGGAGGGCGCCACCGCTCTGTCGCCATAGTGGAACACCTCAGGAAGGTTCTTGAAAACAGGGGCGGTGTGGTGGAGACATTTCACCGGGATATCGACAATGACAGTGTAAGCGGCTAGCCGACACACTCCCGGTTCCCCTTCAACTCATCGATGACGTGACATCAAGGGCTGGTGAAACGGCTGCCCGGAGCAATTTGCCGGCCGCAGAGGCAGGCCTCCACAGTCATCCGTTTCTTACCCTCCGGTTGAATCTCACTGACCAGCAACGCCTGCTCCCCGGTGGCAATGAGCAGCCCTTCGCGATCGGCCCGAAGCAGGGTGCCGGGCTCCTTGTCAGTTGTCTTGTGCACCACCTCAGGGGAAAAAAAACGAAACCTGCGCCCCTCCAGAAAGGAGTAAGCCGTAGGCCAGGGGTCGAGGCCGCGGATCAGGCAGTGAAGCTCCCGGGCCGGTTTTGACCAGTCGATGAGTCCGTCTTCCTTGCGCAGCGGGGGGGCCTCCGTTGCCAGGGAGTGATCCTGCTGCAGTGGAGCCAGCTCCCCTTTTCTCAACAGATCTAAAGCTTCAGCCAGTGTCCGGCCGCCGAGTTCGGAGAGTTTGGTAAAGAGGGAACCGGCTGTCTCATCCGGAGCCACATGGACACCTGCCGGCATGAGCATATCGCCGGTGTCCATGCCCTCATCCATCTGCATGATGGTGATTCCGGCCCGGTCGTCTCCCCTGATAAGAGCCCACTGGATGGGGGCTGCCCCGCGGTGACGCGGCAGCAGGGAGCCGTGGATATTGATGCAGCCCAGAGGGGGCAGCTCAAGGATCGATTTGGGCAGGATACGGCCATAGGCAGCCACGACGATCAGGTCGGGCTCAAAGCCTCGCAGCTCATCTGCAAACTCCTCTGTTCGAATCTTGGTCGGCTGCAGTACAGGTATGGACGCCTGCTCGGCGACGAGCTTCACCGGCGGCGGAGTCAGTTTCTTGCCCCTGCCCTTGGGCCGATCCGGTTGTGTCACCACCGCCACCACGCTGTCCGGCCCATCGATCAGCCCCTTCAGGGCGGGAACTCCAAAATCGGGCGTTCCCATAAAAATTATGCGAAACCGCTTCAATGTCTCTCTCCTTCAGAACCTTGATTATTGAAACCTAAACGTAACTATTCAGTGTAAAGCTGGATGCGTCCCTAAGCAGGGAACTGTAACTGTTCAGCAGAGCCCGCAGTGTGGTCAAGCAGGGCCGCGAGGTATAGCCCCTCTATCCGAGCAGACCTGATCGTTCAAAGCTGGTTCACAGCTGAACAATTTTATCGTTTAGAGGCCAGCAACTTCTTAATCTTCTTCTTGTACAGTGTTCGCTTAAGACTCGACAGGTGATCGAGAAAGAGGATGCCGTTCAGGTGGTCGATCTCGTGCTGGAGAACAACGGCAAAACGATCCTCGGCTGTGAGTTCCTGGCTGCTGCCCGCAGGATCCTGGAACTGCACCGTGACCTTTCTGTATCGTTTCACATTCGACGTCAGATCAATGAGACTGAGGCACCCCTCCTCATCGACCTGCTCGCCTTCGTGGTCCACGATTTCAGGGTTGAGCATAGCCATAAATTCTTGATTTTCCTCGTCTTTTGAGACATCCACCACAATCAGCCGCAGCGACTCTCCGATCTGGGGAGCGGCCAGGCCGATGCCCGGCGCCTCATACATGGTTTCAGCCATGTCGCTGATCAACTCCTGGAGCTGTTCATCAAAAGTTGTCACCACCTTCCCCTTGACCCGGAGAACCGGGTCTGGAAATTTCAAAATATTTCGTATTGCCATATCGTTATAGTGTTGTTGCTCTTTAAAGGTCATCTGAAAAAACTTACTGTGACACCTCTCGACTACTACCCTTCTGTGCGGGCCCGTTATCACCGTCGGAAAGCTCCCTCAACCGGAAACCAGTTTACCACAGGAGCGAATCCCTTCCAATGACAATACCATAAGGCTTACCCTGAAAAAGGCAAAAGGGACACCATTCCCCTTCACTTTCTCCTTGTGAGTTGGATGAGAAGTGCGGTAGTGTAAACCCCGTTCAAGAAAGTTTTTAACCGTCACCTGTTCTTTCTTTATGATCCCACTCTACCTCACAGTCAGTTACCTTGTCGGTGCGATCCCCTTCGGCCTCCTTGTCGGCCGCTTGTCCGGTGTTGATGTCCGCAGCAGCGGCTCCGGCAATATCGGCGCCACCAACGTCAGCCGCCTCCTTGGTAAAAAACTCGGTGTCATCACTCTGCTGCTTGACCTCATCAAGGGCTTTGCCCCCACCTGCATTGCTGCCCTCACCCTGTCACACGACGACAACAGACTCTTCCTCGCCGCCCTGTGCGGTCTTGCCGCCGTTAT
This sequence comes from Thermodesulfobacteriota bacterium, assembly GCA_039715055.1. GTDB lineage: Bacteria > Desulfobacterota > Desulfobulbia > Desulfobulbales > Desulfocapsaceae > JBDLID01. The sequence goes on along the minus strand of JBDLID010000091.1, from coordinate 2,662 downwards.
CGGTCACATGTTTCCCGTTTACCTCCGCTTTAAAGGCGGTAAAGGAGTGGCCACAGCCCTGGGTGTCTTTCTCTTTCTGAAACCGCTGGCCATCCTCATCAGCCTGGTTGTCTTTATCGCCTCTGTTGCGCTGTCCGGTTTCGTCTCGGTGGGGTCTCTTGCCGCCTCGGGACTGATACCGCTCTGGATTGCTCTTTTAAATGGCGAACCACGTATTCTTGCGGTGACCGTTGTCATTGCCGCCCTCATCTGGTTTCAACACCGATCCAATATCATGAGGCTCATCAGGGGAGAGGAAAAAAGCTGGAAAAAGGGGAAAAACCGTGACCAAGGCTGAATGGCAGGCCATCTTCGAGGCCAAGGAACTGCTCCATCTCGGCGACAAGGCCACTCCGGGTGAGATGAAGAGGGCCTTTCGCAAACTCTGCAAACAGTGCCACCCCGACCTGGCGGGAGACGATGGGGAGAAAAAGAAAAAAAATGACGTGGCCATGCAGAAGCTGACCAAGGCCTATGACCTGCTCATGCGGTACTGTGCGCAGTATCGTGTTCCACTTGTTCCTGACGATGCGGAAAATATGGATCCGGAAGATTGGTGGATGGACCGCTTCGGCTGCGATCCGCTTTGGGGGGGGGATAACGGCGGTTGAGGGATGGAGCCTTGATTTTGAACGAGGTAAGCGAGCCTGCGAGACTCCGAAATGCTAATTTTTCAAGATACCCTTTCCGGAACCGTCAGGACTCCCGCTCTGCCTGCGCTCCTTCACATCGTCGACCAGTTCACAGTACTCGACAACCAGTTTTTGACGGTCAGCCGGTGCCAGCTTGAAGTAGAACGGGCTTAACATCAATATTCGAATCGCTTCCTGCTTGCTCATCTCTTTACCCTCCGTGCTGCAAATCAACCTTGTTCTTCTTATCGGCTGTCCAGCTGTCTTTCTTCAAGAATAAACATTCTAATAATTGTAGTAGTCCTGCTATCAAAAAAAATCAACCATGCTCGGCTGTTCACCAATGCGTACCAGCTGATCCTCCAGATCGTCCATCTCGGTCTGCCAGTAGTGACGGCTTCCAAAATCCCTGACCACGGGAATCTCGCTCTTCCCCACGGCCTGGTGACCGCACCAGGCGATATAGTGGATAAAACGCATGGCGCGCAATGGCTCGATAAGGTCAAGCGATCGCCGGTCAAAGGGACGAAAAACCTCATAGCCCTCGAGAAAGAGGTCGATTTCATTAAGTGAATCCTCGGGCAGGGCCGGAAGAAGCATCCATAAATCCTGTACCGGCGGGCCCATGGCCATGTCGTCAAAATCGATCAGATAGAAAGACTCATCCGGCCGGTGAATGATGTTTGAAAAGTGGCAGTCGCCGTGAATACGGATGGATTCCGTATTTTGAAAATGGGGTGAAATCTGTTCGATGAGCTGCTCGGTCAACTGTTGAAAGCGAGGCCTGAGGTCATCGTTGATAAGATTGGATTCCAGGAGAAAGTCGACCTGTTGACGGCTCGACTGCAGTGGATGGACGGTGATCCGGGAAGATGCCGGGCGGCTGCTTCCCACCAGGTGGGCCCGGCCGAGCAGACGGCCCAGCTCACCCCACTGGGCTTCATTGAATTCATCAAAGCTCCTGCCGCCACGCTTTGGAAAGACACCAAAACTGATGCCTTTGTAATTGCCCAGGCTGGTGTCGTCTTTGAGATTCATCGGCACCACCACCGGCACCTCTACCTCCTGGAGCTCCAGAAGGTAATGATGCTCATCCATGATCGCCGCCTCGGACCATCGCCCGGGGCAGTAAAACTTGATGATCACCTCCCGGCCGTCCTCCTGCTGCAGCTCATAAACACGGTTTATGTAGCTGTTCAATGGACGGCAGAGGTTGGTGAAGGGGCGCTGCAGGTAGGTCTCGGCCAGGGTGATAACCGTGCTGGGATCAAGGTCGGAAAACCCTGCTTCCCCATCTGTCCGGGGCGGTATGGCCCCTGTGCTGAGCCTGCTAATTAATCGCTCCGATGATAAAGAGGCTGATAATGACGGCTATAAAAAAATATCCCACCTTAATGCAGATGGTGTGGTCCTCGTCAAGAGGAGCATGGTCTCCGTGATCACTCATTACTTTCACCCGGTTGGTTTCATTTGAGCTAAGGGCTTCACCCTGAAGCCTTTCAAAATATTTCGAACATATAAACAATTTTCAGCTGTTTGCCGACCATTTTTTCAGCTCACAGGAGCCGTGGCCGCTACTGCATGGTCTGCAGGCTCTTTTGTGCCCAGCGCTTGACAGTGTCGGAGGTCTGCCGACTTCCGGCAACAGTTTCCAGGGTTGCCCTGTAGCGGGCATCTCCGGAGGAGGCCAGTGCCTTGCAGTACCACGCCATGCAGTCGTTGTGGTTACGGTCGTTGTGACCGGTCTGATAGCCGACGAGAAGCTGTTCGTTGATCACGGCAAAAAGCTGAGGGTCGGTGGCCTCGCCGTTATAGACCTTACGTGCGCCCTGCTTCTGCAGATTAGCCATGGAGGAGGTGAGCATATTCATGACCTTTGCACCCTCAGGGGACAGTCCCTGGTTGTTGCTGGCTGTTGAATTGATCACCTGGTTCCTCTGACTATATTCCCCAATCCTGCCTGCACTCTGAGAGGCATATTTCTGCAGCTT
>JBDLID010000090.1:0-12694 GCA_039715055.1 Thermodesulfobacteriota bacterium | reverse complement strand
GCCGTAGGGGTTGATCGGATTCTGGGGATGGGTTTCATCGATTTTTTCCGCTTGGGGATTGCCAAAGGTGGCAGCTGATGAGGAAAAGATAAAGCGGTTCACACCATGCTTGACCATTGCCTCCAGCAGGTTTATGGTCCCGGTGACATTGTTGCGATAGTAGAGGCCGGGGTCGGTCATGGATTCTCCGACCAGTGATTTGGCTGAAAAGTGCATCACCGCATCAAATCTGTTTGCTGAAAACAGGCTGTCCAGGGCATCAGGCTGCAGCAGGTCCTTTTTAACCAGGTTTCCCCACCTCACTGCCTGCCGGTGGCCGGTGGAGAGGTTGTCAAACACTGTGACCGTATGACCGTAGCCGGCCAGCATCTTTGCCATATGGGAACCGATATAACCGGCTCCGCCGCAGATAAGAATATGCATGGATTATTGAATACGGAATTAAAATTGTAGGAAGTCTGAAGCGTAAAGAATACGCCGGAAGAAGCTCCTTGTCAAATTAAACAGAGAGTGCTGACCGATGCTCATCCCAGGTAGTGTGGGCAGCTCTGAACCAAAAGATATTGCAAAACAATCTGATTTCAGGTCCAATTCTTCAACGTTACGACCTGTCAAAGTTCATTTTATATTAAACTGCTATGATTGATACCTCCAGAAAATCACCCGATGTCGTCCGCCAGCGTACCGCAGTAAGCCGCCCGCGCCGTGAGACCCTCAACGGCCACATGAGCACCAACCTCTGGTTTACCGGTCTCTCCGGTTCAGGAAAATCCACCCTGGCCCACGCCGTGGAAGAGCGCCTTCATCTTATGGGCTGTCGAACTTACGTCTTTGACGGTGATAATGTCCGTCACGGGTTGTGCGGTGATCTGTCATTCAGCCCTGAGGATCGCAGGGAAAACCTGAGGCGGATTTCTGAAATGGTCAAACTGTTTCTTGACGCCGGCGTGCTGTCGCTCACCGCATTTATCTCACCACTGCGAAGTGACCGGGAGATGGTCAAGGAGATCATCGGTGTTGATAATGTTATCGAGGTCTACTGCAACTGTCCCCTGGAGATCTGTGAACAGCGCGATGTGAAGGGACTATATAAGAAGGCGAGGGCCGGGGAGATCGAAAACTATACCGGAATCTCGTCGCCCTATGAAGAGCCGCGCAATCCTGATATTGTCATTGATACCGGGGTCAGGCCGCTGCGGGACTGTGTTAATGAAATCATCACTGAGCTCCGGGAACGCGGGGTCATCATCCGCTGAAAATGAAACTTCTCTAAACAGTTAAATGAGCTCTCCACAATTATCCCCGGAATCCAGAATATTTGTTGCCGGCCATCGCGGCATGGTGGGCTCTGCCATTATACGGGAGCTGACCGATATAGGATTCTTGCGAATTGTTACCCGGCGTCATGCTGAGCTGGACCTCGTCAGCCAGTCTGCGGTAAGGGATTTTTTCAGCCGTGAACAGATCGACTATGTGATTCTTGCCGCGGCAAGGGTCGGCGGTATCCATGCCAACAACAGTTACCCGGCCGATTTCATTTACACAAACCTGATGATCCAGACCAATGTGATTCACGAGGCCTGGAGGGCAGGAGTCACCAACCTTCTCTTTCTCGGCAGCTCCTGCATCTATCCCAAGTTCGCACCCCAGCCCATGAAGGAGGAGCATCTTCTCAGTGGTGAGCTTGAGCCGACCAATGAACCCTATGCAGTGGCCAAAATTGCCGGAATCAAGATGTGCGAGTCCTACAACCGTCAGTACCATACCGCTTACCGGTCCGTGATGCCAACCAACCTGTATGGACCGGGAGACAACTACCATCTTGAAAATTCCCATGTCCTGCCGGCAATGATTCGTAAATATCATCTGGCGAAACTGGCCATGGGGAGTGACCTCGGCGGTATCCAAAAAGATGAGTCACATTACGGCACAATACCCGCTGACATCAAAGAGGCCATCGGCTTGTCAGCCGATTCGTCCCGGCTGCTTGAAAATGTTAATCCGGCTGTAATGCTCTGGGGAACCGGTACGGCCCGGAGGGAGTTCCTCCATGTGGATGACATGGCCAGGGCCTGTGTCCATGTCATGGGGCTGGACCAGGATTGTTTCACCCCGGACCCGGCACTGCCGTCAGCTCTTTCCAACCCTTCCTTTGTCAATGTCGGCCTCGGCAGCGACCACACCATTTCCGAAGTGGCCCGTATGGTCTGTGACGTTATCGGTTTTACCGGGGAAACCGTGTACGACTCAGACAAACCCGATGGAACCCCTCAAAAACTGCTGGACACCTCGCGGCTCTCAAGTCTTGGCTGGCAGCCATCTCTTACCCTGGAACAGGGGATAGAGCAGACCTATCAGACCTACCTCCAGACAAATCCATAAAAAGTAGTTCCTTTCATGCTGTCTGAGGACGGCAATCTTGAGTTAACGTTCGGTTTTCAAAAAAATACCGTTTTCTGTTGATCAGGCAGTGTTCTTGAAAAAATATAATTATATTATACTATTACTGTATTATTTTGTGGGGCTTTGAGGAGCTGTCCATAAAAAAAATGGTGTTTTTTTACCTGGCCAGCTCCAATGTCGGAAAAAAGTAGGATCACGATCGTAGACTTGTTCGTAGATGCTTAAGTGATGGTTTCGTCAAGTTTGCAGCTGAACGGTGATTGTTCTGTCGGAAAAGAGTTCATAGTCCGGTGGCTGCACCTTCAGAGATTTTGGCGGATTCATCTGTTTCAGGGTGCTGTTGAAAGTTTAATCTCATCTAGAAAACAAGGAGACGACAAATGAAAAAAAACACTACACTGGCCATTCTTACCTCCCTTTTCCTTCTCTGTTCCATGTTCGGTGCTTCAATCAGCATGGCCCAACCCGGGGTAGCGAAACAGATTCAACAGGTTGATGAGCAGGTTGAAATGGTCGATATCAATTTTGCTTCCGCTGATCTGTTGACAACTTTGCCGGGTATCGGGCCGAAAACAGCAGAGCAGATTATCAACTATCGCACCGAAAACGGCAGCTTCAGTAACATTGAGCAGTTGATCGAGGTTAAGGGCATCGGCGAGAAGAAACTGGCCAGAATCAAGCCTTTTGTGCATGCCGGAAAACAACAGTCCTGAAAAGACCAATCCGCAATTCAAAGCAAAAAAGCATCAGCCTGCCATCATCTATTCAACAGAGCCTGGGACAGCAGGGGAGGGAGAGCCAATCTCCCGCCCCTGCTGTCATTAGTGGTTGTCGTCGGCTCAGTCCCTGCTCACACTCCTCTCCTGCCTTTTTCAAACCGTACCTGTTGCACTTCTGTCAGGTGTAATATGATAACAATACGGACTAACACTTGTTATTTCATTGATCCGGGTTCATAATTAATTTGATCAGTGCAGGTTTTCAATATCGATTCTGCGGGTCACATTGTTCATTGAGGCTGACCAGGTCTTGTTCATATGGTTGTTTACCTTTTTTTGTTGGTCTGAAAAGTATGAAATATTTGATTACGATACTGCTGTTTGCAATTGGGGTGACACTGCTCACTGTTTTTCTGTTTACTGCGGAAGACAGTAGTGTGACAGATGATGTTGTTTTGACAGTAAACGACCACCATTTTTCAAGGGAAGATCTTGAAGAAAAACACCTCCTCCTCAATGATAACGACAATGATGTGGATCGTTACCGGCCACTAATCAACCGGGAACTTCTCATTCAGGAAGCCCAGCGGCAGGGAATTGACACCGAGGAGAGTTTTCGCCAGGCGTTGAAAAATTATTATGAACAGTCTCTGGTTAAAATTCTTACCGATCGACAGTATGAGTCGCTGACGGTGAAAGTGGACCCGGCCCGGATTGATCGATATCTGTCCCGCTATGGCAAGCAATTTGTCTTTACCGTCATCAATGGGAATCAAAAGGATGTTGACAGTGAGTCCAGCCAGGAAATTCTGTTTGATGAGCTGCCGACCCCACTTGCCATTCTCCTGTTTGATAAGGAGCCCGGCCAGATTGTTCAGTGGCAGGACACCGGAAACAGCATGGATAAAATTCGACTGGAGCGGATTGAAGAGCTTGACGGCAGCAGCTCTACTCTGCCGTCAAGAGAGTCTGTGCAGCTTCTTCTTGCGGAAGATCAAAAGGAGCAGATGATCTCGGGCTGGATCCAGGAGCTGAGTACCAATGCCTCGATCATTATTTACGAAGAGGGCGAAAAACGATGAGCAAGATCTTTAAAAGGAAAAACTATTTTATCAAAAAGGATCTTCAGGGCCGTATGATTCTAGGCTACTTTGTCTTTGTGATCATTGGCTGCGTTGTCTTTTCTTTGATTCTGGCCTTTTTGTCCGCTGATACAATGACGATTTCCTATACCGACAATGATCTTCAACTGGGGCGGACTCCCCTGATGCTCATCAAACAGACCGTCGCGGCTCATTGGGTTTTTATGATCATCGGCGGCAGTCTGCTGGTGCTTGCCACCATGTTCATTACCCATCGGGTGGCCGGGCCGATATTTCGTTTTGAAAAGGCTTTGAAGAGTATGATCAATGGACGTCTTGATGAGACCATTCACCTGCGCAGCAGTGATGAAGGTAAAGAGTTGGCTGCTCTTATTAATACCTTTAATGCCGATCTATCACAGACCATCGGTCAAATCAGAGAAGAATCAAGATCCATTGATGACCTGCTCATCCTCTGTGAACAACTGCACGGGAGCGGAGCCAATATGGAGGACTTTGGTAATGTTCATGAAGTCATCAAAAAGAAAAATAGTGAAATTCATGCCCTGAGCACCTCGTTCACCCTGGTGGATGCGGAAAAAAAAGAACCGTTGTAGCGGAGTTTGCCAAAAGGGCGGAAGAGTCGGATGAGCAAACTGCGACATGGTAGAAAATGGGTGATCAACTGTTATTGCAGAGGTCTGTTGATGTTGATTGTCTTTGTCGGACTGGTTCTCGCTTATCCCGCATCAGTCATGGCACTGCAGTCCCGCTATGGTGAACTGGTCTATGAGCGGAGGGAATTGCTGCTTGAGTTCAACAGGAAGTTGCGACTGAGTAAGAACATGAAAAGGGTGATTAAGACAAAGAAGATTGTCTCGGTGGAAGATGAGGTCACGGCAAAAACAAACCTGATCATTGACAGGGTGCAGGTGATCCTCAACATGTTCCCTGCCGACGACATGCAACTCAAGATCATGCTGCTGCCGAATAAAAAAGGTGTGGCAGCATTTTACAGAAAACAATACGGAAAAGATGTTGATTATTGTGCCTACTATTCCTTTTCCTTGAAAACCGTATATATTTCCGTTCGGGATACACGACTGCAGCTGCTTGCTCATGAAATCGGTCATGCCGTTGTTGATCACTACTTCGATGCCCGGCCGCCCCATGCGATCCATGAGATGATGGCTGTATTTACCGAACAGCACATTGGAGACTGAACCGCAGGGTCTTGGGGTTGATTTTGCAATACAACAGATGGTAACGATGGGCAGCGCTGTTCTCCGTATTGTTAGTAATTGTAGACTGTTAAAGTGCATTTGCCTTGTGTCGATCATCCTATTACCTCCTTGCTGTAAACGAATCGGTGCAGTAAACTGAACGGTGTTGTTTTGCTGAGAAGGTTTTAAAAAATTAATACCGGCCCAATGAAAAAAAAGGATTTTGATTCATTGCCCCAGTTTTTGACGGGCTATATGAAGGAGAGGGGCTGGCAGGAGCAGCTGGAGCTCCACTCTGTTTTTCTACGATGGCCTGAGATAGCCGACCAGCCTACTGCATCCCATGCAATGCCGGTCAAGATTATCAAAAAGGTCCTCTGGGTCGAGGTGGAAAATTCTTCGTGGCTCCAACAGCTGCAGTATCAGAAGCAGTTTCTGCTGGAGCGGTGCAACCGGGCCGTTAAGGGCACAGCTTTTGCCGATATCCGTTTCGTTCTGGCGGTTGAAAAAGACAGCCGTGAACCTGAAAAGAAAGCAGGCGTTTCGTTTCAGTCACCTCCAGACAATAAGCGACAGGCCTTTGCCCGGCAGCTGGAGGGAATTGAAGATGAGGAAATACGAGAGGCCCTGATGCGGCTGTGGTACCTGAGTCACGCCTGTCAGCGTCATGAGTAAACCGCCAGGCGCTAAACGCGTTGTTTTTCACGCTTTGGTGTGGAGTAATAGCAGACTGCAGGTGGGAAGTCTCACTGAGCCGCATAAACTGCAAATGAAGCCAGCGATTTTACGGGTTTTACGGGGCAATGATAAAATCAGCCCCAAAAATAAACCCTTAAAATTATCTTGACCGGTCCCGGCGAGCGGAGTTATTCTGGTTGTCCCAACAGGATTATTTTCCATAGAGAACTCAACAGATGATATATAATTCGGTTTTAGAAGCCATTGGCCAGACACCGTTGATCCGCATTAACCGGCTGACCCAGGGAAATCAGGTGATAGTGAGCGGGAAGCTGGAGGCTGCCAATCCCGGCGGATCTGTCAAGGAACGTATTTCGCTTTCCCTGATCGAAGAAGGTGAGCAAAGCGGTGAATTAACCGCTGACAAGATTGTTCTGGAGGCCACCAGTGGAAATACCGGTATCGGTCTGGCCATGGTCTGTGCAGCCAAAGGATACCGCTGTCTTCTGGTCATGCCCGAATCCGCTTCTCTTGAGCGCCGTCAGATCATGCAGGCCTACGGCGCCGAGATCCTTTTGACGCCGGCGGCCAGGTCCACAGACGGGGCCATTGAAAAGGCCTATGCTCTTGCCCGTGAACATCCGGAAACGTATTTTCTCACCGATCAGTTCAATAACGACGCTAACTGGCTGGCCCATTATAATCATACCGCCCCTGAAATATGGCAGCAGTCGGAAGGAAAGGTGACTCACATCGTTGCCACTCTGGGGACTTCAGGTACTGTCATGGGACTCAGTTCCTGGTTTCATGAGAAGCATCCGGAGGTGGAGATCGTTGCCGTTGAACCCCATCGTGGCCATAAAATCCAGGGCCTCAAGAATATGAAGGAGTCGTATAAGCCTGGTATTTTTGATAAACATGTGCCTAATCAGATTGTCAATATCAATGACGACGATGCCTTTCGTACGGCACGCCTCCTGGCAAGAAAGGAAGGGCTGCTGGTTGGCATGAGCAGTGGAGCGGCCATGTTTGCCGCCCTTGAACTGGCCGCAACTCTTAAGAGCGGTAATGTGGTGGTTATCCTGCCCGACGGTGGTGAGCGCTACCTGTCCACACCCCTTTTTACCCGTAAGAAAAAGCCGGCTGAGAAGAAGCCGCAACTTCGCTTTTACAATACCCTTTCCAAGAAAAAGGAAGAGTTTCAGCCGATCAATGACGGTCAGGTGACCTTTTATACCTGTGGACCTACGGCCTCTGAACCGGCCAACCTCTCTCTTTGTCGGCGTTTTATTGTCTCCGATCTGATCAACCGTTACCTGGAGTGCAAGGGTTATAAGGTCAATTCGTACATGAACTTTACGGATCTCGATGACAATACCATCGAGGGTGCGGACAAGGCGGGACAGTCGTTAACGGAATTCACCAGCAGGTACATCGATTCCTTTATGGATGATCTCAGATCTCTTGAGGTGAAGGAGGCCAGCGGTTATCCCCGTGCTACAGAGTATGTCGCCGAAATGATCGAAATCGCCCATGAGCTGATTCATAAGGGCTACGCCTATGAGAAGAATGGCTCCATCTATTTCGATATTTCGAAATTCAAGAAATACGGAAGGCTGTCCGGTGTCGATCTGAGCAAAATTCAACTGGGCAAGACCGTTGATCTCGACAACTATGAGAAAGATAATCCCAGAGATTTTACCCTGCTGAAACGATCCACCCTGGCAGAGTTAAAGAAAGGTATCTTTTACGAGACCGACTGGGGCAATATCCGTCCCGGCTGGCATATCGAATGCTCTGCCATGGCTACCGGACTGCTCGGGGAAACCATGGACATCCACACCTCCAGTCGCGACCTGATCTTCCCCCACCATGAGAATGAAATAGCCATCGCCGAGGCCCTGACCGACAAGCCCCTTGCCAAATATTGGCTCCACTCTGAACTGCTCCTGGTCGACGGAAAGAAGATGTCCAATGAAGCCGGCAACGGGGTGACATTAAAAGATGTCATGCTGCGCGGCTTCAGCTCCAGAGAGGTCCGCTTCATGCTGCTCTCGGTGCATTACCGAAAGCCGATCAACTTTTCGTTCAAACGTCTGCAGACCGTAAAAACTGCTCTGAAGCGGATCGACGAGTTCACCTGTAAACTGCTTTGTCTTCCTCCGGGCAAGCCTCACCCCGAAGTGGCGGCTTATGTTTCGGTGATGGAGGAGGAGTTTTTTACGGCCATGGATGACGATCTCAATGTCTCCCGGGCGATGGCTGCGATTTATAAATTCATCAAAAAAACCAACCCCATCCTCCATGTCAACAATCTTGACGGTGACCAGAAGAAGTACATTCTTGATTCCTTCTATAAAATAAATCAGATTGTCCAGATCTTCCGTCTTAAGGGCTGCCCCCTGGCCCCTGAAGTCAACGACCTGATCAATCGTCGGGAAGAGGCCAGGCAGGCAAAAGATTACCAGGCAGCCGATAATGTCCGGGACGAGCTTCTCAGCCTGGGGGTTCAGATTATTGATACCGCAACCGGTCCGGTCTGGAAGCCGATCAGCAAGATAGAGAATTTACTCCAGACCACCCTGGAAGAAACCTGATTTTTCAAGATGGCCTGGAGTCCATGGTGATAAAACTGTCTCTGATTCAGCCCGGTTGTGTTAATCCATTGGAACCTGGGCATACCCTTTTGTCTGGTAGCCGATCATTGAGACATATCCATTGTCAACGAGATTGATTTCCGGCAAGAAATCTTTGGAGTCAACTTCCTGAAAGCCTGCTGCGATCAGGCATTGCTCCATTGATATTCCACTGTTTTTAAATTGTTGTACCCAGCCATGCACCTTCTGTTTGGCTGTCGTATCCTCTGTAAAGACATAATCATCACCCCGGGTCACAAATCGGGTGGCCTTGCCGCGAAAGCCGACGACCAGTTCGGGCTGTACCCCTGAGGACACCAGCTGTGAATGGGTGTCATTGATCAGTTTGAGGCGTGTTATCAGTTTATTGGCCTCTCCGACATTGACGTCAAAATACACCTTAACAGTCGAAATATCCTGGAGGGCGCGGGGGTTAGTCTCTCCTCCAAATAAAAATGTGGGCCAACAAGCAAAAAGAAGGCCCGCGAGGGTAATTTTTGCGGTTCTGTTGAACATGGTGTGGTCTCCTTTTTCAGCAACCCAAAGTAAGCAATTTTTCAATCTTAACTGCAGTTTTGGTCTCTTTTATGCTCAGGTACCAGATCTTGATTTTCTGTTCCCTTTTGAGTTCTTCAAGTTTTGTAAACCCTATAAATTCAGTATTCCAGTTGATCATCACTTCGACCCGTTTACCTTTGTTGGGTTTCACCGCAACCAGATTTTTTTCAGGAATAATCTTTGCGACACGACCCTGGAGCAGTATTGCTGCTTCAGACTGGGATTGAGAACTGTCGCCAAGGACCGTTAAGGGAAGGATTGATATCAACGTTCCTGCTGTCAATAGGAACAGTAAAAAACTGATCGACCTGAATTTAGGTTTTTTTATATTCATGAGAATCACCTAAGATATGAGGATTTATGATGATTATATGCCAGTGGCTCAGCAACAGCTCTCTGCCGGCATGGATATTCTGTAACAATAAACACGAGTGCCACAATGTGCCATGTGCGGGCGTGATTTTGATTCAGCAACAGTAATATTTTATAAATGTTGAGCTACAGTGCGTCAAAGCTAGGCATGAGGCCAAAAGGTGTGGCAACCGTGCAAAAATTGAGCTAGAAATTAGAAGGAAGGTCTGTTAAAAAGAGTTGCCTGAAAATCATGCTGAAGCGTAATCATGTTTTGATTTGACTCAGCACTGTATCAGTCCCCACGCGCCCGTAGCTCAGCCGGATAGAGCATCGGCCTTCTAAGCCGAGGGTCACAGGTTCGAATCCTGTCGGGCGTGCCAGTTTTTTATTTTTTCAGCTTACAGGCTATGTTTGCTTTGACTTGACCCCTTGCAGAGAAAACCGTATTCTTGTATGAATTAGTAGTTAACTCTTTGGGTTATCATCAAAAATGTAGTGTTGAATCGGCTCGGTGTGAGGAGCGGAGTGTGGTGTGAAAATACAGAAGAAAAAATTTCGTAATGCCATTTTCCTCGTTACTGATGAACGGGCATGCCCAATCTACAATCCCGGAGATGAGCTGAAGGTCGAACAGCTTTCTCTCACCGTAACGGGTTATAAGCCGGTCTGCCTGTTTTTATCTGAAGCAATTTCCCAAATAACAACCTCTAAAGAGAATTTTGCCGGTTATTCCAAGTTCGGTGGACAAAAGTCCAGATTTGACTGCGGCGGTTGTGATGCCGGGCTGATTCGTTTTGAATTCAAAAAGGAAAAAGAGTACGCCACCCTGCAGATGAAGCTGCTCACCGAGGCAGAGGAGAGGCGTAAAAGACAACATCTCAATAAATTTTTTGGAGTACTGCGCGGGCTTGATATGTTTGAGGCCCTCGACGACGACGCCCTCTCCGATTTGACCGTCCTGCTCGATCTGAAGTCATTTCCCATCGATAAAGTAATTATCAAGAAGGGTGATCCTGGTACTCACCTGTACATTGTTCTGCAGGGCAAGGTGGCTGTAATGGCCAGCGATGGTTCCAGAATTGCTGAGATCGGTGTCGGCGAGGTTTTTGGAGAGATGAGCCTGCTTTCCGGTGAGCCCGTTTCCAGCTCTATTTATACTATCTCGCCCACTCAGGTGGCATTACTCAGCATGAAGAACTTCAAGCATGTGCTGAGAAAATATCCGTTATTACAGTTGTTCCTGTTGAGGATGCTGGTGGATCGTGCTCAAAAGATGACTCTTAAATCTGGTAATATCGCTTCGGGAATGACCGGTGAACTTGAAGAAGTTGCTCCGGTGGATCTTTTTCAATTGATTAATTCCAGCCAGAAATCCGGCACCATTGAGCTGAATCTTGATACGGGGAAGGCCATGGTCTTTTTTGTGGATGGGGAGATTGTTCACGCCCGATACCTCGACCATCGTGATAATGAGGCTGTTTTTGCCCTTCTCAGTGTAAAAAAGGGCCACTTCAGTTTTGCCAAGGGACTTCCCAACGAGGTGAAAAGTCGAGATCCAATTGGTGGTTTTATGGGAATGATGATGGAAGGGCTGCAGAGAATTGATGAGGAGGGGGAGTAAACTACCTCCCCCTTCCTCAGGAAGGCCCCGTCTCACCGTTAGAAGCCGTTGAAAAATGGCGGAAAGGGCAGAGGAACCGGAATTGGCAGCGGAATCGAAGGGGTTACTCTGGGTGGCTCGTAACGCTGCTCATAACGAGGTTGGTGACGCTGCTCGTAACGTGGTGACTGGTGACGTGGCTTGTTATATGCCGGTCGTCTAGTCCGCGGTGAGCAGGCAATGATGTCGTTTCTGCAGAGCGTCCGCCTGTTTTCATACCTGATGACTTGTTTTACTACCGGCTTGTCTGTCGGATTAAATCGGTATCCGCCCCGATTGGAGCCGTGTCGCCCCCTGTGGTCTGATAAACGCTGCTGTCCATACCGGGTAGGAGTGAAGTAATAACTGTTTTCCTGGTAGTACTCCTGTCTTTTTCTGTTTTTGTATACTGCAACCGCTATTTTACCACTTGGTCGTCCATATTCATCAGTTGATGAAAAACGAAACGGTCTTCCTGCCCGCGGTCCGCGGTTCCAGCCGTCAATCATAATAGATTGGTGTGGAGGGACGACGTAGAGCTTTTTTCGTAACGGCAGGTTCTTTCTGTGCCCGGTCTTTACATTTTGCCGGTCGACCCTGACCATTGCTCCTAATGGTTTGCTGGATCTGTTTGTCAGTTGGATTGAAAAAGGTTCGTTTCGTTTTGCTGCCACATAGCTTTTTTGCTTTCTATTCCTGCCATTATTAACCTGGTATTCGTGCAGTTGTCCTCGGCGATGGGAGACAATACTCACATCTAGCAGTGAGTGACCGTGCCGCCGACCAGCTGCAGCTGTTTGTGTTTGAAAGATAAAGACGAAAAGTAAAATCGAAAGGATCGGGATGAGGGTTCTTGGTTTCATGGGGCCTCCATGCTTTAAGATATGTGAATTTTGGCTTACAGGGATCAGCCTCCCTGTAAGCCTTTTTTTTGGAACCTGATCAGCAGCCTTCAATGGCAGCGGAGCTGGATACTGTCTTCACCTTGACTTCCATACCGGGCTTGAGCTTGTCTGCACCTTTAGTGCATTCCAGGGTGACGACATTGTCATCAACCTTGGTTACACTACATTTAAGGGTTGCGGCATAGCCGACTGAAATAATAGTCAAGCTGAAAAGGGTGGCGGCAAGGATGGTGGTAAATCGTTTCATCTGTTCCTCCATGGAAAGTTTTGGTCTCTGTGACCGTTCAAGTTAGTCGGTAGTTGTTCCTACCCTTTGATTCCATGATAAGTCGGAGGATGAGAAGAAAGAAGACGACATCGGGTGATATCGTGCATAAAACAACCCGACATCAACATGACATTCAAGTTATATCAATAGGTTGGAGTATGATGCCAGATGTGAGGGAGGTCGGGGATTTGGTCTTGTTTAACCAATAAAAAAGGCCGAGTTAATCGGG
>JBDLID010000089.1:0-12778 GCA_039715055.1 Thermodesulfobacteriota bacterium | reverse complement strand
GAACGTCTTGAAACTGTAAAATCACTGTTCTATGAGATTAACATTGGAGCGACAGCAATTGGTTCCGGCATAAATGCCCCACCCGGTTACCGGGAAAAAGCAGTTGACCACCTGAGCAAACTCACAGGATTTCCCCTGGTATCAAGCACAGACCTCATTGAGGCTACCTGGGATACCGGGGCATATGTACAGCTGTCAGGTGTTTTACGGCGCCTTGCCGTAAAACTCTCCAAAATATGCAATGACCTGCGGCTCCTGTCATCCGGCCCGTACGGCGGTTTGAATGAAATCAATCTGCCCCGTATGCAGCCTGGCTCATCTATCATGCCTGGCAAGGTTAATCCGGTCATTCCGGAAGTAGTCAATCAGATTGCCTTTCAGGTCATTGGGATGGATCTGACGGTAACTCTGGCCGCAGAGGCCGGACAGCTTCAGCTTAACGTTATGGAGCCTGTTATGGCTTTTGATCTGTTCTCCATGTTGGAGATGCTCAAACGTGGCTGCAGAGTTCTTCGAGAACGCTGTATCAAAGGAATCACGGCAAACGAGGATCGCTGTCGAAAACTTGTCCTGGGTAGTAGCAGCATTGTCACAGCCCTTAATCCAGTCATTGGGTATGAAGCAGCTGCGGAAATCGCTAAACAGGCCCTTGAAGAGGGAAAAAGCGTTCGTGAACTAGTGCTGGAAAAAGAACTGATAGCAGAGGAAAGGCTGGATGAAATTCTTTCGGTAGAAAACCTGATGCATCCCCGTTTCTTTTCAAAGGCTATTGACCATTGATTAATGACGAAAGTCTACAAAATGTCATGAGTGTTGATTTTTGGAATCAGTTGCGCGATGTTTTCCGGATTGCACTAATAGCTATTAATATAGCCACAGTTAAGATGGCATTCTAACATATTTTCTCCAGTTTTACCTTTCTACTGTATCTTGCAACCAGACCTCTTAACTTGAAGTGGGTTCAAGAAAGTCTGAGGTGTGGGATGGTAATCTCAACCACTCGGCAGAAAAGCCAGGTTGAGATTCCACAAAATTATATCAGGGTGAGACCAGGTTGGATTGTCAGGTAAGATTTTAGGCCACCTTGAAAAATTGCCTTTTAGTCCCAACTTTTCGTTGCGAGTAGAATTTTGTCCTCGGAGGTAAGCGACCGCAGGGAGGCTCCGATATCAGCTATATGCCTGTGGCAAAATTCTACTCACGCCTTGATTTGGAACTAAAATACTTATTTTTCAAGGTACCCTTTACCTTAATCTCAAAATTGTCAGATCAGATTTCGATTACTACAGATGAATCACTGCACTTTGCCACCTTTGAGAAAAGGCTCCAGTGGCCCCCCTTTGGCGCCTTTGAGGCTGCGGATCTTATACGGCTCATGCGCTCCCGCCGCTCCACTCCTCCCACTCTTCTCAGTATTGTCTCCCCTGCACTTCAGCTTAAATCGATCCTGACTGACGTCGTTTTTAGAAAACAAGGCGCATAACGATCCCAAACTGAACTAACCACCTCAATAGATAAAACTTTTTCTCTCTGCATTTCCTCCTGCCTCTCCCCTCCATCCCCTATTTCTTTCGGGCTGACACCCAGCACATTTGCCTTAATTTCAGTCAGTTATTAACGAGCACCCCTATGGCGCAAAACTCTCCTTGCCAGCTGCAGCCTATGGCGCATATTGCGCCATAGGCCATAAGTTATCTATAAATTTTTATTCATAATGGGTGTTGTAAATTATTTTTTAGAACTATTTTTAAACGACAAATCAATATTTTAACAAAAACCACACCCTAGAAGGGACACTCAACGTTAGAAATGGCACGCCCCTTGCGAGAAGAGTTGCAAAGACACACGGCGAATTCGCCAAGGAGGACACCATGACATTTGCAAACACACTTACAATCGATAATATCCAGGACACAGTCAGAAACCACTCCGAGCAACTCTCAGAAGGATTCTGGTTCACTGCAGCCTTTATCCTGTTTCTTCTTCTCGGACCCTTCTCAGCTCCAATCGCAATTTTAGCTGTCTTCAGTCTCGGAAAGAATAAGCGATCCACGACCGAGCCTGAGCCGGCAACCCAAAAAATTACAAATAATAAGTAACCCCTTATACATATTAACGGAGGACACAATGGCTAACAATTTCTCTCTTTCCGCAACCGCAGAACCAAGGGTGGCCACACCCCTGGTCAACAAACTCATGCTTCTCATGGGCGCATTTATCCTGGTCGGAGTCGGCGGAGGACTTTATGCCCAGATCGTCGGACACCATCACGCCTTTGCCAACACCCGCATGATGCCCTGGGGAATGCTCATCGGTGTCTACGCCTTTTTTGCCATCATCTCCACAGGGCTCTGCCTGCTGGCAGCCATCAGTCACATCTTCGGCGGCAACAAAATGGCCCCTCTGGCCAACCGCATGGTGTGGCTCTCCATTGCCGCCATCATGGGCGCCTTTACCGTCATCGGACTTGAGATCGAAAATCCCTGGCGTATGCCCCTGGGTAACATTCTCACCCCGAATTTCACCTCCAATATCTGGTGGATGGGAACTCTCTACGGTCTTGCAGTCGGCTTCATGTTCATCGAATTTTACCTGATCCTCACCAAAAAATACTCAGCAGCCGTCGCCCTTGGCGTACTTGGCGCAGTTGCCGAAGCTTCCGCCAACTCAAACCTTGGAGCGGTTTTTGCTTCATTAAACGCCAGGCCATTCTGGTACGGCTCACAGCTTCCAATCTTTTTCCTGGGCTGCGCCTTTCTGTCAGGTGCTGCAGCTACCATCATGTTCACCCACTATGCCCATATAATCCGCGGCAAAAAGATGAACCAGACCAGCTTTGAAGGTGCACAGGCAGCAGGCAAGGTCATGGCCATGATGATCTTCCTCATCGGAATCGCCACTGCATGGAAATACATCAACTCAATGACCGGTTCCGAAGAAACCCGACTGGCTGCCATGGCACTGATCAACGGACCGCTCTCGGTGAACTTCTGGGTCTTTGAAATCGCTGTCGGACTCGCCCTGCCCTTCGGTCTCCTGCTGGTCTCCCGGATGCAGTCCATCCAGGCCATGTCTACCGCAGCCCTGATGGTTCTCGTCGGCCAGTTCGTCTCCCGCTTCAACCTTGTTGCAGCCGGCGAAATAGTTCCGATCTACGCTGGATACGACGACAGCCTGCCGACCTACCTCTCCTACTCTCCTTCACCTGCCGAGTACACCCTGGTAATCGGCGGAATCGGAGTACTCGGACTGCTCTTCCTGGTCGGTGAACGGATGTTCGGCAAGGCCTTCGAGGCCAACGGCCATCATTGAAAATAAGTAGCCAATGCTCCGGGGGCTAATCCTCCGGAGCAACGAGGAACACAAAAGAGGCGACACCATGTTTGATAAAGAAAAAGCGATCTTCACCATCGGAACCGCGGCCGAGATGCTCGATGTTCACCCCCGGACCCTGCGTATCTACGAGGAAGAAGGACTGATCACTCCGGCACGCAAGGGAAAATGGCGCTACTACACCATGGACGACGTCAAGTGGATTGAGTGCCTCAGAGAGATGATTCACAGCCACTCCATGTCCATCCCGGCCATCAAGAAGCTGCTCAAGTATACTCCCTGCTGGAATATCACTGACTGCAGCTTTGAAAAACGCAAGCAATGTTCAGCGTTCTTCTCCTCCGGACTGGTGCCGAAAAAAATCGACAGAGTCATTCCCCTCCGCAAACAGGATGACATCGCGGCTTAAGGACGACTACAAACCCCACTATTTTAACCCCCAGGGCCCGCAGCGTAAAATTACGCTGCGGGCCTTTTCTGGTTTACAAGGCCACCTGCCACCACTGCCTCTGATTGATGATCTCAGGAAAACTCTTGCTCTCCCCTGTTGAAAACTTATACTCTACAACCACAAACTGGCAGCATGAGCTGTTAACTTTTATCAGGTTGAGCCGTTCAGCTCAGTACAGGCGCATACCAGGGGAGAATTTAATGAGGGCGGTTATCCAGAGAGTCAGCCGGGCGTCGGTGACGGTAGATGGTGCGTGCATCGGATCAATCGATGGCGGCATTGTTGTTCTTCTCGGTATCCACCGTGACGATACGGAAAAAGACCTTGGCTGGCTGGCCGACAAGGTTGTTAACCTGCGGATCTTTGAAGACGGGGACGGCAAAATGAACCGCTCTCTGCTCGATACCGGCGGCGAGGCGCTGATCATCTCCCAGTTTACCCTCTACGGAGACTGTCGCAAGGGCAGACGACCGGGCTACTCATCCGCCGCAGCACCGGAAATGGCCGAAAAGACCTATCTTGACTTTATCCGCACTGTCTCCGAGCACGGTATCCGTACTGCCGCCGGACGCTTCCAGGCCCACATGGAGGTCGATCTGGTCAATGATGGGCCGGTGACACTCATGCTGGATTCAACAAAACTCTTTTAGCCACTGTTTTTTATCCTCCACAGGCTGACTTGACGGAACCATAGCACCAGCCGACATTGACAATATTTCCTTTTATTGACTATGGTGTCAACCAAACAGTCCAATTAAAAAACCACAACAATATATTACTTCCATCATGAAAATGACCCCAGGCAACACCTACTCTTCCTTTACTCTCAGGCAGAAACGCACCATCGAAGAAATCGACTCGGAAGTTTTTCTCTTTGAACACGAACGGCTGGGCTGCCCCCTGCTGGCCATCAAGAACAGTGACCACAACAAAACCTTTGCCGTGGCGTTCAACACCATCCCCACCGACTCCAGCGGTGTGGCCCACATCCTTGAACACTCGGTTCTGATGGGCTCAAAAAAATACCCGGTCAAGGATGTCTTCGGCGAGATCAACAAGGGCGGCCTGATGACCTTTCTCAACGCCATGACCGGCGCCGATATCACCTACTACCCCTTTGCCACCCGCAACATCAAAGAGTACTTCAACATCATGGATGTTTACTGTGATGTGGTCTTCAACCCGTTGCTTGAGGAGTCCACATTTGAACAGGAAGGCTACCATTATCACCAGGAATCAGACCAGTCTCCCCTCCAACTCCAGGGTGTGGTCTACAACGAGATGAAAGGTGCCTTTTCAGACCCCATCCGACTTATCTTTCACCATATTTTCGGCGGCCTGATGCCCGGTTCCACCTACAGCCACGAATCAGGCGGCGATCCGAAAAATATCCCGGATCTGACCTTTGATGAATTCAGCAATTTTCACAAAGGCCACTATCATCCCTCCAACTCCACCTTTTTCCTTTACGGTGACGCGCCGCTGGATGAGGAGCTGGCCTTTCTCGAAGACAGGTTTCTGGTGGAGTTCAGTGCAAAAGGGACGCGGGCGGAAATTGACATTGGAGAGGAGATCAATGAAATCCGTTTCATTGAAGACCGCTACGGGGTCGAGGCCGAAGAGTTAAGCGAAAAGACATTTCTTGCTGTTGGCTCCCTGGTCTCGACCATGCTTGACCGCAAGCAGAACATTGCCTTCCAGATCATCGCCAACATCCTCTTCAACTCAGACGGCTCCCCTTTGAAGAACGCAATTATCTCGAGCGGCTTATGCAAAGACTTTGGAGGGTTCTACCTGTCAGGCTCCAGCCTTAAGACCTTCATGGTCACCTACCTGGTGGGAAGCGACCCGGAAAAACGCGACTCGTTTCTGGAGCTCTATCAGAGCACCCTGACCCAGATGGTCAAAGAAGGGCTTGACCGCGACCTCCTGCTCGGTGAGCTGAACAAACAGGAATTCTCCATTCGAGAGGAGGCCTCCAAGGCCCAGCGGGGCCTCGACCTGATCGGCAAAACCATGACCGCCCTGAAGTACGGCGCCGCCCCCCTGGAGGTTGTCGAGGTTGAAGAACTGCTTCAGACAATCAGGGAACAGGCCCTTAACAAGGGTTATTTTGAAGAGCTGATCAACCAATACCTCCTGGACAATCCGGCAACAGTGGTGGTCACCCTCAGACCCGACCCGCAGAAACTGGTTGAGACACGGGAAGAGGAGCTGCGGCGGGTGGAGGCATACAGGGCAACTCTTGATGATGACAGCAGGCAGCAGCTGATCCAACGGACCACGACCCTGATGGAGAGCCAGCTCTCACCGAACCCTCCCGAGACTCTGGCGCTGCTGCCGCAACTCAGCCTGAGTGACCTTGAGCCGGAGATCGAAACTCACGCCACCACCCCCATGGAGATGTTCGGCACCCGGGTTCTCGTCAGTGAACAGCCCACGGAACGGATCTCTTATCTTGACGTGGGGTTTGATTATTCCTGCATCCCTTCCCGGCTGCTTCCGTGGCTCGATCTTTTTGGCACCATCGCCTGTGAAATCGGCACCTCAAAGTTGGACTTCATGGCCTTTGCCAAGGAGATTGCCACCTGCAGCGGCGGCCTGTCCCACTCGTTCAACAACTACAGCCGGGTAAACAGCAGTGGTAAAATCAAACCCGTACTCTGGTTTCATACAAGATTTCTACCCAAATATCAGGAGAGGGCCCTTTCACTTCTCGGTTCCATTTTCCAGGATCTCGGCCTCAACGACCGGGCGCGCATCAGGGAAATTGTCGCCCGCGAGTATGCCTGGGCCGAACACAGCGCCCAGAGTGAAGGATACAACCTGGCTACTGCCAGGGCGTTCGCCCATCTCAGTGAGGCAGGCGCCTATCATGAGGCGGTCTCCGGCATCACCGCCTACCGTGCCGAGCAGCAGCTTGCCCGAAACTACGACCAGCTGGAAGAATCATTTCTTGAAGGATTGGCGGAGATGGCCTCTCTTCTTTTCAACCGGACAAACCTGATTCTGTCCCTGACGGCCAGTGGTGACGAAATCGACAGTTTCTCAAAATCAGGAAACGGCCTTCTGGACTGTCTCGCTACTCGAACCACACCAAGCGAGCCGCCCCCTCTCACCAATTCACAACGCCATGAGGCCTTTATTACTTCCGCCGAAGTTGTCTATGCTATACAGACCGGAAAGATCTTCTCCAACCCCACCAGCTACAACGGTCATTTTGAGGTCCTTAAAACCTATCTCTCCAGGGATTATCTCTGGAACTCGGTGCGCCAGATGGGAGGAGCCTACGGCTGTTTTATCCAGTTCAGCCATATCACCGGCAATCTCGGCTTTGTCAGCTACCGCGATCCCCAGGTTCGTAAGACCTACGACAGTTACCAGGGCGTGGCCCGGGCCATTGAAAGCCTTGAGCTGCCGCAGAAAACCCTGGAACAGCTGATCATCGGCACCTACGGCAACCTCAACCCCCATCAGAGTCCGGCCGCCAGGGGAGCCACAGCCCGCAACGACTTTCTCGTCGGCATTGACAGGGATTTCAAGCTCCGGAGGATCAGGGAGGTAATCGCCACCCGACTGGATGACCTTCGCGGCTTCAGTGAAGCCTTTAGAGAGATGCTGGCGAATCCGAACAGAACGATTATCGGAAACCGGAGCAAGATAGAGACGGATCAGGATCTCTTTGATGAATTGACTGAGCTGTAGAAAAGAACAGTTCACGGCCAAACGGTGTGTCCGGCCGTGAACCGGAAAGGGAGCTGTTGGAAGGGACTGCTGCCTACCGGGTTGCGCCCTGAGCTGGTGTGGATTCTGGGGAATCAGTAGTGCTCATTTCGCCTTTGGCCTTTTGCCAGGCCTCTCTTGTTTTATACTTTGTCTTGTCCCAGGTTTCCCCACTGACCTCTTTGGTCTTATCCCAGGCCTTGCCGCTGCCTTCTTTGGTCTTGTCCCAGGCCTTACCACTGACATCTTTGGTTTTATCCCAGGTCTCGCCGCTGGCCTCTTTGGTCTTATCCCAAGCCTTGCCGCTGCCCTCTTTGGTCTTGTCCCAGGTCTCGCCGCTGACCTCTTTGGTCTTGTCCCAGGCCTTACCGCTGCCTTCCTTGGTTTTGTCCCAGGCCTTACCGCTGCCTTCTTTGGTCTTGTCCCAGGCCTTACCGCTAACCTCTTTGGTTTTATCCCAGGTCTCGCCGCTGACCTCTTTGGTCTTATCCCAGGCTTTACCACCACTTTCTTTTGTGGCGCTGGTGGCCGCACCGACCGCCTCTGCAGCCTTGTCCAGGGTCGTCTGTTCCTGTTGAACCGGTTCATCAGCAAAACCGATTCCAACGGTGCTAAGCAACAACACAAAAGCCAATGACAGGTTCATTGATTTCATCACACTTCTCCTCTTGACCAACCGGTATTCGCTCAAGATAGCCTTAAAGAATCTGGCTTAAAAACAGTTTGGTCCGGTCCGACTGCGGATTATCAAAAAACTCATTGGGTTCGTTCTCTTCGATGATCTCCCCGGCGTCCATGAAGAGCACCCGGTTGGCAACGGTTTTGGCAAAACCCATCTCATGGGTGACGCAGAGCATGGTCATCCCCTCGCGGGCCAGGTCAACCATAACATCGAGGACCTCTTTGATCATTTCCGGATCAAGGGCCGAAGTGGGTTCGTCAAAGAGCATAATGGATGGATTCATACAGAGACTTCTGGCAATGGCCACCCGCTGCTGCTGCCCACCGGACAGCTGGCCGGGATACTTTTGTGCCTGATCTCCAATCTGGACCCGTTCAAGGTACTTGGTGGCAATGGCCTCCGCCTCTTTTCGCGGTTTTTTCTGTACCCAGATCGGCGCCAGACAGCAGTTCTCTATGACCGTCAGGTGAGGAAAAAGGTTGAACTGCTGAAAGACCATACCAATATCCCGCCGCACCCGGTCGATATGCTTGAGATCGTCATCAAGGGTGATTCCGGAGACAATGATATCGCCTTTCTGGTGCTCTTCCAGACGATTCATGCAGCGAATCAGAGTTGATTTGCCGCATCCTGAAGGACCGCAGATGATAATGCGTTCGCCCTTGGTGACCTGGAGGTTGATATTCTTCAACACATGAAAATCACCGTACCACTTATTCACATCACGCAATTCCACCATCACTTCATTTGAGGAGGATTGTTGTCCGGCGGCTTCTGTCATCATATTAGTCCTTTAGATTTATTCGACTGAGTCTTTTTTATCTGGCATGTCCGGTATGCAGTTTTTTCTCCAGATGCTGCGAATAACGGGACATGGAGAAACAGGACACCCAGTACACACTTGCAACAAACACGTACCCTTCCACGGAAAAACCGAGCCATTTCGGATCGGCAAAAGCGGCCTGAACCACTGCCAGGAGGTCAAAGAGACCGATGATAAGGACCAGGGTGGTATCCTTGAACAGGGCGATAAAGGTGTTCACGATTCCAGGAATAACCAGTTTCAAGGCCTGGGGAAGAATAATAAAGAACATGGTCTTCCAGTAGGAAAGTCCCAATGCCTCTGCCGCCTCGTACTGTCCCTTTGGAATAGCCTGCAGTCCGCCACGGACCACCTCAGCCATATAGGCGGACTGAAAAAAGATAATGCCAATCAGCGCCCGCAGCAGTTTATCAATCTGCCACTGTTCCGGCATGAAGATGGGCAGCATCACCGAGGACATAAAGAGAACGGTGATCAGCGGGACCCCACGCCAGAACTCGATAAAAACCACTGAGATGGACTTGGCAATGGGCATTGAAGACCTGCGCCCGAGGGCCAGCACAATACCAATGGGCAATGCACAGAACATACCGATGGTGGCCAGAATAAGGGTCAGCATCAGGCCGCCCCACCGGTGGGTTTCCACCACCGGCAGCCCCAAACCACCATAAAAGAGAAAATAGGCAATGACGGGATAGATGAACACCGTAAATGCTGCAACCAGACCTTTTTTCGGCGTTCTTTCCATGAGCAGCCAGGCAATCAGGATGCCGGCCAGAGAAAATGAAGTCACCACCCGCCAGTACTCGGAAGGAGGATAAAAACCGAAGAGGAACTGCTT
The DNA here is from genome assembly GCA_039715055.1 of Thermodesulfobacteriota bacterium. Taxonomy (GTDB): domain Bacteria; phylum Desulfobacterota; class Desulfobulbia; order Desulfobulbales; family Desulfocapsaceae; genus JBDLID01. The sequence continues at coordinate 2,925 of JBDLID010000089.1, read as the reverse complement.
GATGCGTACCGATACAAAAACCCAGCAGGCGCCGTCACTGGTACAGGCCTCCTTGGTGGTTCCCACCCAGTCGGCGGTGAAAAGGGCCCAGTTCAGGGCTGGCGGCACTGTTTTGTAGATCAGAAACAGCCCGAGAAGCGTAAAGATGGAATTCGCAACTGAGGAAAACAGGTTTTTCCGCAACCAGCCGATTATACCCACCGAGCTGGCAGGCGGCGACTGGGCCGGTGTTGGTGTTGTCACATGTACTGTCATCGCATCACCTCTCCACCAGCATTGTTTTTTTGTTGTACCAGTTCATAAATGATGAAATTGTCAAACTGATAAAGAGATAAACCCCCATGGTCATGGCAATAATCTCTATGGCCTGACCGGTTTGGTTCAAGGTCGTTCCCGCAAAGACCGCCACAAGATCAGGGTAACCGATGGCAGTGGCCAGAGAAGAGTTTTTCACGAGGTTAAGATACTGGGAGGTGAGCTGGGGAATGATGACTCGCAGCGCCTGGGGGATAACCACCAGTTTCAAGACCTTGCTCCTGTGCAGTCCCAGGGCGGATGCAGCCTCCGTCTGACCTGAGTTGACGGCCAGAATGCCGGAGCGCACCGCCTCGGCAATAAAGGCCGCCGTATAGATGGACAGAGCGGTGAGCAGAGCTGTCAATTCGGGGATGATGGTCATTCCGCCTCTGAAGTTAAATCCTTTCAGCGCCGGCATATCCCAACTCAACGGGGCCCCCACCACAAAAAAGATCAGGGTGGGAAGGACAATCAGCAACCCACCGGCGGCAGCCCAGAGGTTAAACTGTTTTCCCGTACTCTCCTGACGTTTGTGCGCCCAGCGTCTCAAAAAAAACATGACAACAACAGCAAGAACAAAGGCCCAGGCCACAAAGCTGAAAGATTCTCCAAACAGGGGCCTGGGAAGGTACATCCCCCTGATATTTAAAAAGGCCACGTCTCCGGCAGACCAACTCTGTCTGGGACCGGGCAATGCACGCAACACAGCGAAATACCAGAAAAATATCTGGAGCAGAAGTGGTATGTTACGAAAAATCTCAATGTAGACTGTGGCGATTTTTGCAATGAGCCAGTTGTTGGAAAGGCGGGCAACGCCCATGACAAATCCGATGATGGTGGCAAAGACAATACCAAGGGCTGACACCAGTAAGGTGTTCAGTAAACCAACCAGGAAGGTACGGCCAAAACTGTCCGACTCCGTAAAAGGAATCAGTGACTGCAGGATCCCAAATCCCGCCTTCAGGGACAGGAAGCCAAAACCGGTGGAGATCCCCCTTCTTTCGAGGTTCTCCAGGGTATTGGTCCCGATAAACCACACAAACCCGGCAATGGCGGCCACCAGCACAACCTGAAAAAACAGGGCGCGATACTGGGCATTGTTCCACCAAAACTGTTTTTTTGATGAGTTGGACATTTTAATACGCTGTTGGTATGAGGCTCAAGACTGTTAGCCGGAGCAAAACAAAAAAGGGACGCCCTCCCCATATGGAAAGGCATCCCTTGCAGACACTCAGCTGAAAACTAGCGAAGTGGGGGCGCATACATGATGCCGCCCTTGGACCAGAGTGCGTTCAGTCCACGACTGATCTTCAGGGGAGACCCGGCTCCAACGTTACGCTCGAAGGCTTCACCATAGTTACCAACCTGCTTGATGATCTGGTATGCCCAGTCATTGTTCAAACCAAGACCTTTACCGGCAATACCCTCAAGGCCGAGAAGTCTGCGAATGGCAGGAGATTTGGAGTTGGCCTTCAGGTCGTCGATGTTTGCCTGGGTCACACCAAGCTCCTCAGCCTCAATCATGGCGTTGAAGGCCCACTTTACAATATTAAACCAGGCATCATCACCCTGACGGACAACGGGGCCCAGAGGTTCCTTGGAGATAACTTCCGGAAGAACAATTGCGTCCTCCGGATGGGGAAGATGGGTACGCAGTCCGTAAAGCTGGGACTGATCAGAGGTAAGCACATCACAGCGACCGTTCTCAAACGCTTTCAGGGTGGCGTCATGGGTGTCAAATACCACTGCCTTGTACTCCATCTTGTTTTCCTTGAAGTAATCGGCGAGGTTCATCTCAGAAGTGGTTCCAGACTGGATGCACACCGCTGCACCACCCAGTTCGAGAGCCGATTTCACACCAAGTTTTTTTGAAACCAGAAAACCCTGGCCGTCGTAATAGTTTACACCGGCAAAGTTGAGACCAAGAGAGGTGTCCCGAGTCAGCGTCCAGGTGGTGCCACGGACAAGGGCATCAATCTCACCTGACTGCAGGGCAGTAAAACGCTCTTTGGCATTCAGGGGTACATATTTGATTTTTGTGGCATCACCAAGGGTAGCCGCGGCAATCGCTTTACATCCATCAACATCGAGGCCGGCCCACACGCCTTTCTCATCAGCGATGGAAAATCCGGGAAGACCGGTGGACACGCCGCAGTTCAGAACTCCACGCTTCTGAATTTCATCTTTGGTGGAAGCCTGGGCAAACCCGGCAGAGATAACAAGTGCCAGAACCACAGCAACAATAGACCATGTAATTTTTTTCATGTGTTGTTCTCCTCTGAACATTTTCCTTCTCGGAGAGCTCCGGTAGAATGAATCCTCCCCAGGCTCACCTGCATGTTTGACAACCGTGCACCGGATATATTTCGTCCATCCGGCGGCATGACAATATCTGCTCAGTCTACTAATTGCCATCGACAATGTCTATTAAAAGAGGGGGTAATCTATTATTCTCGAAAAATAATTTGGAGACCTGTCACCCGGAGAATCCAGAGCTGTACAACTTTTCGCAAGACCAGCTAACCTTGCCGTCCACCAACCAACAATATCTGTTTGACAGACATGTCTTTTTTAATTTGATTTACACCAAGGATTAAACGGTATCACCGTAGACTCGAACCACTGGGA
>JBDLID010000088.1:0-12835 GCA_039715055.1 Thermodesulfobacteriota bacterium | reverse complement strand
CCTCGGTGAGCTTGAGACCGCCGCGCTTTTCAAATTCAAAACCAGCAGCCGTCAGTTCCACCTCAAGTTTGTAAGAGTGAAACCCGGAACGAAAAAGTACCGCGATATCAGAAAGTTCCATACCTTTGTCAAGGAGCCCCCTGATTCCCTTGCAGACAAAGGCAGCCTCCTCCCGTTCGTTGCGGCCGCAAAACAGTTTTGGCTTAAGGTCGCCATCGATCCGGGTAAAGAGAGTTTTGGTATACTTTTCCGTGGCATTACGGATAATGTCATTGGTGAGGGACAGGATGGGCTGACTGGAGCGGTAGTTTTCCTCAAGCTTGATGATCCGGGTATCCGGAAACACCTTGGGAAAACGCATGATGTTGAAAAAATCAGCGCCGCGAAAAGAATAGATCGACTGCGAGTCGTCCCCAACCGCCATGACGTTATTATGGCCGGTGGCCAGCAGGCGGACGATATCGGCCTGGATCAGGTTGGTGTCCTGGTACTCGTCGACCATGACATAACGGTACCTGCGGGAGATCTCGACCCTGGCCTCTTCCACCTCTTCCAGGAGCCGCTTCCAGTTGACCAGCAGATCGTCATAGTCCATCAGGGCATGATTGTACTTGAACTCCCGATAGTGCTTTTCAAGATTGAGGATCTCCTCAAAATGGTGACTGAGATGGGAATAGTGATCGTAGATGAGCTCTTCGAGGTCAATGGACTTGTTGACCGAACCGCTGAGGATGTTGATGATAATCCGCTTGGACGGAAACTGTTTGTCACGGCCGGTATAACCGAGCGATGACTTGAGCAGGTTGATGATTCCTTCGGCGTCTGCCCGGTCAATAATGGAAAAAGAGGAGCCGAAACCGAGAGAACCGCCATAGCGGCGCAGGAGCAGATTGGCAATACCGTGAAAGGTGCCGCCCACCACCCGGCTGCAGGTGTCGTTGAGCAACCGCCCCGCCCGCCAGAGCATCTCCTGGGACGCTTTGCGGGTAAAGGTCAACAGCAGGATCTGTTCCGGGGCCACCCCCTGCTCAAGCAAATGGGCCACCCGGTAGACGAGCGTCCGGGTCTTGCCGCTGCCGGCGCCTGCAATGACCAGCACAGGCCCTTCGGTGGTGGTCACCGCCTCATACTGGGGTGGGTTGAGGCTGGTCAGATCAACCGACAAAGGGTTGGAATTTTCAAAGAGATATCCGTTCATGCCGCCACAATAACACAGCCTTTTCGCACCTGCAACGACACGCTGTCAACCGGTTGACAAAGGAGAAAATAGGGTTATAGTTGCGACGAAATTAATGCACTTGCAGCAGTAAAAAAGCAACAACTGAAAAACACCATGGATAATCAACAAATGGAATCTGTACTGACCCCTGAAGCCCTGAGTCAAATTTTCCCCCAGGACAGGGCAAATCAATTTTTCGATGCCCTGTTCGGTGATGCCAATGAAGGCGCTTACGATATCGAACTGGCATATGCGGGAAGCGATGACAGAAATGTCAAGCTGGAGCTCCGTCTCCATGAACGGCCGGGCCGCTGCCTGGCCTGCAACCTGACCCAGGGACTGCCCCAGGTCTTTGAACGTCACCCGGTGATCAATCTTGCCGGCGTTGCCGAAGACGTTGCCAGACTACTCGGTGATCAGACATCGGTTGCCAAGTGGTCTCTGGGATACACCGAACAGCGCCAGAAAGAGATGCATGTCATTCCGCTGAACATCGAGCTTGCCTGAACAGTTACAGTTCAGTGTAAAGGGCAATATTTATTCTTTGCTGAATAGCTCTAATTTTTCCGGCTTCTAAAACAACAGGGCCGACTCCACTATGGAGCCGGCCCTGTTGTTTGCCAGTCTTTACTCCTTTCTTTATTCAGGCTACCTTCAGTGTCCTGTCATTGGAGAATTGACGAGACATTAATCACCAGAGGTTACCCTGGCCCGCCCCTCAATTTTTGAGTGGTAGAGGTAGTCGTCGACCCGGTCAAGCCACTTAGCCAGGTTTTCCTCATGTCGCCATTGGGCCAAGCCAATGGAAATGCCCAACTTCGTTTCCTCATCAGCCCACACATTAAGGTCATCGACCGCCTTGCAAATCCGCTCGGCCAGAACACGACCGCTGGCCTGACTTGTATTTTCCATTACAATAAGAAATTCATCGCCACCCATTCGAATCGCCAGATCAGTGGCGCGCACATTTTCCTTGAAAACAGCTGCTATCTGCTTGAGTGCGCGGTCACCCCGCTGATGCCCCAGCTTGTCATTGAGCTGTTTGAAATAATCCAGGTCAAGGGAGGCAATGGTCAGGGGGTGTCCGTAACGCTTGGAACTCTCCATCAGGGCATTGACCCTGTCACTGAAGACCCGACGGTTGCTGAGACCGGTCAGTGCATCCCTGTGGGCACTGTCGAGAAGTTCCTCATACTCGAGACCGCGCCGGACCGACTCGCCAAAGACAACTAAAGATTCATTGATCACTCCAATCTCTGCCTCAGTCAGCTCATGGTCCTCTTTGATGACGAGAAGCAGCCCGGACTCACCCGATGACTCTATCATCCATTTATGGGCGTAATGTCCGTCTTCGCTTTTGTAGGAAAAAGTTTCCCTGTCATCTTTACAGAGCAGGCTTTCAGCAAAAGCCATGACATTTCTTCGAACCGGACCGTGACCGGAACAAAACATATGTTTTTTCCGCCTGGCGAAATTGTTATAGGCGATGAGTTCATGCTTGACCATCGGCATCAGCCAGACCGAGTAGGCTTCAATCATTCCGTCCAGGCCGGAAACACTTGCCATCCGGGCATGAAGTTTATTCATCAGGTCGAGACGTTCGGTCTGGCGTCGGAAATGAATCAGTTCGTCCATAACCTGATTCATCTCAGTTTTTTTCAATCGTTCAAAGAGTTGAGTGGGTGACAAGGGCAATGTCATTGGGTCAAACCCCCTCCTGAGGGATGCTGTTATCAATCTTGCGTACAACCTTTATCGGTTTCAGTCTGCCTGTTCTTTAGTTCGCTGCCGATTGCACAGCTGATACCGAAATTGCAAACCGTATGCCAGACAAAAAAGCAACCGCACAAAATACTGAACTTACACAGCAAAAACACAAACAAACCACCTCAGCACCACAAGCAGATGGTGTGTCAAAAAATTGACTGTTACGCCGGCGCCTTCCACCCACTCTTGGTGTGTCACCAATTTGACTTGTCATGTTTTCCCAACCGGGTTAGATAACCACCATGACATTAAAAGAGAAAATTGGTCGCCTGTTCATTCTCGGCTTCAAGGGATCCAGTATCAACCCGGATGACCCGATCGGTCGGGACATCACGAAACACCATCTTGGCGGTGTCATTCTTTTCGACCGGTTGCTGGCGCTTAAAGCAACAGACAACAATATTATCTCCACCGATCAGGTCCAGTCTCTTATCAAAGGGTTGCAGGACCTCTCTTCATTTCCCTTATTTATTGCTGTTGATCAGGAAGGCGGGCAGGTCCGAAGACTCAGGGAAAAGCATGGCGTCCCGGCAACTCCCACCGCCGAATCACTGGGATCCGGAAACGACCCGGCCCTGACAGCCATGCACAGCAGGACCTGTTCGGCCATATTAAAAAAACTTGGCTTCAACTTCAATCTTGCCCCTGTGGTCGACCTCAACAGTTTCAGTGAGAATCCGGTTATAGGTAAACTGGAGCGCAGCTTTTCCCCTGACCCGCAAACCGTCTTTGAGCATGCTGCAGCCTGGATTGAGGAACATCGCAAAAACGGACTCATCAGCTGCCCGAAACATTTTCCCGGCCACGGCTCCTCCCGTACCGACTCACACCTCGGGTTCACCGATATCAGTAACTACTGGGGTGAGGAAGAGCTGCTTCCCTATCAAAAACTCATCAAAGCAGGGCTTGCGGATGCGATAATGACCGGCCACCTGTTTCACCAGCAGCTTGACAGTGACTATCCGGCGACCCTGTCTAAAAAAACAATCAAGGGGATGCTCCGGGGCAGGCTTGGTTTTGAAGGTGTGGTGGTCTCCGATGATCTTCAGATGAGGGCCATTGGTGAACGATACCCAATGGACAAAGCTGTAACGCTGGCACTGCAGGCGGGAGTGGACCTGCTGGTGATTGGCAACAATCTCAGATACGAACCTGACATTCTTGGGACATTGATCCAATCAACAGTCAGGAATGTGGAAAACGGGATACTTGCCGAATCATTGATCGACAGGGCATTTGAACGGGTTGAGCATCTCAGGGCAAAAATCAGTTAGTCTGTCCGGAAACAGAATATCGCCTCAAAGAAAAACGGTTTCTCATCATTGCAGCAGGCCCCGGATTGCCTCTCCCAGCCCTTTGATGGTCACAGGCTTTGCCAGCGAGGTGGATATTCCAGACCCGGCAAGGGTGTCCGGATCCAGAGCGTCCAGATAACCGGTGCAGAGAATAATCGGTATCTCGGGTGAGAGCTCCCGGATCCTCCGGCTCAAATCGATTCCGGTCATATAAGGCATGGTCAGGTCGGTGATCACCAGGTCATACTTCTCAGGCCCATTGCTGAACAACTCCAGGGCATCAGGAGCAGAGCTGATGCTGACGACTTCGTAACCGAGCAGGGTGAGCAGCTGGCCGGTGACCTCTATCACCTCTTCCTCATCGTCTACCAGCAGCAGCATGCCGCTGCCCATGAGATCTTTCTGCGCAGCGACCATACTTTCAGGACGGTCTTCCTGCTCAGCCAGCGGTAAATAGACCTCAAACCGGGTTCCTTCGCCAAGTTCCGAAGAAACATCGATGCGACCGTTCTGACGACTGATAATACCGTGGACCATGGCCAGTCCCATACCGGTCCCCTGTTCCTTCTCCTTGGTTGTAAAATAGGGATCGAAAATCCGACCAAGCTGCTTCTCGTCAATCCCCTTACCTGTGTCGGTGATGGTCAGACAAACCCATCTGTACCCCTCCACATCGACCTCATCGAGAGTCACTCCAAGCTCACCGACCTCTCCAGCCATGGCATCAGCGCCATTGGTACAGAGACTGATAACCACCTGGTGAAGTAGAAACGGATCGATGGAAACCTTGCCGCAGCGGGTGTTGATATTTTTTTTGATACGAATAGTTGAAGGCAGGGTCGACTCAAGGAGACGAAGCACCTCTTTGACGATTGGCGACAGATTCTGCGGTGTGTCCCCCTCTTCCTTGCTGCGGGAAAATGTCAGGATCTGCTCAACGAGTCCCTGGGCCCTCTTGGCGGCCCGCAGAATACCGTCGATATAGCTGCTGTACTCACTGTTTTCCTCCCAGCCCTGCTGCCGGGCCTGAAGCTTGAGAATCTCGGAATAGCCAATCACCGGAGTCAAAATATTATTGAAATCATGGGCAATCCCGCCTGCCAGTGTTCCAATAGCCTCCATCTTCTGGGCATGTCGGAGCTGCTCTTCAAGTTTGTAACGGTCACTGACGTCCCTGACCACAACAACGACATTTGACAGTTTTCCGTCACGGCCATGAACCGGTGTTGCCAGCATTTCGAAATACTTGATATTGCCTGAGCCGAACGGCTCTTCTATCTTGCGAATTTCACTTTCAACCTGCCCGGTTTCAAGACTTTTCAGAACCGGACAGTTTAGACACTCCTTAGCCAATGGAATTTTTGGATCGTAGCTGCAGCCTCCCTCGATATGGCCGCACCCGATATTGAAATTTTCATTGGCCCAGACCACATTCATCGAACGGTCAAAAAGGGCAAGAGTACCGGGAAATCCATCAAGGATGGCCTGTTTCCATGTTTCGCTGCGGCCTAATGCCCGCTCAATGGTCTTCAGTTCTGTGAGATCAAGAATAGAGACAACCATTCCGCTCACCCTGCCCTCCTCATCATGAATGCAGGAACGGTTATAGACCACCGACAATTCCCGTCCAGCCCCATTGACAGCCATCCCCTCAACGGCTTCACTGCCGCCTGAAAGGAGGAGATTTTTCTCCCGCTCCAGGTAATAGTCCATGAATTTTGGGGCTATTGTGCTGTAAATTCCTTTACCCAGCAGCTGGTCAAAATCGCTCCCTGCCAATTCGAGCAGGGCCTTGTTGACGAACAACAGCTTCCCTTTGGAGTCGATATGAAATACCGGCGTGGGCAGGTTGTCCAGAAGATGATCGGCTGAAAAATTTCCCATTATTTTACCTTGTTAAACACATCGATCAAATCATCAAAGCTCTGCTCGAACAGATCAACGATATAGGGGTCGAAATGGCTGCCCCTCTCCCTGGCAATGACTCTTCGTGCCTCGTCCAGTGGCCAGGCATCCTTGTAGGGCCGCTTTGAGGACAATGCATCAAAAACGTCACAGAGTGCGGAGATACGCCCCACAAGAGGAATCTCCTCCTCTTTCAAACCAAGGGGAAAGCCGGTTCCATCCCACTTTTCATGGTGGGTCAGGGCAATGAGGTGCGCCATACTCATCAACTCGTTATCGGTTCCATAGAGCAGGTCGGCACCGATCAGGGTATGCCGTTTCATCTCTTCAAACTCATCCGGCGTCAGGCTGCCCTTCTTGTGAAGAATCTTGTCACTGATTCCAAGCTTACCGATGTCATGCATGGCCGATGCATGGAAAAACAGTGTCAATTCATGCTCAGTCATTCCGTGGGCCCGGCCGATGATCGTACAGTAATGGGCCATACGGGTAATATGACGACTGGTTTCATGGTCATGATACTCGGCAGCCTGAACCAGCCGGTTGGTAATTTCAATCTGGGCTTCACGAAGCTCACGGGTTCGTTCATCAACGAGGAGTTCCAGTTCGTCCCGATGACGCCGCAGCTCTTTCTGGGCCAATTGCAGTGCCAGATGGGTCTGCACCCTGGCCTTGACGATTACCGGATTGACCGGTTTGACAATATAGTCCACTGCACCGAGAAGAAACCCTCTTGTTTCATCCTTCTCCTCATTGGCAGCGGTTACAAAAATCACCGGGATATGGGCCAGTTCATCATCACCTTTGAGCCTTTTCAGGACATCATAACCGTCCATACCCGGCATCATCACATCCAACAGGATGAGATTGGGTTTCTTGTCCCTTGCCGCTCGTAATGCATCGATCCCGTTTGTAGCAACAATCAGCCGATAGCTTTCCCGTAACGCCTCCACGAGGACCTTGATATTTGCAGGGATATCATCTACCAGAAGAATAGTGTGTTTTTTCTGACTCATACCAGCTCCTCTTCCTCCGACAGATGGTCACAGATTCGCACGACAAATTCACCGGCCTTTTCAAAATTATAGTTGCGAAGATGATTTTCCAGCCGGACCATCTCTTCCTCAATACCCAGCCCTCTGAAACAGCCTTTCTTCGACAGCCAGAACTCTTCGCCGGTGGGGTCGAAGTCCTCTGTCAGCTGGTGAAGATAACGTAGTATTCTGACCAGTTCGATCACCTCAAGAGGCTCTTCACAGGTACCCTCTTCAGCATCTGTGTTTTTGAGCATTCCGCCTAACACCTCGACATCAGCGGCCAACTGGGCCACGGCAACCCGAATACCACTCAGTGATGGCCCGGCTTGTGTCGTCTCGCTCTTCTTCTCATCGGAATTCCCACCAATAGATTTCAGTAAAATCTGCTCAAGCTCCATGGCATTGTTCTGCAATCGGTGGGCTGAGAGATTGGCGGCTGTCCCTTTCAGGGTGTGCACCTCTTTGATGGCCTGTTCCGGGTCCTTGACCACCAGCCCGCCCAGGCGTCGTTCAACATCGCGGCCGAAATGAACCAGATCTTTGAGCATCTGCATATACGACTGGATATTGCCGGCCATACGGGTCACTCCGGAATGGACATGGAGCCCGGGCAGAGTCTCCGGCAGGTCCACCAGCCCGTCAGGGTAGATAGTCAGGTTGGGAACCTGTCCATCTACCTCGCTGAATTCGGGCCGGGTCCAGCGGGTGAGAACAGAAAACAGGGTCTCCGGGGTGATGGGCTTGGCCACATAATCGTTCATTCCTGACTGCATACACTTTTCACGGTCACCCTGCATGGCGTGCGCAGTTACCGCGATCACCGGCAGATCACTCAACACCGGATTCTTCCGAATCAACCGGGTGGCTTCAAGGCCGTCAACCACCGGCATCTGAACATCCATGAGTACAGCATCAAATTCCAGCCCCCGATCCTGGAGGATATGTACTGCCTCGCGCCCGTTATTGGCAATCTCGACTATGATTCCGCCACTTTCGAGAAGCTCCCTGGCCACGTTCTGGTTGATCCGGTTGTCCTCAGCCACCAGCACACGAGTACCTGCAAGGTGTTCGGTGGAAAAAAATGTGCTGGACTGACTTCTTGCATCAAGGCCGGTATGCATGGCTTCCGGATGATTGAAGATATCCATTATTGTATCAAAAAGCAGTGACTGTTTCACCGGTTTGGTCAAAAAATGTTTGACCCCGACGTCACGGGCCAGGATCATTTCCCTGTCACCACCAAAGGCGGTCATCATTATAATTGGAATTTGCGGTTCAAGCGCCATGGTGCTGATCCGTTCAATACACTCCAGTCCATCCACCTCGGGCATGCGCCAGTCGACAAGGAGCAGATCGTACTTCACCTCCGACTGGAGCAGCCTCTCCTGCGCTTCAGCACAGGAACGGGCAGATTCAACCTGAAAATGAAAAGACTCCAGAATTTTTGTCGTGATGGTCAGTGCGGCCTCATTATCTTCGACAACAAGAATTTTCAACCCCCTGATGGTGGCTGGAACTACAAACTGTATCTCCCGGTGAGACGAACGACGGGTGAAACGGACTGTGAAAAAAACCGTCGTTCCCGCACCCTTTTTCGACTCAACCCAGATTTTCCCACCGAGCAGTTCTACCAACCGTTTGCAGATGGACAGCCCAAGACCGGTTCCCCCGTATTCCCTGGTTGTCGAACCGTCGGCCTGGGTAAACGGGTCAAACAGAGTCCCGGCCTGCTCCTCGCTGATACCGACTCCGGTATCGGATACGGAAAAAAGAATACGGAACTCATCACCCCCGCTGTCATCAACAGTGGCGTGGACAACGATCTCACCATGATCAGTGAATTTCAGGGCATTGCCGAGCAGGTTGATAAAAATCTGTTCCAGCCGCAGCGGATCGCCGCGCAGGGCAGAAGGCGTACCGGGTTCGACACCGACCACCAGCTCAATATTGCGCGCTGAGGCCTGGTCGCTGAAAAGATCAGAGAGTTTATCAAAGAGTTGATGAAGCTGAAAATCAACATTTTCAACGGTGAGTTTTCCGGCTTCAATTTTTGAAAAATCGAGAATATCGTTAATAATGGCCAGAAGCGACTCAGCCGATGAGCGGACGCTGAGCAGATATTCACGGAGCTTGGGAGAGACCTTCTGGTTGAGGGCGAGGCTGATCATCCCGATAATGCCATTCATCGGGGTCCGGATCTCATGGCTCATATTAGCCAGAAAGCTGGACTTGGCCTCATTGGCGGTCTGGGCTTCAACCATGGCGTTTTCAAGTTTCCCGGTGCGTTCAAGCACCAAATCATGCAGGGTATTGTTCAGCTCGCGGAGCTCCTTGTCCCTGTCGCCCACCGCCTTGCGCATGGTCTCAAAGGCCAGGGCCAGTTTGCCGATTTCGTCATCTTCGCCGGAGCCGATACGATGGCTGAAATCCCCCCTTGTCATACGGTCGGTGGCCTGCACCAGATCATCGACCCGTCGACTCCAAAGCCCCACCGGCCGGAAGACCAGGAAGATGCTGAATGCCGCGGCAAGGGCTGCAGTCAGGAAAGAGACAACGGCCTGTCCCTGCTGGGCCTCTTTCGCTGCTCTCAGCGACAGGGCCACCACAACCTCTCCGACCTTGTTCTTTTTTGCCGGCTCTAAATCAACCTCATCAGCCACTTCGCCTGAGCTGATGTCACCGGCCTGAAAAAAAATGGGCTGGGTGACAACCAGTGAAGAGGGATCAGCCCCCTCCTTTTCAAAGAGCTGGAAGGCAGCCATGTTGATTATTCGCCGGGCAAGGGGTTTGCCTTTGTCATCGACAATGAGGAGGAACTGTACCTCTTTGTTCCATAAGAAGCCGCCGAGAAGCCGATCCAGCTCTCTTTCGTCATAGACAATCACCGGCAGCTCAGCCGCCTGGGCCAGTCCATGAGCTATGGCCTCAGCCGAACGTGTCTGGGCGGCGGCAATAAGCTTATTGGTCTGGATGATGTTGATGGTGGTCGCAACGGAAAGACTGACCAGGACAATAACGAGAAACAGCAGGGTCGCCCTGACCCGGATGGAGAGTGTTTTATTAAGAAAAGACATCCGAACCATCTTTATCAACGGCCGATGATAACGGCCTGGTTCATGATTGTTGCAGAGATTGAGGAGTTAACCCTGGCAAGGATTCCATGAGGGATCTGTAAATTCCAATCATAAAACAATGACAACTGTTTTACACAATACCCCAAAACAGGTCCCGGAAGCGAGCAAAAAGACGCGGCTGGCATGACCACTTTTACTTGACGCTCTGCAGCAGGCTTTGGTAAATAAACAGCCAGTCGGTTTATTTATGATCCCGTCTCATGGGATTTCAACTCTCAGCCTCACAACCCGAAGATCATGATTGGATTCCCCAGACCTTTAACCTGCAAGAGCAAGGCAAAAATCGATTATCCATGTGACTGGTTGTACAAGGTAATCGGTCAAAACAATGAAGCGCTCATTGAGGCAATCACCAGCGTCTGTGGCACAGACGGGGTCAAGATCTCACCGTCCAACAGCAGCTCCGGCGGAAAGTATTGCAGCTTTAACGTGGAAATGGTGGTCATGGACGAGCAGTCCCGTCTGCGTGTCTATGAAGAGTTGAAAAAGCATCAGGCAGTCAAGGTCATCCTCTGATAAGAGCCCTCAAATTATGGAACAGGAAAATCAAAAAAAAGATCCCTCCCGCCTGGTCGCTGTCCTCCGTGAGGGTATCAGCGTGGTGCAGATGATCCTTTTCAAGGAACTCAAGTCCCGACTGGTTGCGGAGAACCCGAACCAGGACAAGGTTCAGCTGGCAATGATTGCCGGAGCCGTTACCAACTCTGTTTTCGGAGTGGTCAACCCTGAAGAAAAATTCCAGAAGTTCAACAACCAGAATCGAGGCATCATCGAACAGGAGCAGCTGGCCCTGGCGGAAAATTTCCCCGGCCTCACTCCCCTGCTCACGGATGCCCTGCGCAGCCAGACCCTGTGTGACCATCAGGAAGAGATTGAGTCACCGGATATTCTCAAACCGGCCGCCGACCTGGGAATTCTTATAATAGATCGCGAGGTCCCCCTGCCCTCAACATTTATCGCCACAGTACGAACCGTAGGAGCGATGCACAACCTGATCATCGCCCCGGCGGAAATTGATGAAGAGGAAGAAAAAAGCCTCATCCAGTAAACAGCCGCGAGTAAAATCAACACAAAATAAAACTGTTTTCGACATCACCCTTATCCCACAGGAGCCCGATCATGGATCACACCGGAAAAAAAATTCTTCTGCTTCTTTTTGTCTGGCTGAGCGCAGTCTGCATCAACAGCCCCATCATGGCTGCAGAACAGGATTTCACATTTGGCCTTCTTATGGTGGGCCCCTCCAATGATCACGGCTGGAGCCAGGCCCATTTCGAGGCCGGCAGAGAGATTGAAAAACAGCTGACCGGCACCAAAATGATCTATATCGACAAGGTCAATCCAGCTGACAGACCGGGAATTACAGTTCCCTTTCTTGTTGACGACCTGGTGGCCAAGGGGGCCAGACTGATCATCGGCAACTCGGATGACATGAAAGACGGCATCCGCGAGGCTGCCATGCTCCACCCGGATGTCAAGTTCATCCATATCTCCGGCGACGATGCTCTTGCGCCCCAGTCACCCGATAACCTGTCAAATTTGATGGGCAAAATGGAATACGGCCAGGCCATGGCCGGATTCGCTGCTGCAATGACAACAAAAACCGGCAAGATCGGTTATGTCGGCCCCCTGATCAATGATGAGACCAAACGGCTGGCCGCCTCCTGTTACCTTGGTGCGCGATACGCCTGGACAAAAGTGCTTGGCAAAGACATCAAGGATCTCAAGTTCACCATCAACTGGATCGGTTTCTGGTTTAACATTCCCGGTGTGACCTCTGACCCCACCCAGGTTGTTAAGAATTTCTTCAACAGCGGGATCGATGTGGTGATCTCCGGAATCGATACCACCGAGGCCCTGGTGGTCGCCGGCCAGAAGAAAAAAGAAGGCGCTGACGTGGCTGCCATCCCCTATGACTATCTGGGGGCCTGTGATACCTCCCCGGAAGCCTGCCTGGGTGTCCCTTACTTCAACTGGCTGCCCGGCTACAAACAGATGATCAGTTCCGCCCGCGACAACAAGTGGCAGAAGCAGTGGCTCTGGCTCGGTCCGGACTGGAAGGATATCAACAATCCAGACAGCAGCTCCGTAGGATTCGCCCAGGGCCCTCTCCTCAGTGAGCCGGCAAAAAAGGCACTTACGGATTATATCGCCGGTCTCGGCAGCGGCTCCACAAAACTTTTTGGCGGTCCTCTCAACTTCCAGGATGGCTCCGTCTTCCTCAAAGCGGGTGAGACTGCAAGCGACGAACAGATCTGGAACCTGCCGCAGCTGCTGGAAGGCATGGAGGGTGCCTCCAAATAAGGGCTGAACCATGCGGTGTGAAAACTCTTCTTTTGTAACTATTCAGCGTAAAGAGGTGGATGCGCCCCTAAGCAAGGAACTGTAACTGTTCAGCAGGGCCCGCAGTGTGGTCAAGCAGGCTGACGAAGCGTACTTGTGCTACTCGAGGCGGCCTGATCGGCCACAATGTGGGTG
>JBDLID010000087.1:0-13346 GCA_039715055.1 Thermodesulfobacteriota bacterium | reverse complement strand
AAGTACGCTTCGTCAGCCTGCTTGACCACACTGCGGGCCCTGCTGAACAGTTACAGTTCCCTGCTTAGGGACGCATCCAGCTTTACGCTGAATAGTTACATTTTTAATTCGTAGTCGATATCTTAACGAGTTTGCAGGGGAAACAGAGACCAGATGGCAAAACACAAGCTCTTTACGCTCAACCCGTGGATTGAAGATGACGACCAGGGGCCCTATTACTGTCCGGCCTGCGGTGTGGTCGAAGGATTTCTCGTCTACTCGCCGGAAATACGTGAGGAGATCGAGATTATCTCAGTTGACTTTCCCCGGCCCCGGCCGCTCATCGTCGAATTGCTGGGCCAGGAAAATCAGTCCAGCCCGGTGCTTGTCCTCGATGATGAGACTCCAATGGCTGACGGAATACAGCAGAGCCTGTCAACGGGTAAGAAATTTATCAATGACGAGATTGCGATCTGCAATTTTCTCGCCGCGACCTATAACGGTGTCAAACCCCATCCGTAAATTCCAGGTTGGAGTTCCCCAGCTCTTCCGCGAATCCAATACCAGTTTGTAGTTTAGGTATCCCTGCCAGGGGGTGTTCTGTATATTGCCGCGTTGTGACCGGGCTAAATGATGATATTGAACAGGAAACCGACACTGAGGATGCCCAGGCCGACAATGGCTACAAAGGTTGCCAGCAGCTTGGGCTTGAGGGCCTTGCGCAGGATCAGGATCTCAGGCAGTGACAGGGCGATCACAGACATCATGAAGGCCAGTGCGGTGCCCAGTGCAGCACCTTTGGCAAGCAGCGCCTCCACCACCGGGATCATTCCGGCGGCATTGGAGTACATGGGGATGCCCATGGCGACCGCGGCAGGGACCGCCCACCATGCGCCTTTGCCCATGACGCCTGCCAGGGCGCCTTCTGGAACGAAGCCGTGAATAAAGGCACCGACCATGATTCCAGCGATGATGTAGTACCAGATTTTACCGACGATATCTTTGACCTCACTGATCCCCGCATCAATACGGTCGTTCCAGCTGAGCTTGCTGGCCATGACCAGGGGGATACCTGTTCGATGCTCCAGGACCCACTCCTCCAGATGATGGTCGAGTTTGAGTCGTCCGAGGATGATTCCAGCAACGATGGCAATGGCCAGTCCCATGGTGGCGTAGATCGCAGCCACCTTCCAGCCGAGAAGCCCGTAGAGCATGATCAGGGCGACCTCGTTGATCATCGGGGCGGCGATGAGGTAGGAAAACGTCACTCCCAGCGGGATGCCGGCGGTCATGAAGCCGATAAAAAGCGGAATGGCAGAGCACGAGCAGAAAGGGGTGATGATGCCGACCAGGGCGGCAATGACATGGGCTGCAAACAGGCTCTTACCGGTCAGGAAGGCCCGTGTCCGTTCCGGGGTGACATAGGTACGCAGAACACCCACCCCAAAAATAACCAGTGCCAGAAGGAAGAATATTTTCGGGGTGTCATAAAGGAAAAACTGGACACTGTGTCCCAGGTGGCTCTCCCTTGAAAGTCCGAACACCTCATAACTGAGGAAGGTGGAAATCGGCTGGAGTTGACGATAGATAAGAATCCAGGCCGCCAGCAGTAGTGCACCGATGACAAGTCTGGCCCCCAGGGGCAGCCTGCTGCCCTTATCCTGGTTTTGCTGCGGTGCTGAACAGTCGCAGTCGCCGGTGTCTGGCTGGTGAATTGGAAGCGGTTGAAGTGGTTTCATCATTATTCCCGATATTTTCAGAGCTCTATAACAAAGAAGTTTATGGTTTCATTGATGTTCAGAACAACTGGTTGCTGCCTGTCATCAAACAGGAGAGTCATCTCTCCTCCAACAGGTCAAGTTCGCTGACCAGTTCGGTGACTGCCGGTTCTTCATTGAGCCAGCTGTCCATCTGTTTGAGCATTGCCATGGCGTATAATGACCCGTCAACCTCACGAAGCCTGTAGTGAATCCATTGGCCCTTTTTCCGAAAGGTGACCAGGTCGGCCTCCTCCAGGATTTTGAGGTGTTTGGAGACCGTTGACTGGGCCAGGTCGAGAAGACCGAAAAGTTCACAGACACAGAGCTCTCTCTGTTCGAGAAGCTTGATGATTTTGACCCGACCGGGGTCAGACAGGGCCTTCATGACCCTCAGAAATTGACGCATTGCAGCCTCCTGTTGTCGTATATCGCCATTTGTGAATATACGGCTGTGCTCTCCTGTTGTCAACACCAACGGGGAAAATAGCAACAATTTCACTCAAGCAATGGATTTTTCAGGACCTTTGGTGAACAACCAGTCATCTCCGATTGACACTTTGATAAAAATTAGTTATGTAGCTCATCAATAATTATGAATTTGAGGGGTGTGAGAAAGGCGGTATACTTAATCAACCGTTTTTTTGTGACAGTTAATCTTTGAATGAAGAGGTGAATGGTATGGCTCTTGATCCTACAAAACATGCCGATTGGGAAATTGCCCAGGAAGCAGAGTCCCGCATGAAGACCGTTTATGAGCTTGGAGAGATCCTCGGTCTAGAAAAAGAAGAGGTGCTTCCCTACGGTCATTATGTCGGAAAGCTCGATTACAATCGAATTATGGGTCGTCTCGGCGACAAGCCCGATGGCAAGTATGTCGATGTCACCGCCATCAGCCCGACTCCTCTTGGAGAAGGCAAGTCAACCTGTGCCATGGGTCTTGTTCAGGGGCTTGGCAAGCGCAACAAGTCGGTTGTCGGCGCCATCCGCCAGCCCTCCGGTGGACCGACCATGAACATCAAGGGATCTGCTGCCGGCGGTGGTCTGGCCCAGTGTATCCCGCTCACCGAGTTCTCCCTGGGTCTCACCGGCGACATCAACGCCATCATGAACGCTCACAACCTGGGTATGGTAGCACTCACCGCGAGGATGCAGCACGAGGCCAACTACACCGATGATCAGCTGGCCCAGCGGAACCTCAAGCGTCTCAACATCCACCCCAAGAAGGTCGAGTTCAACTGGATCATCGACTACTGCGCCCAGGCCCTGCGTGACATCACCATCGGCCAGGGACCCGGCAAGATGGACGGCTTCACCATGAAGTCTTCTTTTGCCATTGCCGTATCGTCTGAGATCATGGCCATCCTCTCCATTGCCAACGATCTGGCCGACATGCGTCGCCGCATCGGCAAGATCGTCGTTGCCTACGACAAGCAGGATCGGCCCATCACCACTGCAGATCTTGAAGTCGACGGTGCCATGACCGCCTGGATGGTCCAGGCCCTGAACCCCAACCTGATGCAGACCCTGGAAGGCCAGCCGGTGCTTGTCCATGCCGGACCGTTCGCCAATATCGCCATTGGCCAGTCTTCCGTAATCGCTGACCGTGTCGGCCTTAAGATCGCCGACTACAACGTCACCGAGTCCGGATTTGGTGCCGATATCGGCTTTGAGAAGTTCTGGAACCTCAAGTGCCGCTTTTCCGGCAACAAGCCGAACTGCGCCGTTGTCGTGGCCACTATCCAGGCCCTCAAATCCCACGGTGGCGCACCCATTCCGGTTCCAGGCAAGCCGCGGCCGGAAGAGTATAACAAGGAGAATGTCGGTTGGGTCGAGGAAGGCTGCAAGAACCTCATCCATCACATCGGAACCGTCAAAAAGGCCGGCATCAACCCGGTTGTCTGTATCAACGCCTTCTACACCGATACCGACAACGAGATCGCGGCGGTCCGCAGGATTGCCGAGGCTGCCGGTGCCCGCGTGGCGCTTTCCAGGCACTGGGAGCACGGTGGTGAAGGTGCACTCGAGTTTGCCGATGCCGTTGTCGATGCCTGTGAGGAACCCAACGACTTTAAGTTCCTCTACGACCTCTCCGATCCGCTGGACAAGCGTATCGATGCCATCGCCAGAGAGGTTTACGGTGCCGACGGTGTCAGCTACACCCCCGAGGCCCAGGCCAAACTGAAGCGTCTTGCCGACGATCCGGACATGGCCGAGATGGGAACCTGTATGGTCAAGACCCATCTCTCCCTGTCGCACAACCCGACGCTCAAGGGGACCCCCAAAGGCTGGACCCTGCCCATCCGTGACATCCTCACCTACAAAGGTGCAGGATTTGTTGTTCCGGTGGCCGGTGCCATCAGCCTCATGCCCGGAACCGGTTCAGATCCTGCCTACCGTCGTGTGGATGTGGATGTGGAAACCGGCAAAGTGAAAGGAGTCTTCTAACCACTTTTTTGACATTGTTTCCAAAATAAATGGAGGGTGATCCCCACGGTTGTCACTCCTCCATTTTTCTTTACGGGTTAAAAAAAGAGTTATCTTTTTTTAACCCGTTTGTTTTTTTGGAAAAAACGTTGTACCCTAATAGAGCAATTAGTGATAGACAAGCAGGTTATTGTTGACCGGAACGGTCACTTTTTCTTTCTTTATAGTTGATGACGTCATGGCCCTTGCCCAAAAATCCACCCGCAAAAAAAAGAGCTCTCTCAAAGGTACGGTAAAAGACCGTTCCGGCGCCGGTAAAGTTAAGATCGGCGAACTGCTCAGTAAAGCCGGTTACATCACCACATCCCAGCTCGATACAGCCAAAAAACAGTTCAAGAAGGACAAGGGCGGACGCTTCGGTCAAGTCCTGATGCAGCTGGAGTATATCGACGACGATACCATCTTCAATTTCCTCAGTCGGCAGCATAACTTCACCCCGGTGATTATCGCTGATGAGCCGCCGTCCAAAGAGGCTGTAGGTCTTCTTCCCTACGAGGCTGCCAAGGAGTTCATGGCCTTTCCGCTCCGGCTTGCCGGCAATACCCTGCAGCTGACAATGGCCGAGCCCACCGATACCGAGGCGGTGGAAAAACTCCAGGAGATCACCGGCAAGGACATCTCCGTCTGTGTCTCCATGGAAAAGGATCTGGTTGCAGCTTTCCAGAAGTATTACGGTATTACCGATGAAGAGGCCAGCTCCTTTCTCCAGAATGCCGATGGAGGTGATTTCGACGACGAGATGTCGGTGGATGAGATTGACGATTTTGGCTCCATCGTAGCCGAGGCCGCCGACGACTTTGAGATCGAGGCCATGGCCGAGGAAGAGGGGCCGGATCAGTTTGCCGCCTCCGATGCACCGATCATCAAGCTGGTCAACGGTATTCTGGTCAAGGCTGTTCAGGATGGTGTCTCCGATATCCACGTCGAGCCCTACGAGAAGTCCATGCAGGTTCGCTACCGGAAGGACGGATCGCTTTTCAAGTCCATGAACCTGCCGCTGACCATCAAAAATGCTCTTGTTGCCCGGATGAAAATTCTCGCCGACCTCGATATCACCGAGCGACGGGTTCCCCAGGACGGCCGGATCAAGATGCGGTTGGGGCGCAACCGGTCTGTGGACTTTCGTGTCTCGTCACTGCCTACCCTGTTCGGCGAATCTGTGGTTCTGCGTATTCTTGATAAATCATCACTGAACGTTGACCTCACCAAGCTCGGTTTTGAGGTCTCCACCTTCGATATGCTCAAGAGATGTCTGAAGCGACCCCAGGGGCTGCTCCTTGTTACCGGTCCCACCGGTTCCGGTAAGACGGTAACGCTCTACTCAGCACTCAACTCACTCAATGCCGAAGACATCAAGATCCTGACCGCTGAGGATCCGGTGGAATTCAACTTCAAAGGCATCAACCAGGTCAATGTCAACACCGAGGTGGGCATGACCTTTGCCGCGGCACTGAAAGCTTTTCTCCGCCAGGATCCCGACATCATCATGGTTGGTGAGATCCGGGATATGGAGACCGCTGAAATTGCCATCAAGGCCGCCATGACCGGTCACCTGGTTTTCTCCACCCTGCACACCAACGACAGTGCGGCCACCATCGGTCGTCTCATCGATATCGGTATTCCCTCTTTTATGCTTGCCTCATCAGTGACCATGGTCCTGTCCCAGCGTCTTGGCAGGCGGCTCTGTCAGAAATGCAAAAAGGTCGTCGAGCATCCTGAAAATCAGCTGATCTCCATGGGCTTCAGTGAGGATGAACTGGATGACCTGGTCACTTACGGTCCTGCCGGCTGTTCGGCCTGCAACGGGCTTGGATACAAGGGACGGGTTGGTTTCTTTGAACTGATGGAGGTAACCGACGAGGTGGCCAAGGCCATCAGTGCCGAGGTGCCGGAAGACCAGTTGCGTAAGGTAGCCGGCCAGGAAGGGATGGTTCCGCTGCGTGATGCGGCCCTGGAAAAGGTGCGTCAGGGAATTACCAGTGTGGAAGAGGCGTTGCGCCGAACCGTAGCCCATGAGGAGAGCCTGCCCGCCTACCTGGTGAATCCCGATGAGGAGATCTACGAAGACGGTGATATGATCATCCGTGAAGGCAATGCTGATATTGATTTCTTCAAGCTCATCCGCGGCGGCCTGACAGTGATCAAGAGCGGTAAAAAAATTGCCGAGCTCACAGAGCCCGGAGAATACTTTGGCGAGATGGCGGCGATCACCGGTGAGCACCGTACAGCTTCCATCGTCTCACAGGGGCGAACTACGGTCAAACGCTACCCTGGTGATAAGATTGATGAAATTATCGATAAACATCCGGACGTCTCGCGGCATCTGTTCACAACCATGACCACCAGGCTGCAGAAATCAAACCAGATCATCGTCAAGCTTGCCGGCGGTGGCGGTGGTCCGCCAAGACGCCCACCCCAGCGGCCACCAAAACCCTGATAGCCGCTGTTCAGGGTTAAGGCTATTTTTCTATTCTTTTTTCAAAAGATTGAGCCACTGTCTTTTTTCTTCCCCGAGCCTGATGTCCGGACTCCAGCTCAACCACGCCTCTTTGGGTTCCCGGTGCAGGGTGAAGACATAGTCCTGCACAACCTCTTTGCCCATCTCTGTCTCCGGTGTGATAAATGAGACGCCGCCCCCCAGAAACGCTGCCATTGATTCGGTATTGATCTGCATGGATGTCATCAGTCCGCCTTTGATGCGGATGCCTGAAGAGTTCCAGAATTTTGAATTTTCCTTGACCAGATCCTTGTACTTTTCCTCGATGTTGATGTGGACAAGCACCTTGCGGCTGTCTCTTGAAAGCTCGGCACCGGTGACCCGCCCCACCTGGAGCTGGCGGAAGTAGACCGGTTTTCCCACACCGAGAGAGCCCAGCTCATTGGACTCGAGAATAAGCTGCAGCCCTTCTGTTTCAGCAAGCCCCGGGGGCCGGCTACCAAAAACAGTGAACTCTCTTGTCTCCTTGCCGCCCCTGCCTCCCATTGATATTCCGGCTCCGCTGAGGAGTTTGTCGAGATGCTCGACACCGGTGATGGTTAGAGTGGCCCTGGTCAGCCAGAAGGCACTTTTTTCTCCTAGAATTTTTTCCACCGATCTTGATAAATGGGCAGTTGCCGTCACAGACTCAAGATTATCATCCAGATCCATATGGGTGATTTTCCCGACAGTAATGCCCCTGTAGTCGATCTCAGCACCAACTAACAGTCCGAATCGACTGGGAAATCGAAGGGTGACCGGAATATGGTTTTCCGTGATTCCTTCCTCAAAGTTTTTGTGAAGGGTAAAACTGGTCCGGCTGAGGACTGTTTTTTTAGCACTATCGGGTGTTTTCATTGACACCCCACCGGCCAGAATGGTTCTCAGGGTGCCGAGTTTGACACTGAAATTAGGGAGATTGGTTTTAAGCTCAATGCTTGAAATGTCCCAGAAAACAGTATTGTCGCCAACCAGATCCTGATACTGGGGATAGATAAGTATCCGGTTGCTGATTTGACCGGCTTCATCCATGGTCACAGAGAGGACCTCGCCGACCTGGAATTTCTTATAGAGAACAGGTGATTCCGGATTAAGTGAGCTGTCGCCTGAGGAGATAAGGGTCAGGTGCAGGCCGGGACTGTCCATGTGCAGCGGCGGCGGGGAGTCTTCAGCAACGAAAAACCGGCTTGACCGGCCTTCTTTGCCCACCATAATCTGAAAATAGTTCCCGGTAACAATGGTTTCCAGGCCGGTGATCTTACTGGTGGAAACTTCCGGTTTGACAATCCATATCTTGGCCGTATCGGTCAGCTTGGCCTTGGCCTCCCTGACCACCTCGATTCTGGCGTCAATGTTCAGAAGATCCGGGGTCACTGACAATTCCTTTAACATGCCGACGGGCAATCCCTTGTAGAATATCTGGGTCTTGCCCGGAGTCAGGCCGGTGGCCTCCTTGATGCGAACGGTGATCTCTATACCCTGTTCCTGGAATGATTTATAGCCTAGCCAGATGCCGATGAGCAGTGCCACCAGTGGCAGGATCCAGACCGGGGAAATTGAGCGTTTCTTTTTGACTTCCAACTCTTTCATGATCTTCTCGATTCAAGTGGGGAATTGTGATAATCCCAGAGACAGCGGGGATCAAAACTGATGGCGGCGAACATGGTTGAAATGACAACCAGTGTAAAGAAAAATGCTCCGGGAGCCGGGTGGGTGGAGCTGAGATTGGCAAAATCAACCAGGGCGGCCATGAAGGCGATAACAAAAATATCGAGCATGGACCAGCGGCCGATGAACTCGATAAAGCGAAACATGATCGCTTTCTGTCTGAGGCTTGTTTCAGTCTTGAAGTGGATTGAGACCAGGATGATGGTCAGGCCGATCACCTTGAAGACCGGAACAAGGATGGAGGCTGTAAAGATGATAAGCCCTATGCCAAACTCTTTTTCATGAAAAAAATAGATCACACCGTCCATGATGGTCGAATACAAGGGGCTGCCAAAGGTATCCACCCGCATGATCGGCAGAATATTTGCCGGGATAAGAAAAACAACAGAGCAGATCAACAGGGCCCAGGTGAGCTGCAGGCTTCTGGGGATGCGGTAGTGGAGATGAGCATTACAGCGCGGGCATGAAGAGGAGGTGATTTTTTCAGGAGAGGGCAGAGTCAGTTCGCATTCATGACAGTGAATGATGTTGCTTGATCGCGCATTGTCATCAACCATGGGCGGTGTGAATTTCTGTGGAACAGTCGTGTTGAAATCCTCCTTGAGCCTGGTGATCGCCTGCCAGAATTCTCCTCTGTCCAGCAGGGTGAGGCTCAGGATGGTGGTCAGGCTGAGGATAAGAAAGCAGAAGAATCCGGGTCGGTAACTGATCTCGGCCAGTTGGTAAACCTTGATAATGGATACGAGGACGCCGAGGAGGTAGATCTCGCTCATACCCCACTCCCTGAGGTGATGGACACTACGAAGGCTGTAGGGCAGCAGGGGATGAAAGCGGTTAAATTTGAGATGCAGAGAAATGATGAACAGCAGTGACAGGTTGAGAAAGGGAATGACGATGACAGTCAGAAAAACCATGACGCCGACAAGAAAATAGCCGTTTTGATAAAAGGCAAGGCAGGCGTCAATCACCGAGGCCATGTTTTCCTGGCCCAGGGCTTCAACTTTGAGGAGCGGCAGGCCAATGGCCGGAAAAAAGACCAGCAGCCCGGCAAGCGTTATTGCCAGGATGCGTTCAATGGAATTTTCTTTGGGGGCAATGAGTCGGCGACGGCAGCGGGGACAGTTTCCCACGTGTCCCCTCGGGACATTTTGGGCTTTTATGAGGAGGTCACAGGCCGGACAGGCCAGAAAGGAAAGCGGCTGGTTTTCTTCCGGTTCCTGTTTTTTTCCCTCCATCACTTTTCCTCATGGAACTGTTGCAACAGCAGACCAGGAGATACGATAAACGTATCCCCATACCATAAGGAAATATATAGTTCATTTATTTCAGACTGTAAACCTGCCCCTGAGAGGACCAATTCCCACACGCTGACTCTTTGTCAGGGCAGTGCGTGGGAATTGTCTCCATCTGACTCCTACCACTGCTTTGTTTCTAAAACCTCGCCCCGGGTTGACAGGGTAACCTGTGTTACCGGGACGGTTTTTCCTGCCTTTTCCATGGCCTGAGCAATAATGGTGTTCATGGAGCCGCAGCAGGGGACCTCCATGATGAGGATGGTGAGTGTGGAGAGGTTGCAGCTGGCAATGATCTCGGCAAATCGCTGAACATAGGAGGCTGCGTCATCGAACTTGGGACAGCCCATCATCACAACCCTGCCGGACAGAAAATCATCCTGGAAATTGAGTGCGGATACCGCGGTACAGTCAGCTGCGACAAGCAGATCGGCTCCCTGAAGGAAAGGGGCGGTGGGAGGCACCAACCGGATCTGCACTGGCCAATGGGAAAGAGCAGAGCCGCCGTGGGAGTTCAATGTCGGTTTGTTGGCAGCCTGACATGGAGTTTGAGGTGCAGCAAAGGTCTTCAGCTGGGCAGAAGGGCAGCCTGCGGGTTGAGCCTTGCTCTCCTCTTTAAGTTTCTCTTTTGCAAGATACTCTTCAACAGCATCTTCATCAAAGTCCTCGGCCTCACGTTCAATGATCTTCAGGGCACCGGTGGGGCATGCACCAAGGCATGCGCCAAGGCCGTCGCAAAGGTTATCGGCAACGAGCTTTGCTTTGCCGTTAATAATTTTAAGAGACCCTTCGGCGCAATCCGGGACACAGAGGCCGCAGCCGTCGCAGAGTTCTTCATCAATCTCGATTATTTTTCGCATTATTTTCATGGGGGATCCTGGGGCAATAGTTATTTTTTCAATGTCTTGATTAGTTCGTCCAGCAGTTTCCTGCCTGCATTGGTGCGACAATTTTGTTCCTCATCAATCTGTTTTGAGATGAAGGTGTCACCAAGCAGACAGCAGTCAAAAAATATGTCACCGTTTTTAGCCGCCGCACTGCTTTCCGCTGCAGCTCCTGTCAACAGCGATTCAACGGATTGGATAAGAGACTCTTCTCCTTTCAGCTCTACCAGGACTTCTTTCCAGTCAGGAAGGTCTTTGAGAAGAGCGGAGGCCACAGCAACCGGCATATTGCCCTGTTCCTCTTTACAGATCTGTTCACCGTATTCGCTTCGTTTTTCAGCAAGTTTATACTGTTCCGGAGTGGTGTGCAGTCTTTTGCGGACAGACAACGCCAGACGATCACGGAACAGGTCGCCACGTCCCTCGAGCACTTCAGGCGGCATGTCGCCAAGGCACTGATCGGCATAGGGGCAATAGGTGGCGCAGCCAAAATCCATCTTCGGGTTGAGAACCTTGTTGCCGCATTGCCGGCAGCTCCGCTGACTGTCATCCTTGAAAAATTCCAGTACGTTTCCACAGTGGGGGCAGGGTGCCTCAAAAACTGCCTCCCCGTCCCAGTATCGATTATCCTGTCCCGGGCATTGCATCACTTCTCCAGTACGTTTTCTTTCAGGGTTTCAATCCCGATCCGTTCCATGAACCTGGCGGTTCGTGATTGGCGATAACCATTTTCCAGATAAAACTGTAAACATTTTTCAACGAGAGTCACGGCCTCTGACTCGGTGAGGTTTTTTGCGACCACTTCGCCAATACGGGGGTGACCGCCGCCGTTGCCGCCAAAGACAAGGGTCCAGCCCTTGGACGAGGCAATCAGGCCAACATCGCGCAAATAGGGTTCAGTGCAGCACATACGGCAGCCGGCAACTCCTACTTTGACCTTGGCCGGCAGGGGAGCCGCAAAGCTGAGCTGCTCCAGTTTTTCACCAAGGGGCAGGGACTCTGCCACCCCGTATTTACACCACTTGGCGCCGGGGCAGGCCTGCACATAGGTGACACTGTTTTTGATATGGGGCCTGGTGTAAGGTTCAAGCCTTTTGAGCAGCTCATTTTTTGCGCTGTCATCAATACCGAGCAGGGCCAGCCGCCCTCCGCCGGTGATCTTGGCCTTCTCCACGTCATACTCGTTGATCAGCTCAATGATCCGTGCAAGCTCCCCCGGAGAAAAGAGCCCCATGTTGAGACCGGGAATCGGGGTAAATGTTTTTTTGAGTTTTTCGCTGCTCATGGGTGTAATGGGTTGACCAGTTTCAGATACTTTCATTTTTCTTTGCGGATTAACCCAAAGCGGCAGGACACGGTGAGCCGTGCCCTGCCGGAGGAAGAACCTGATTTACAAAGGTAAATCTAGCCGAGGATGGTCTTCAGATCCTCTTCTGCTGTCTCCGCAATGGGCTTGCAGGCGAAATTTTCCACCAGCACATTGAGGACATTGGGGGTGATGAATGCCGGCAGGGAGGGTCCGAGCCGGATATCCTTGATGCCCAGGCTGAACAGGGTCAGCAGAATAACGACGGCCTTCTGCTCATACCAGGATAGAATCATGGAGAGCGGCAGTTCATTGACATCACACTCAAATGCACCGGCCAGAGCCACCGCAATCTGGATTGCGGAGTAGGCGTCGTTGCACTGGCCAACGTCAAGGAGACGGGGGATGCCGCCGATGTCGCCAAGCTGCTTATCAAAGAAACGGAATTTGCCGCAGGCAAGAGTCAGGACAACACAGTCCTCGGGGATCTGCTCGACTATATCGGTGTAGTAGTTACGGCCCGGTTTGGCGCCGTCACAGCCGCCGACCAGGAAGAAGTGGCGAATGGCCTTGGCCTTCACCGCGTCGATAACCTTGTCTGCAACACCAAGAACAGCGTTACGACCAAAGCCGGCCAGGACAGAGCCGTTGTCTACCTCATCGGTGAAGCCGGGCAGAGCCAGGGCACGTTCGATTACAGGGGTGAAATCCTTGTCGTCGCCGATATGGGCTACATCGGGCCAGCCGACGAGACCGGTGGTAAAGACATTATCCTTGTAGGAGTCTTTGGGCTTCTGGATACAGTTGGTGGTAAAGAGAATGGCACCGGGGAACTCGGGCATCTCTTTCTGCTGGTTCTGCCAGGCAGTACCAAAGTGACCGTAGAAATGATCATACTTCTTCAGTTCCGGATAGGCATGACAGGGCAGCATCTCACCGTGGGTGTAGATGTTGATACCTTTTCCTTCGGTCTGCTTGAGAAGCATATCAAGGTCCTTGAGGTCATGACCGGTGATCAGGATACATTTTCCGGGCTTGTGACCCAAAGGAACCTCGGTGGGCTCAGGATGACCGTAGGTGCCGGTGTTGCCAGCATCGAGCAGTTCCATGGCTTTCAGGTTCATCTCACCGATTTTCAAGGCACCGGCAACCAGATCGTCCAGTCCCAGGTCAGTGGTGAGGGCTGCCATGATTTCATGGATAAAACCGTAGAGGTCGTCGTCTTCCTGACCAAGAACAAAGGCGTGGTCGGTGTAGGCAGCCAGTCCGCGCATTCCGTACATGGCAATCTGCTTTAAGGAGCGGAGATCTTCGTTGGCATCCAGGGTCTCAATATAGTTCAGGTCAGCTCCCTGCTGCTCAAGTTCTGCAACAGAGGACGCAGGAGTAAAGGTGAGTGCTGCGGCATCAGAATCGATGGTACCGCCGGCAGCTTCAACTTTGGTTGTGAGCTGGTCACGGAGTTCAACCGCCTTGTTAATCATCTCTTCAAAACGG
>JBDLID010000086.1:0-13390 GCA_039715055.1 Thermodesulfobacteriota bacterium | reverse complement strand
GATATCTTTAATCTTACCCATGCTTAAATAGTATCATTATTGATACCTCTCGTAAAGGAAAAATGGTTGGCCGTCTAGGGCACATTGTACTTTTCCAATTGTAGCTTACCACAGCCAATACTACCTGATGAATCTGCGATGACGGTTAAGATTATTAGCCCTGAATCTGTCAAATTTGGCTGAAACGAATTTCCAAAACTGTCAGATCAAATCTGAGCAACTACACTTTTTTCAATCCGGTATAAAATTTCTGCTGTAACGAAGAGTCGGGACAATAAGGCCATTCATGGATATACAGCGGTTAATAGAGGACCTCAAAACCATTGGTGCTGCCGCCTGTTTTCAATTCCGACAGGGTCACTCCGACAACTCTTGAGCAGGGCGGTCCTTCAGACAACCAGTCAATCATCTGTTCAACCGCCTGATTACCGCCTTCAAACTCAGTTTCCACACTACCGTCCACCAGGTTGCGGACCCAGCCTTTGAGCCCGAGTTCTTCACCCCTGCTCCTGGTTGAGTCACGAAAAAAGACTCCCTGCACACGACCAGTGACGATTGCCCGAACCCGCCTTATCTCTCCATGTTCTCCAGTCGCTGTCATTTCTCCACCTTTTGGGGTTGTTAAAAATAGAACCTATACTCAAACGCTGCTGTATCCGGATATGTGCCGAACTCCGACGACAGTGTAAAGCCCTCCGGGCGGTCACCCTGGGTCACGCTGAGGCTGAGTGACAGTTCGGACTCGTCGGTCAGTGAGCGAAGCAGGTTGCAGGAAAAGAGGCGCGACTCATCGGTCCAGTTCTGCAGGACAACAAGCTGCCCGTTCCAAAGCGGTGAAAACTCGTAACTGAGGCCGGCACCAGTATAGTCCTTTCCAAGATACCCACTCCTCAGCGTACCAAGTTCCGCGTCGCGGTTGACTGACTCGATATTCTCATAGCCCCTGCCGTGGTGGTACTGTTCAAAGGTGAGGTGCAGGCTGTTTGAAAAACGGTGTTCCAGGCCGATACAAAACTCAAGGCCGCTTTTTTCCATACCAGCCTCTGCCGCCCCGTAGTGAAACTCACTCCTGACTCCGAGCCAGGATAATATCTCCCCCTGAAAGGAGAACCCGACAATGGAGTGTTCCTTCACCGTTCCAAGAAGCAGAGACCACTCCATCTCACCAACAGGTATGGTCAGGCGGCCAAGCAACGAGCTTCGGTCAAAATCCGGGCTCTGCTGCCAGCCGTTATCCGAGTCGGAGTCCACTGCGTAACCGAGAACGCCAATGATACTCAGCTGTGAGAGGCTGGAGATTCTTTTTTCAAAACGAAGCCCGTCCACACCCGGCTTATAGACCCGGAAGAAGGTCTGGGCGCCAAAGGGAGCGAAAAAATCATTGGGGCTGAAATAAAAAGTGGTGGCCATGCTGATCGGCTGACGGCCGATGATCATCTCCTTGTCCTCATCGCCCCAGTGAAGCTTCAACACGTCTACGCTGGCCGAAGCCCGGCTGTTGACGGTGTCATGCTGCAGCCAGCTGAGGAGGCTGGAGCGTTCGACCTCGAGTAATCGTGGGGTGGTGCGTGCAAGAGCCGTGGAAGGTGTGCTGCTCACCCTCTCAAGAATATTTGCATTGATGAAAAGATGCTCCCCTCCATGGAAATCAACAAGCAGGCGACCGTCTCCGCTCCAGAAGGTCTCATGCCGATCCTGGTAGAATCCGTTATCAACGGGATTTCTGCTCATGCCCAGGGCGGCATCAGCAAAACCGCGAAGCTCAAAGTCAGTCTCCTGCCAGCTGGTATGATAAAAGGCCTGCACCGGCTGGGCGACAAAAAGCAGAATGACAAGACACCAGCGGCAGGTCAACGAAGATCCTCCTCCAGTCGGCCATCGCGAAGCCGGACCAACCGGTTTGCCCGGTCCATGACCCGCTGGTCATGGGTGGAAAAGAGAAAGGTAACCCCTTTGGAGCGGTTCAGCTGCTGCATCAAATCAAGGCTGGCATCTGCCGCAGCGGAATCCACGTTGGCCGTCGGCTCATCTGCAAGAACGATGGCCGGTTCGGCGGCAACTGCCCGGGCAATGGCGATTCGCTGCTGCTGCCCTCCGGACAACTCATCGGGCCGGCGATGGGCAAGATCGGCCATACCGACCTCGCTGAGCACCGCCATCACCTTTTCTTTTCGTTCTGAGACTGGAACATCCTGCAGGGCAAGAACAAACTCGGCGTTCTCAAAGGCGGTGAGCACAGAGATAAGGTTGTAGGCCTGGAAGACAAAACCGATCCGGTCACGGCGCAACCGGGACAGTTCCCCCCGGCCAAGGGTGGCCAGCTCCCTGCCCTCAAGAAATATCCGGCCGGAGGTTGGAACATCAAGCGCGCCGATCATATTAAGGATTGTGGTCTTGCCGGAGCCGGAAGGACCTGAAAGGACAGTGAACTCTCCGGGGCTGATGTCGAGACTGAAATCAGCCACGGCCCTTACCGACACCTTGCCCTGCTCAAAAACTTTGCTGACCTGCTCCAGTTTTACAATTGGTTGACTTGTCATTCACTCTTCCTAAATTTCTTTGATCGAATCCACCGGAGGGATGCGACCGGCACGAATAGCCGGATAAATCCCGGCCGCTATGGTGAGGGTAAAAACCACTCCGATAATGGCGGCTGCGCTCTCCCTGTACAACCGAAACTTCATCACCGGCTCCACCACCACACCGCCGGCGCTGTACTCATCAGACATCAGGGAAGTAAAATCAATCCCATACACTGCCATATAGTAGAACCAGGGGGCGGTAATCAGGACGCCTATTCCCAGACCGACAACCGCAAGCCAGAACGATTCGGCAAGCACCAGGCCGACAACCTGTCCCGGTCGCATCCCTATGGCCATCATAATCCCCAGCTCCCTCTTTCGTTCAAGAACGGACATAAGCATGGTATTCATGATGCCGGCGGCAATCACCAGGCCCACCAGGAGCTGGAGGAGATAATTAAATAACCGGTCAACAGCAACGAGGCCGGCCAATTCCCCCTGGGTCTTCTGCCAGGGCAGGATCTCAACATCTTTCTGCCCCCACCTGGTGCGCAAATAGTTGACCATTTCCGTTGCCTGGCGATGGTCCTCGAGATAGACAGACACATAGGTCGCGGAATCCGATCCGTAGCGGAGCAGTTTACGCACCATGGTCAGCGGCAGCAGGACCAGGGAGCTGTCAACAGAGTGCTCACCGGTACGGAAAATGCCGCGTACCCGGGTCAGTTCACTGGCGATTTCACCATTTTTATCGGTGACCGTGATGATCAGCTTTTTGCCGAGACGCAGTTTCAATTTTTTTGCCATTCGTTCACCGACGAGTACCCCGCGTTCATCGTCGCTGTCAAACAACGCCCCTTGCGTGATTGAACGGGTGAGGAGGTTGTAGGCCGGTGTCTCCTGGTCGGGATCAATGGCCATAAAGGCGCCGCCGACACTCTTTGCCCCGGCTCCGAACATGGCCTGACCTGCAATGCGAGCCCGTGCGGCCTCGACTCCTGGTATGGCCGTCAGCTCCCTGTGAAACATCTCTGCCTCTGCCAGTTCCATACTCAGGCTTGGGGAATCGTTGTATCCCACCGGCTGCAGAGTGACATGACCCAGGCCCATCACGGCGCTTGTTTCGATCATATTGGTGTAGGAGTAGTCACCGGAGGCGGTAAAGGTCACGGCGAGAAACACCCCGAAGCCAATGGAAAAGGCGGTGATCAGGGAACGGCGCAGGTTGCGGCGGAGCGAGCGGCAGGCCATGGTGTGGATACGCATCTCTTGTCCTAATGATGATGAATGGCCTGCACCGGCCGAATCAGGGCAGCCTTGGCTGCCGGATAGAAAATAGCAATGAGTGCCACGAGATACATGAACAGGGTCGGCAGGATGACTGAACTGGAGTTGAGGTGGCAGTACCACTGCGGCTCAAAGGCAATACCGGCAATGGTTGTTGACGACTCCAGCAGCCAGGAAAAGTCCAGCGGCACCCTGGAAAAATGATAGGAAAGGGGGACCCCGACAACGAGAGACAGAGTGACGGCAAACGTTGTCAGAATCAGGGTCTCAATGACAATCAGGGTAAAGAGGTTAAGGCCCGAGACCCCCAGGGCCTTCATCACTCCAAACTCCGGGATTCGCTCAAAGACACTCATCAACATGGCGTTGAGGGTGAGGATCCCCACGGCGGCGTAGGTGATCAGCAGCATGATGACAAGCGATATATTGGACATCTCAAAAAGTCGGGCGAGTACGGGCTGCAGCTCCTGCCAGGTATGGACCTCAAGGGTGTCAAGCCGGCCGCGCAGCTCTTGGGCAAGGGGAGTCAATTCAAGCGCCGGGCTGATGCGTTTAACTACCAGTTCATGGACCCCGTTTTCAAGGGACATAAACTGGCGAAAGGCTGCTCCACTCATGATCAGACCCCCACTGTCGGTTGCAGCACCTATTGATTTCAAGATGCCGCGGACCCGGTAGAGATCATTGGCCATGGAGCCGTCGGCGGCCTGTCCGACCAGGACCAGTTCATCACCGACTTTTACGGCCAGGCTTTTGGCAAGCTTGCGGCCGATCACCACACCTGCCGGGTCATCGCCTGCAAGCCACTGTCCATGCCAGACATGGCGGTGGAGTAAAGTCACCTGCTGTTCCAGCTCAAGGTCGATGCCGCGGATCATGACTCCTGCCGAGTTCGATCCGGCTGCTGCAAGTCCGCCGCCAATCAGGCGGGGGGCGGCCAGCAACCCTTTTTTTCTCAGCACTCCCACCAGTCGCTTCTCATCTGTCACCAACTTGTACAGATCAGGGTCGTCGCGATACCCCTTTGCATGGACCTGCATCTCACCCATTTCCAGGCCGATGGCGTTCTGCTTCATAGCCACATACCAGCCTTCAAGGAGGCTGGCATAAAAGATCATGATTGCCCCGGCAAAGGCCATGGCAGAGACGGTGACCGCGCTGCGCTGTCGGGACCGAAGCACATTTTTGATGGCCAGCCTGAAAAGGTTCATCTTATTTCCTGCGAAGCCTGTGCAGTGAAAAAAAGGAGTCGGCCAGCTCAATGTCGAACTCGATATCCTGGTAGGTCAGCTCGGTGTATTCATCATCCTTATCGGCAGGGATCATCCGCAGCACTGTGGGCATCAGTCGACCGCCGAGCTCGCCTATTTCATAAAAATCGAGGGTTCGGGCGAGGATCATATCTTCGTCATAGTAGAACGACTGAATCGGCAGGTAGTCAGTGGTGCGTACCGTTGTAACGATTCGCCCCCACACCACCGGCGCGTCGGGTTTGGGCAGCAGCTCAAACTCTATGATCTCCTGTCCACCCCTCTCTCCTTCAAAGGTAATGGCCGGATCATAATCCTCGGAAAGCCTCGACTCCTTGACCAGATCATCACTAGTGAAATGACTCCCCATCCAGGACCCCATCATCATCCCCGAAGTGAGACGGATGACCCGGTCTGTTTTGGGCAGATAGGTATACATGGTGTTGCCGTTTTTCAGACTCGCCGTTCCCTTCTCCTTCAACGGCGAAACGATATGGACCAGTGACTTTTCCGTCCCCTTGGACCAGCCGGCCATGACAAGGCTTCGGGTGTAGTGGGCGGTCTTGACCTTCATCTGTACCCGGGACCTTGATGAACCGGAACGCCACAGGTCATCCACCTCGGCAAGAATGGCTCGAACCCGTTCCTCGTCCACACTTACCCTGCTGTTGTCCTTACAAAAAGCGGGGACAGCGGTAAGAAAAATGACCAACAGTCCAAGAACAAGAAGCGGCTGGAAACGATTTTGGTCTGAGATCATGGCGACTGTTGTAAAGAGGTTGAAACTGAAAAAAACACTTTCTTCCCGGTTTTATGGATTATGCCGATACGACGCCTGGGGAACAACGTCCAAGCCGGTACTGCCGGGAAGCTGCCAGAAGAGCTTCAGGGAGGCCGATCCCCGTTTCTGAAAATAGCGGACAGCCAGGGGATACCACCCGGCAGCCGGAACGTTGACAATGGAGATGGTCGACAGCCGGTCCGCGTGAATCGTCGGGTCGGAGATGACTACCTGCTGTCCGACAACAATCTCGACACCGTCGTTGGACAGAGTCTGGAAGCGATACTCCCCCCTTTCGGCCAGGTGGATATAACCGGACAGGTAAAAGCCGATGCCGGTCGCCTCACTGGTGCCAAATATTTTTTCTCCCGGTGCGGACTGGAGGTTCAGCTGAAGAACCGGTACCCCCTTTCTGCCCTTTGCCAGCCCTCTTTCAAATGAGAGCATCCTGTCGACATGTTGCACATAAAATGGCCGAAACCTTGAAAGCAACCCCTCTGCTGCCGGGGCGGCGTCAACCCTGCCGGAGTCCTGCAATAAAATCCGGAGAGGTTCGCGCTGATCCGGAGGAGGAAGCGGCGGAGAAGTTGCGCAGCTGGTAAGGAGAGAAAGAAAAAAGGTAAAAACCAGAACCAGGGGATAGACTTTGCTATTCATGAGTCACCTCTAATGGAGCATGGTCCTGTCAATTCCCTTCGACAGGACCTGTTTCTTCCTGACTGCTGCCCGTTTGAATCAGTAGAATTATACCATAGGGCACCTTGAAAAATTAGTACTTCAAGGTAGCCCATATGGTGGCTTCACGACGAAAGCAGTTTGCAGTAAAAGGGTTACGGCTCTGTGCAACACCTCTCTCACTGCTTTATGGGTTATACCTTTACAACGCCAGAGGGGCAACGGCTAAGGCCCCTGTCACTTTCCTTCCAGCAGCTCCTGGACAGCGTCCAGCAGTTCATTGTCACGTATCGGCTTAAAGACATATTTTGAAATTCCCATGGCCAATGCCTTTTCTTCAGAGACAACTTCACTGTGTCCGGTGCACATGATAATGGGCAACTCCGGATTGATTTCAAGAACGCCTCTGGCAAGCTCCTCTCCTGTCAATCCCGGCATTGTCTGGTCGGTGACGAGCAGGTCAAAATCATCCGGCTTGGATTGAAAATACTCCAGCGCCAGCCGGGAGTCCTCAAATGCATCAACCAAAAAGCCTCTGCCCTCCAGCCGCCGCTGATTAATTCTGACAAGTAACTGGTCATCATCAACCACCATGATCCTGAACCGGCGGTTCACTGCATCATGAACATGCCGTACCTGATCCCTGTCCGATTTTTTCTCCACTGCTTTACCCTTTGCCGGAAAATATACTGCAACCGTAGTACCCTCATTGACACGACTTTCAACCTTAATAAACCCTTTACAATCCTGCACAATACCGTGGACAACGGAAAGTCCCAGGCCCGTTCCTTCACCTTTTTCCTTGGTGCTGAAGTAGGGCTCAAAAATCCGCTCTATGCTTTCGGCCTCTATGCCGCAGCCGCTGTCAGTCACGCTGAGCACGACATAGGGGCCCGGTTCACCAGCGTGGTCATGCGGGATATCTTCACTATTGACCTGCTGCCTGTCCAGTATGACACGCAGACGCCCCTTATCACTGGCCATGGCCTGCCTGGCATTGGTACAGAGATTGACGACAACCTGGTGAATATTGGTAGGATTGGCCAGTATCGTTCCACACTCCGTATCAATCCGTTCCTCAATACCAATACTTGCCGGCAGGGTAGCGCGCAGCATTTTCATTGCCTCTTTCACGATAAAGTGGGGGTGGAGCGGCTTCTTCCTGGTCTCTGTCTGACGACTGAATGTGAGAATCTGCTGGACCAGTTCAGTGGCCCGGTGTGCCGCACCGATAATCTGCTGCGCATCCTCTGCCAGTATACTTTCCGGCGCAACATTGTCGGCAATCAACTCTCCATAACCCAGGATTGCCGAAAGGATATTGTTAAAGTCATGGGCGATGCCCCCGGCAAGGGTCCCCATAGCCTCCATCTTATGGGCCTGATGAAACTGCTGCTCGATTTTTTTCTGCTCGGTCACGTCACGATTACTTGCCCGCCTGCCAAGCCACTTTCCCTCCTTGCTATACACTGGCTGACAGATATGGGAGATCCACCTGGTATCACCACCACTGGTGACAATCCGAAACTCCATATCAAGGACGTCATGTTTATTCAGGTGAGCGTCTCTATGTTCAAAAAAAGTGTCCTGGTCATCAGGGTGAACAAAAACTTTTGAAAATTGACTGTTTTTAAGGAGTTCCTCCGGAGGGTAGCCGCTAATACGTTCAAAGGAAGGGGAGACATAAAGATATTTCCCATCGGGATCAATCCAGCTCTCCCAATTGTAGGTAAAATCAGCAACTGTACGAAACCGCTCCTCACTTTTGATCAGTTCTTTTTCCGCACGCTTACGCATCAGGGCTTCAACAAAGGCCACAGACAGGTCTTCGATGGCCTGCTGGTCGATAAGATCATATCCTGACTCTTTATTACCCAAACCGATCATGCCAATCGTTTTACCCGCATACTTCAATGGGACGCCAAGAAAAGAACTCACTTCCGGGTGGCCTTCAGGAAGTCCGACCCGGTCGGGGTGATCAATGGTATTATTGACGATCCTTGACTTTCCATCCCTGATAGTCGCCCGGTCTATGCCGCGGATCTCCATCCCCTTGATCCGTAGCCTCGCCTCGGAAGCGGACATTTGACAACCATTCCAGCCAGTGCTGCTGATGGAAATAGTATCAAAAAGACCTTTGTCGTTTTTCTTACCGACAAAACCGAATTTTGAGCCGGTTATTTTTTCGGCATGACAAAGAAATGTATTGGCAAATTCTCTTTCATTCTCACAGGACAGGGCCTCCCTGAAAACCGCGCCTACCGCGTTCAACACCTTGCTTTGCCGGCGGAGTTTTTTTTCGCTTTCGATGAGCTTTTCGCTCTGGGCCAAAATGGTAAAATCCGCCTCGATGGTCTTCTTGAAATGAACCAGCAGCTCCTGATTCAACTTACTGTGCTGACGCTCCCTGCGATCAAGTACGCATATTGTCCCGAATACCCTTCCGTCAGGCCACAGTAACGGAACACCAAGGTAGGAGATCATGCCCAGGGCCAGATCCGGATTACTGTTCCAGGCAGGAGCTTCCTGTGCGTTGGAGACCTCAAGAACGGCTCGCGTCTCTATGACATTTTCGCAATAGAGCCCCTTGCTCAAATCCTTCAATTCTCCATTTCTGTAAGGATTATCGCTTGTCGCACTGGCAAGCAGGACTTCGATTTCCCGGGAATGGACCCGCTTGATCAGGCCGGCCGGAACATTAAAAAGCCGGGCCATAAGATCAACGGTCTTTTGCCACCTGGACAGATAACTGGCTGGAACTTCATGGAAGGCGTATGACCCGGTTTCCATTTAAACCCGATTGTTATAATGAAATAATTTTGATACTTGACGGCCTCACTGGCCAACTCACCGATGCATCAACGAAAAATGTTCAAGCAGCTTTCTGGCGGCCCCTCTTTTTTCCATTATATCTCCCAGGCTGGGAAAAACAAAATTTTCAGAAATCGGGTCCCTGCAGATGTGCTGAGATGCACAGTTTACCGCAACTCACCTGAGGCAACAGAGTCGATCCTGCCGGTAACCAGAGACATAGCGGTCACACTCTTTCTCGACCGAAATGGAGCGAACTGTAGGAAAACTTTCAGTTCCGGAACACTACTGTATTTATTTTGTAACTATTCAGCTTGAAGCTGGATTCGTCCCTAAGCAGGGAACTGTAACTGTTCAGCAGTACGTGGCCGGTTGCAAGGGTCATTTTGATGACCGGATACAGTCTGCAGAGATAGGGAAGGGATACAACTTGCGAGGATAAAGGGTACCTTGAAGAACCAGGACCGTTTTGTCTGTCACTCGTAAAGGTCAGCCTCTTTGAAAAAAAGGCCCTGGTTGTCCTTGGCGGAAAGAAGAGGTTCAGCCTCCATGGGCCACTCAATTGCCAGATCCGGGTCGTTCCAGATGATGCAGCGTTCGTGCTCAGGGGCATAGAAATCAGTTGTCCTATAGAGAAACTCGGCCGTCTCAGACAGGACCACGAAACCGTGACCGAACCCCTCCGGCACCCAGAGCATCTTCTTGTTTTGACCACTGAGGTTGAGCCCAACCCACCTGCCAAAGGTCGCTGAACTCTTGCGCAGATCCACGGCCACATCAAAGACCTCGCCGGCCACAACCCGGACCAGCTTGCCCTGGGGCTGACGGATCTGATAGTGGATACCGCGCAGGACGTTTTTCACCGATTTTGAATGGTTATCCTGAACAAAGACACTATCGAGGCCGGTCTTTTCCTTCCAGGCCCGCTCATTGTAACTCTCATAAAAAAAACCGCGATCATCACCAAAGACGGTGGGTTCGATAATCAGGACCTCGGGAATTTCAGTTGCTATGACTTTCATCTGTTCTGTAAGTATTATTTATCTACCAATTTCTGGACAGTTACGAGTTTATTTCTGGGGTCTCGGTCAAACACTATGGTCATACATCTTCTGATAATACTCTCGATACGAGCCATCCACCACCGAATCAACCCAGTCCTGGTTGGCCAGGTACCAGTCAACGGTCATGTCCATCCCCTGCTCAAAGGTAATCTTCGGCTGCCAGCCAAGTTGCTCATCCATGCGGCTGGCATCAATGGCATAACGCCGATCATGGCCGAGCCGATCCTTGACGTAAGTGATCAGGTCTCGACGCGGCCCACCTGAGTCGGGCAGGCCGATTTTTTGATCGAGAAGGTCACAGATCAGGGTCACCACCTCGATATTCTGTTTTTCGTTATTGCCGCCGATGTTGTAACTCTCACCTGCCACTCCCCGGGTCAGCACCTCGACAATGGCCTCACAGTGGTCAAGGACATAGAGCCAGTCACGAACATTTTTGCCGTCGCCGTAGACCGGCAGGGCTTTGCCATTCATGGAGTTATGAAAAACCAGTGGAATGAGTTTTTCCGGAAACTGGTAAGGGCCATAGTTGTTTGAGCAGTTGGTGATGAGGATGGGCAGATCATAGGTATGGAAATAGGCACGCACCAGGTGGTCTGATGATGCCTTGGAGGCGGAGTACGGTGAGCGTGGATCATAGGGTGTCGACTCGACAAAAAAGCCGGTATCACCCAGAGAACCGTAGACTTCGTCGGTGGAGACATGGA
Organism: Thermodesulfobacteriota bacterium; assembly: GCA_039715055.1. Lineage (GTDB taxonomy): Bacteria > Desulfobacterota > Desulfobulbia > Desulfobulbales > Desulfocapsaceae > JBDLID01. The sequence continues at coordinate 2,293 of JBDLID010000086.1, read as the reverse complement.
GGAAACGAGGCTCCCGGCCACGCCATGATGCGTCGAGCCAGCTCTTTTTGGCCGCCTCGAGCAGGGTAAAGGTGCCGATGATATTGGTCTGGATAAAAGCGGCGGGGCCGGTAATGGACCGATCCACATGGGACTCGGCGGCAAAATGGACCACGGAATCGATTTTTTCCTCGATAAAGAGTTTTTCAATGAGGTCCGCATCACAGATATCCCCTTTGACAAAGCGATATTTCTCACCCTCTTCCAGGCCTGTCAGATTCTGGAGGTTGCCGGCATAGGTCAGTTGATCAAGGTTGATCACACGCCAATCGGGATGAGCCGTGCGAATGAGGCGGACAAAATTGGCACCGATAAAGCCGCAGCCGCCGGTGACCAGCAAAGTTCTGTTGTTTTCCATGGGGTTAATACGAGATTTGGGATTGCAATATTGGAAAAAGGACCTATTGTGCTCTGACCTTCAATAGATATTGGGGCGCAAGAGGACCGCGTTAATTATTGTGGACACCTTTTTACCACAGCCTCTATAAAAAACAAGACTATCCGGCGACAGCTGCCGTAAGAAAACATGAGTAAACAGTTAGAACAGGAAGTCAGTAAACGGCGGACCTTTGGCATCATCAGTCACCCCGATGCGGGCAAGACCACCTTGACCGAAAAGCTTCTCCTCTTTGGCGGGGCGATCAATCTTGCCGGAGCGGTCAAATCAAAACGGGCCGAGCGGCATGCCACCAGTGACTGGATGGCCATTGAGCAGGAACGCGGTATCTCGGTCACCACCTCGGTAATGAAGTTCACCTATGACGACTACGAGGTCAACCTGCTTGACACCCCGGGTCACCAGGACTTTTCCGAAGATACCTACCGGGTGCTCACCGCCGTGGACTCGGCGATCATGGTCATTGATTCGGCCAAGGGCGTTGAATCCCAGACCGAAAAACTGATGGAGGTCTGCCGGATGCGCAACACGCCGCTGATCACCTTCATCAACAAGCTCGACCGTGAAGGCAGGGACCCCCTGGACATCCTCGCTGAAATCGAGGACAAACTGCAGATTGAATGTACCCCAATGTCCTGGCCCATCGGCATGGGCAAGACGTTTAAGGGCGTCTACAACCTCTACCACAAACAGCTCCACCTCTTTGATCCCGGCCAGGAAACCAGGGAACAGGGCGCAGGCATTACCATCGACGCCCTTGATGATCCGCGCCTCGATGAGCTGCTTGGTCATCAGGCAGATGAGCTGCGGGAAGATATCGAGCTGCTGGAAGGCGCTGCCAATCCGTTCGAGTACAATCACTACCTCTCTGCAAGCCAGACGCCGGTCTTCTTTGGCTCGGCCATCAACAATTTCGGGGTCCGGGAGCTGCTCGACGGTTTTGTCAGGATGGCTCCTCCTCCCGGAATACGGGCTGCCAAGAGCCGCGAGGTATCACCCACGGAAGAAACTTTTTCCGGTTTTGCCTTTAAAATCCAGGCCAACATGAACCCGGCTCACCGGGACCGGATCGCCTTTTTCCGCATCTGCTCGGGAAAATTCAACCGGGGTATGACCGTCAAACACCATCGCCTCGGCAAGGATATTAAACTCGCCAATGCCACCATCTTCATGGCCCAGGACCGGGCCAACGTTGACGAGGCATGGCCTGGTGACATTATCGGCCTCCATAACCATGGCACCATCAAGATCGGCGACACCTTTACCACCAAGGAAGAACTCAAGTTCACAGGCATCCCCAATTTCGCCCCGGAGCACTTCCGAAGGGTGATCCTGAAAAATCCGCTGAAGATGAAACAGCTGCAGAAGGGACTGATCCAGCTTGCAGAAGAAGGAGCGGTGCAGGTATTCCGGCCGCTTATCGGCGCTGACTATATCATGGGTGCCGTTGGTGTGCTCCAGTTTGAGGTCACCATGGCAAGGCTGAAAAATGAGTACGGTGTGGATGCGGTCTACGAATCGGTAGGCTACCAGGCCGCCCGCTGGGTGGAATGCGATGACGCCAGACATATGGCGGAGTTTGAGTCCAAAAACCAGGGGGCGCTGGCCCGTGACGCGGAAGGTTTTCTCACCTATCTCGCCGAAAACAACTGGATGCTCAACTTTTTCATGGAAAAGTGGCCCGGCATTACCTTCCACAAAACCAGGGAAAACGTTTAATAGTCCGGCAGCACTCCACCTTTGACCGTTTAAAGTGGCTCACATAGCGCTGCTATGCTTCGCCCCTCTGAACGGTCAAATCTGAAGCACTGTTGAACTCTTATGTTTTGGGGGGATTTGGTAAAGCTGACTGAGAAT
>JBDLID010000085.1:0-13497 GCA_039715055.1 Thermodesulfobacteriota bacterium | reverse complement strand
GCCAGAAAAGACGGCGCCCGAACCATTTTTACCCAACCCCAGTTCGACCCTAAAAGCGGTGAAGCGATCGCCCGGGCCATCGGCGGTCAGGTGGTTCCTCTCAACCCTCTGGCCGAAGATGTCATGGCCAATATTGCCGGGATTGCAGAAAAAATTGAACTTTCATTTTCAACTTCAACGCGGACCACAGAGCAGCCGTGACCTCCTCCCAGATCACTGATAACCCTCCGGCCATTGCCATTGCGGAAGTCGATTTCAGCTATGGAGAATTTCCGGTGCTGTCCGGGGTCAACCTGGACATTGGCGCCAACGAGTCAATCTGTATCGTGGGGCCCAACGGCGGCGGCAAAACGACCTTGATCAAGTTGATTCTGGGGTTGCTGACACCTGCAAAAGGATCGATCAGCATATTCGGCAGGAAGCCGGACAGGGGGCGGATGACAGTCAGTTATGTCCCGCAGTACTCCTATTACGATCCGCGTTTTCCCATATCAGTCTTTGACGTTGTCCTCATGGGCCGAATGGGGATGAGCGGCTCACTCCGCTACAGCCGGGAAGACAAAGAAATAGCGGCAAACGCCCTGGACCTGGTGCAATTGAGCGAATTAAGCAGCCGGTCGTTTTCAGCGATCTCCGGAGGACAGAGACAAAGGGTGCTGATTGGTCGTGCCCTGGCATCAGAGGGCAGGATACTGATCCTTGACGAGCCCACCTCAAACATTGATCAGGAATCGGAAAGTCAACTCTTTGAACTGCTTAAAACACTGCAGAAAGAGATGACGATCCTCATGGTCACCCATGACGTTGCCTTTGCCTCCTCCATCTTCCAACGGATCGCCTGCGTCAACCGTCAGGTCATCATCCACCCCACCAGCGAGTTAACCGGAGAACTCATCAGCGACATGTACGGCGGCGACCTGCGCATGATCCGCCATGATCATCAGTGTAGTGAAAAGGGCCATTTTCATGACTGATGGCGTCTCAAAAAGGATCCTCTGCTTCGTCACTGGAATTCTGCTGTCACTGCAGCGTACCCCCTGTACGATTCATTCCAGCAGAATTTCGTTCCTCGCATACGATCCTTTTTGCTTAGCCAGTTCAGACAGGGTTTACGGGAGGCTTTGTCATGGCTGAATTTTTTAGTGCCCTAACTAATCCTGACCTGCCCTTTCTCCGCTACGGCCTGATCAGCGGCATCCTCGCCTCCATTCCGTTTGGCATCATCGGCAGCTATGTGGTGGTTCGCCGCATATCCTACATTGCCGGCGCCATCTCCCACTGCGTACTGGCGGGAATAGGCTGCGGCCTCTACATCCACCACGGCCTCGGTATCAACTGGTTTGGTCCCCTGCACGGTGCCATCATCGTCGCCCTGCTGGCCGCTGTCATCCTCAGTATCATATCCAGAAACAGCTCAGAGCGGCAGGACTCGGTCATTGGTGCGATCTGGGCGGTGGGCATGGCGATCGGCCTGCTGTTTATTGCCAAGACGCCCGGCTACCTGGACCCGATGAGCTACCTCTTCGGCAACATTCTGCTTGTCACTCGCTCGGACCTCACCCTGGTACTCTGTCTCGACATTCTGATCCTGGCGGTGGTGGGCCGGTTCTACAACCAGTTTCTGGCCATCAGCTTCGATGAAGAGTATGCGGAGCTGAGAGGGGTGTCTGTCGGCTGGTACAATCTGCTGCTCCTCTGCCTCACCGCGCTCACCATTGTCCTTCTTGTCCGGGTTGTCGGCATTGTCATGGTGATCGCCCTGCTGACCCTGCCGGCGGCGATCGGTGCCCACTTTTCCACCTCCCTGCGCCGGATCATGGTGATTGCCATTTTCTGCTGCATGGGTTTTGTCACCATCGGTCTCGGCATCAGCTATAATTACGATCTGCCCAGCGGGCCGGTCATCATCATCCTTGCCGGTCTTGGTTACTTCGGCTCCCTGCTGAAAAAATAGTTCTGCTGCACCAGTTATGGCTCAGTGGCGTGACTGCGGACGTATTCATACATCACAAGAGATGCGGCAACAGCCACATTGAGGCTGTCGGTTTTGCCAAACTGAGGGATGACAAGACCGGTCATCTCAGGATAATCGGCCTGTTTAAAAGAAAAGCCGAACTCTTCATGACCAAAGACAAAGGCTGAACGGACAGGCAGCGGAGCCGTGACCAGACTTTTTTCTGCTGCAGGATCCAGTCGATAGAAATGGTAGTCCCGGCCAGCCAATGCGTTATGGCAGTCCTGGAAATTATCATGAAAATGAACCGGCACATGTTTCAGCGTCCCTTTGCCCGGATCTGGATCAAAGTAGTCAATACCGATGAGATGAATTTCATGGGCTCCAAATGATTCGGCCGAGCGGAAGATCTTGCCGATATTGAAGTTGGTCTTGAGATGGTCGAGGACAATGACAAACTCATGAACACCCGGGACCGCCAGCTTATTGCGGCGGAGCTGCTTGTTGAACCTGGCCTTTTTCTGTGCCAGTCGGGCCTGGTAGCTACGCTTCATCCATTCCCCTTCAGGTTGTCATCGGATCACGAAGTCAGGGTTCGGTAAATTTCAGGCATCCGCATTGGCAGCTTGCGGACATCATTCACAAAAATATAATTAACCGGACCGTACATATGGTCCATGTAGTCATGGGCTTGATGATCAATGGTAATACAGAAGGGGTGGATGCCTGCCATCTTGGCCTCAAGCAGGGCATGACGGGTATCCTCAATGGCATAGTCCCCCTTGTAATCATCATAATCCTCGGGCTTGCCGTCAGTGAGCGTAATGAGCAGACGAACTCTGGCATCTGTTTCAGCAAGCAGTTTCGCACCATGCCGGATGGCAGGCCCCATCCGTGTATACTCACGTGGTGAAATAGCACCGATCCGCTCCCGGACCTTTTCACCGGAAGGCTCCTGAAGATCCTTGATGCGAAAGAGTTCACAACGGGTTCTGCGCATCCCGGAAAAACCATATATCCCGTAACGGTCACCAAGGACCTCGAGGGCCTCAGTCATCAGGACCAGCGACTCCTTGATGGTGGTGCCCACCCAGCCGGCAGTGGAGTTGGACATATCGACAAGGAAAATTACTGCAATGTCGCGCTCGTCCCGGCATAGTTTGACAAAGAGACGATCCGAAGGGGGCAGCCCGGCCCGGGTGTCGGCAAGAGATTCCACCAGGGCGTCCAGATCGATGTCGTCCCCGTCCCGCTGCCTGCGGACAAAACGGTCGTGACTGCGCATCATCTCAAACTGGTGGCGGAGCCTGATCATCAGGCCGTGATATTTGGAGAGCGTCTGAGCTATGAAACCGGATTTCAGAGGCGGAATCTCTTTGATATTCATCTGGCACCAGTTCTTTCGAAAACCCTGTCTCCGGTGATCCCACTCATCGTAGAGGAATGGTGCAGCAGGCAGCTCTTGCCCGTGGCCGTTTTCAGCCGTCACCCCGCCGGGGGCAACAGAGTCACCAGCCTTGCCCACCGCGCTTGAGATAAATCGTCCCGGCAGGTGGCCATACTCATTGATCAACTGCTGGGCCGTCGAGCTCAACTCCTCGGGCAGTTCCAGCTCCTCATTGTTGATGGTCATCAGCAGGGGGGCGCCATGCTCTTCCATGACGGTACCGGCAAATTCCGGGTCCATGATCATGGTTACATCCGACTCCAGCCCACCTTCACCACTCTGTTTCTGCTCTTCATCGGCGTAGAGTTTTTTCAATTTATCCCTGGACAAAGAGGCGAGATGCAGCGCCAGGCTTTCCGCAAAATCCTCCCCCAATCGCTGGAGCCGCTCCTGGCGGACACGTTCAATGGCCTTGAGCCGCAGTTCCCCCTGAAAAGGCAGTGGCCTAACTCCGCTGTAGTCACCACTTACCCCAAGCCATGCCGCACAGAGCTTCTCAACGGCGTTGACACTGTCCAGGGCAGATGCTCCATCACCATACTGTTTTGAAAAAAAATCATCAAGTTCAGGGACAGTACAGCCTGTCTTCAGATCTCCCCGAAGCAGCTGCCGCTGCAGTCCACGCAGCTGTTCGGCCAGGGGATCATCCTGGTCTGTCTGCGGAAGAGGCCAGGCCAGTTCTGCCGCCCGGCGCATCAGGCCGGGCAGCTCCCGCTCAAGAAAGCACCAGGCCCGAACAGTCTCCAGAAAAAAGTAGGTATCCCGTGCCAGCAGCCCCGGCTCAAATGAATCAAAAAATGAGGTGAGCCACAACTCCTCCGACTCCCCATTATGGTCCTTACAAGATGACCTTTTCACCGTAAAGGTCTGAGATGACATGTAGGCCCACTGGAAGGCGAGTGTCAGTTTATAAAGCAGCAGGTTATCCTCCCTGGCTGTAAACAGGGAGAGCTGGGCAGGGAGAAAAATGGTCTCGCTGTCGGTGAAGGTGGCGCGACCCGGCCGGATATGAAGCTCTTCACCGGCAATGCCGCGGATAAAGGGGAGCAGACGGCCATCGACCTCTGTAAGGGGCAGCAGACCAGGGGCAGAACGATTGCTCAGGCAGCTGTTCTCCACATCATTCATGAAGCGCTGGGCTGCCTTGAGGCCGTCCAGTTCGTATCGATCAAGGATATCACCGACCCACACCGACAGTCTTGACTGGTCGATACACTTTAATGCGTCAGGGACACGGCGCAGGAAATCGTAACATAGTGAGTTTGAGATCGGCCAGATTGCCGGAACGCAACCAAGCACCTCCAGACAAAGGTCATCATCATCCTTCAGGTAGGGCTCCAGGACCTCTTCAACATCCCACTCATTTGGAATGTCCGGAGCCACCAGATCATAGAAACGCTTTGTCAGGTCCGCCAGGTTCATCGAATCACAAGGAAAACAGTATGAATTTTAAAAAACTATTGAAGTGTCTTGGGGAGAATTGCAATTTTCTTCCAATATCAAGGAACAGGCAAAATTAAAAAGCGCAGCATATATCTTGATATGTGAGCATTTTTCATTTGGCCTATGACGAAGAGATTGGGAGAAAATTGCAATTCTCCTAGAAAATGGAGGCCACCATATCCTCAAGCGCAGCCAGCAGCTCCGGCTCATCGGTCAACGGCTCGACCACGGCAACCTGGCAGGCGGTACGGATGTCGATATTGTTGGCGACCAGTTTACCGGCCTGAATCAGCAGCCGGGTACTGGCCCCCTCGGGCAGACCTGAGTCCTTAAGACTTCTGGTCATCATCGCCAGTTTGACAAGTGAGCGGGCAAGCTCGGGTTCAACTTCTCCTTCCCGGCCGACGATCTCCGCCTCCTGTTCAAGGACCGGGTAATCGAAACCCAGGGCCACAAAACGCTGACGGGTCGACGGCTTGAGATCCTTCAGGACACTCTGATAGCCGGGGTTATATGAAACAGCGAGCATGAACTCAGATGGAGCGATGAGCAGCTCGCCTCTTTTTTCAATGGGCAGTTCACGCCGGTCATCGGCCAGCGGATGGATCACCACTGTGGTATCTTTTCTTGCCTCTACCACCTCGTCGAGGTAACAGATGGCTCCCGACCGCACCGCAAGCGTCAGCGGGCCGTCGGCCCAGACCGCTTCACCGGCCCTGATCAGATAGCGGCCAACCAGGTCACTGGTGGACAGGTCGTCATGACAGGACACCGTGATCAGAGGCCGTTCAAGCCGCCAGGCAAGGTACTGCATAAATCGTGTCTTGCCGCAGCCGGTCGGCCCTTTCAGCAGCAGGGGCAGCCCCATCTTGTAGGCGGCTTGTGCGATCTCAATCTCATTTCCCTGATGAAGGTAGTAAGGTTCCTCGGTGATACGATGTTCTTCAAGGAGTATTTGCTGTGACATGGTTTTCATGGATAAGTACGTTTCTGTGTAAAGTGAATCTAAAAAGCCCGATGGATCATATAGCGATGCGACCTCTTCTATTTTTTGCATGGTCACCGTTCCCGTCAAGGGGTAAAGCTGCCAATTCAATGGTGCCACACATCCCTAAGCCTTGCAGATCTGTTACGATGTCTTACAGTATCCCTTGTCAATAAACTGATTAAGCCACTTTTAGAAAAGGAAAAAATGGTATCACAAAAAGATGAAGTTACCCTCCAGACATTACCACTTTCAGGTTTGAATGGGTGTCAAAGTGCGGATTCACAGGACCAGGAACCGTGCTGAGGCCCACCCCAGAAACCCCGGGCCGGGGTTCATGAAAGGGCCGGTTACACGATCGACCCCTTTGTCGCCGACTTTATCGATACACCAGCCGGTCCGGTTCCCCAGATCAGTTGTGACCGCTCCTTACAGGATCTGCTAGGTACAATTGCTGCACGAAGCGGAGTCACCCGTGACGATTACACGGTCACCCCCGGTCTCTATGCAGCTGGAAAACCTGATAGGAATTCCCCGGTGCTGGTCAGCGCCAACTTCAAACTCTCATTTGATTCCCTGCGCTGGTCTTTAAAAGAGGTGGACTGCTGGCTGCTGGTACTCGATACCCGGGGCATCAATGTCTGGTGCGCGGCAGGCAAAGGGTCATTTGGCAGCGACGAACTGGTCTATTCCGTAAACGCTGCAGGACTTGCCGAAGTTGTTGAACACCGGGAGCTGATTGTCCCCCAGCTCGGAGCTCCTGGGGTCGATGGAGCAAAAGTCAGAAAGGAAAGTGGCTTCAAGGTTGTTTACGGGCCGGTCAGGGCAGACGATATAAAAAAATTTCTTGAGCAGAACAGTTGCGATGAAAAAATGCGTTCAGTCACCTTTAATCTGGCTGAACGGGCGATACTTATCCCGGTGGAACTTTACCTCACCATTAAACCGTTACTCATCACCCTTGTCATTTTGTTTATCATCTCCGGCATCGGCCCGAACCTCTTCTCCTTTACTGCAGCGCTGGCGAGAAGCCCTTTCTTCATCGGCGCCACCCTGCTTGGAGTCGTCAGCGGGGCAATTGCTACTCCACTCCTGCTGCCGCTCCTGCCCTGGCGTCAGTTCTGGCTCAAAGGTGTGATTGTTGGAGGGGTCGGTGGAGTAATCAGCTGGTGGCTCTTGCAGGAACGAATCCAGGTTCTTGAGACTATTGCCTTTCTTTCCTGGTCCACAACAATAGCCAGTTATCTGGCCATGAATTTTACAGGGGCGACACCGTTTACCTCACCAAGCGGTGTTGAGTACGAGATGCGGCGGGGGCTTCCGGTTCAGGCCGGCCTGACCGTACTTGCTGCTGTCACCTGGATCACAACGCCTTTTATCAGGTGATATTATTATGAAAGAATTTCGCTATATCAACGAACAGGTAAGTCTCAAACTCGACTCTGCAACCTGTATCGGCTGCGGCCGCTGTACAACGGTATGCCCTCACCGGGTCCTGGCCCTGGAGGGCAAGAAGGCAAAAATCAATGACTTCAACGGCTGCATCGAATGCGGAGCCTGCGCTCAGAACTGTCCGACCGGGGCCATCGGTGTCAATCCGGGCACCGGCTGCGCTGCCTTTATCATCGCCGGCTGGGTCAATAAAATCACCGGGCGAAGAGTGATGTCCGGCTGCTGCTGACATCCGGTAAAAGGAGCCGCCTCTTCACTGGCTGGTGAAAAACCGGACTGCACCCTCATGCAGTTTCAATCCCTTTATTCCTTTGCCGGCCTCCTGAACAGGATATAAGGACAGAGCCGGATGGCTGTTTTGCAGTCGTTTCCGGTTGTCATAAATGGCTTTGACGATGGCATTTGCTGTTTCCTGATCAACGGTGTTCGAGGCCACTAAGATGGCTCGGGTACCAAATGTTTCAACCGCTTCTCCGTGACCGGGATACGACTGGGCCTGGATTTCACTTTTCCAGCAGGGTGGACGGCTTGCGACGAGCTTGTCAATAGAATCATCACTGATGCTTACAAGGTGTGCGTTGCAGTTCTCCAGTACCCTCTGGGTGGCCAGTGCAGGATGAACACCGATGGTCAGCATGGCCTGTATGGTTCCATGACAGAAGGCCATGGTACCCTGGGAGTGAGAGGACGGCAGTTCCTCAAAAAGGGAAAAATCGTCCTCTGACCAGCCCTTGGCACTCATGATCAATCGCATTGCCCTGTTTTCGGTGGACCCGGGCGGACCGGAGTTGATCCGTTTCCCTTTCAGATCACCCAGTGTACTGATACCGGAATCGTTACGGGCGATGAGCCCGATGGGACGATCATAAAGCGGCATTAAAATTGCCAGATTCTCATAGTTGATATCGAGGAACTGGAAGATTCTCCTCTTGTTGACGGCATCATCAAGGGTATTTGAGTTGATGATGGCAAAATCCAGCGAGCCGCTCTGAAGGTTGGTCAGGTTGTCAATTTCATCATTAGCGGTACGGGTGGAGCAGGTCACTTCAGGGACATGACGGCTGATCGTCCGGCACAATGCCCGCCCGGCAAAGTTTGAGAAAGAACCATGCTCTCCGGTCCCGAGAAGGACCTCAAAGGCTTGAACAGGAGGCGGCAGAAGAAACACCAGCAGCGCCAGAGCCGAAAAGAGAAGCCGGGCAGAAACAGGATTGAAATAAAACGTGGGCCAAGTCTCTTTGTTCAGGTTCATCTTTAACTCCTCCCCATTTTTGGAAAACAAGTTTAAAGGCTCCCTTGAATAACTATTCCTCGCGGATATTTCTCAGACGCAGAACCGAGCAGGGTGCATCCCGGTAAACATGTTTGGCACAGGTGTGACTGAACACCTCATTAATTTCACGCCGTCTGTTGTGGTAGACAACGATCAGGTCAGCCTCCCATTTTTTCGCCATTTTAACAATTTCCTCATAGTGCTTTCCTGACCGTATATGAAATGTGACTATGTCACTGCAGTTCTCTTTCGTAAAAGTTGTTAACGCCTCTCTGAAAGAGTCCAGGGCTTCCTGTCGGACCCGGTCAGAGATAAACGATCCGACAATCGGCATACCGAATCCCGGCATGACACTGACAAGTTTGATTTCGGATCCGTAGGGCGCTGCTATTTCTGCAGCACAGTCATATACTGCCTTGGCGGCAATTGGACGATCAACATCAATGGGAACCAGAATTTTTTTAAACATTATGTTCTCCGGAAGGTGGGGTAATTCACCTTTTTATTTATGCCCTGACTGCAGTTGGCTGCAGCCAGGGGTTGGTTTGTTCAGCCGGTTGGTCAATGTCTGAATCGTTTATGCGGTTGCTGCCTCCTCTTTCTTCTTTCGCCCGGACTGGACCAGATAGACAAAACCGAACAGGACCAGGGCCGGGATAAACATGAGCTGCTTGGGCAGCCGGTCACTGGGGAGCTGGATGGACGTGATCTCCTGATCAAAATCAATCCCGGCTTTTTCAGCGGCACTGCCAAAAACGACATTGTCTACCAGTATTTTACCTTCTTCATCGCGAGTTTCAATGCCGATTCCTTCCAAACGCTCTTTTCCGGTTGGCTGATCACCGACCGGCAACATGATAGTCTTGGAATATTTACTGCCATCCATCATGTTTTCGCCTTCAATCATCAAGCGCAGCTGGGCGCCGGGATTCATCTCCGTGATCATGGCCTCAAGGCGTGCAGGTGCTTCCTCGACAAGGGGCGGGAAAAATTTATCCCAGACAAATCCGGGCCTGAAGAGCAGGAACGCAACGATCAGCAAGGCAGCAGTTTCCCAGATACGGCTTTTAACCCGGAAGTATCCCTGGGTGCCGGCGGCAAAGGCCATCATGGCTGTTATTGCCGCAATCACAACAAGGATAAGCTGAAACCAGTTATCGACACCGATCAGCAGCAACTGGGTATTAAAAATAAACATAAACGGCAGAACAGCTGTCCTGATATCGTAGATAAATCCCTGTATGCCGGTTCGGATGGGGTCACCGCCCGATATACCGGCCGCCGCAAAGGCGGCAAGACCAACCGGCGGCGTATCATCTGCCAGGATACCGAAGTAGAAGACAAACAGATGAACGGCAATAAGCGGCACGATAAGGCCATTTTGAGCACCAAGATCGACAATGACCGGAGCCATCAGGGTGGAGACGACGATATAGTTTGCCGTCGTCGGCAGCCCCATACCGAGGATCAGACTGATAAGGGCAGTGAAACCGAGAATCAGGATCAGGTTGCCGCCGGAAATAAACTCGACAAACTCAGTCATGACAAGGCCGACGCCTGTCAGGGTGATGGTGCCGACAACAATACCGGCAGCAGAGGTGGCGACACCGATACCGATCATATTTCGAGCGCCTGTGACCATGCCGTTGATAAGATCAGCAAAACCGCCTTTGAAGGCAAACGCCTCATCCTTGCTTTTGCGGAAGAATCCCTTCAGCGGTCTCTGGGTCAGGACAATTGCAATGAGCAGGACCGTTGCCCAGAATGCTGAAAGAGCCGGGGAGAGCCTCTCCACCACCAGACACCACATGAGAACAACAATGGGCAGCAGAAAATAAAATCCGGCCTGGGCCGTTTTACCGAGGTGCGGTAATTCCTTAATATCATGGCTCTGCTCAAGTTCGGGTACCTTGCAGGCCAGCTTTATGAGAACAATATAGGCAATCAAAAGCAGCACCGAAACGATATAAATGGTGGCTTCTCCGGCAACCGTCTTGATCCAGCCGACTCCATAGTAGGTTACCCCTCCCATGATAATCAAAAAGAGGATGGTAAAGACAAAGGAGAGCAACTTTTGAGCAAGCGTCTGGGTAACCGTTTTTTTCATTCCCTCAAGGCCAAGTTTACATGCCTCAAGGTGGACAATGTAAACAAGAGCAATGTAGGAGATGATTGCCGGTAAAAAGGCATGTTTGATGACTTCAATATAGGTAATACCGACATACTCAACCATGAGAAAGGCGGCCGCCCCCATAACCGGCGGCATGAGCTGGCCGTTGGTTGAACAGGCCACCTCGATGGCACCCGCCTTTTCGGCCTTGAAACCGACCTTTTTCATGAGCGGGATGGTAAATGTACCGGTGGTGACGACGTTGGCAATGGACGATCCCGAAACGAGGCCGGTGAGGCCGGACGAGACAACAGCAGCTTTTGCCGGGCCGCCCTTGAGATGACCGAGAGCGGCAAAAGCGGTACGGATAAAGTAGTTGCCGGCACCGGCTGCTTCCAGAAGAGCGCCGAAGAGGACGAACATGAACACCATGCCGGTGGAAACACCGAGAGCAACACCAAAGACACCTTCAGTCCCCAGCCAGTAATGGGACATTCCCTTATTCAGGCTGGCACCCTTATGGGCGATGACATCGGGCATCCACTGACCACCGAATGTATAGATGATAAATACAGTGGCAACGACCATCAGCGGCGGCCCCAGGGCGCGTCGTGTCGCCTCAAGAAGCAGAACCAGACCGACAACTGCTACAATGATATCTATCTGGGTGGGATCACCCGGGCGGTCGGCAAGGGCTGCGTAGAAGATATAAAGATACGCCGCACAGAAGGCACCAATCATTCCGACGACCCAGTCCTGTATAGGGATATAGTCCCTTGGGGAGGATTTGAGGGTGGGATAGGCCGTGTAGGAGAGAAACACGGCAAAGGCCAGATGAATTGCCCTTGCCTCGGTATCATTTAAGACAAAGAAGTTGAAGATAAAAGGGAGAGGAGATGCGTACCAGAGCTGAAAAATCGTCCAGGCCAGAGGGACAAAAAAGAGGACTTTTTTAGGAAATGCTCCCGTGGGATTACGGGCCCCGGAATCTGTTTCAGCGATCATCTCCTGAAGTTCTTCATCGGTCTTGACGGCGTCTTTGACTTCACTCATACGATGATTCCTTCAGTTTTTTTATTGAAGTGATTTCAACGGCTGATCAAAAGATAGCGGACCAGCCGTTGAAAACAGGAAGAAAAGGCGCACCGTTTTCGATGCACCTTTTTTTTGACAGGACTACTTCAGCAGGCCAATTTCCTTGTAGTACTTCTTCGCTCCGTCATGCAGAGGAGCAGAGAGACCGTCTTTGATCATCTCTTCTTTCTTCAGGTTCTTGAAAGCCGGGTGCAGCTTCTGAAACTGGTCAAAGTTTTCAAATACGGCCTTGACTACGTTGTAAATAACATTTTCAGGTACGGCGGTTGAGGAAACAAATGTGGCCCCGACACCAAAGGTCTGTGTGTCGCCATCGGTTCCACGATACATACCGCCTGGAATTGTGGCGCTACGATAGTAGTCATTATCACCGACAAGCTTATCAACCTCAGGTCCGGTCACGTTAACCATTACCGCATCACAGGATGTGGTGGCTTCCTTGATTGATCCACTGGGATGGCCTACGGTAAAGACCATGGCATCGACCTTGTTGTCGCAGAGCGCCTTGGACTGTTCTGAAGATTTGAGCTCAGAGGCGAGTTTGAAGTCTTTTTTGGTCCAGCCAACCGCGTCCATCAGCACTTCCATGGTGCCGCGCTGGCCGGAACCGGGATTTCCGATATTGACCCGCTTACCCTTCATGTCCTTAAAATTTTTGATCCCTGAATCTGCCCGGGCAACAACGGTAAAGGGCTCGGGATGAACAGAGAAAACAGCGCGCAGGTCCTTATTGGCTCCCTTCTCCTTGAACTTGGAGGTGCCGTTATAGGCATGATACTGCCAGTCGGACTGGGCCACACCCATGTCAAGCTCGCCAGCGGCAATTGTATTGAGGTTGTAGACAGATCCGCCGGTGCTCTCAACTGAGCATCGGATTCCGTGATCTTTTCTGGTCTTATTGACAAGGCGGCAGATGGCGCCGCCGGTGGGGTAGTAAACACCAGTAACACCACCGGTACCAATGGTTACAAATTGTTGACCGGCAAAGGAAGGGGTGGAGGTAAGGGCGAGGGCAAATCCGCAGCCAAGGGCAATTTTCGACACTAGTTTCTTCATCTGTATTCTCCTTTAGGGGTAAACAATGAGTAATTTAAGTAACACTTCAGCTACACTCGATCTTCGCTCATTTTGGAGTCTACGCTTACCTGGCCTTCTCACATAGCACAAGTTTGCTTCGACGTCTTAAATGAACAAATATAGAGCACATCTAAACAGTTACAGTTCAGCATAAAGGGCAGTTTGTCCTCCCTGCTGAATAGTTACAATTTAATAAATATTTCTACTTGGGCTGTTGGGCAATCGGAAACCGGTTTTTGTTTTTTGACCTCCTTTGCTTGTGTTTAACGAAGCAATGTCACCGCCATCCCACCGGGCTGACCAACTGTCCAGACAGTGGCGGAGAACAAAAACTAAGTGACTGGATAACTGTGTGCTGAAAAAGATTTTTCCGTCCCATCTTCGCCTTGAGATGTCCACGAAAAGGTCATGATTTTCCTGACAAACAGACTACTTCCCAGTATTTCACATAACCATGCGAAAGAATATATAAAAAAATCGAGACTATGGCAAATTGTTTATGGGAGCCATTACTGCCAGAGCCCCTGAAAAACAGCATAGCTGACTGTAGTTACAACAAATATGCCAGGAGAATCCTCTGTATTTTTGTAACTATTCAGCGTAAAACTGGGTGCGTCCCTAAGCAGGGAACTGTAACTGTTCAGCAGGGCCCGCAGTGTGG
>JBDLID010000084.1:0-13534 GCA_039715055.1 Thermodesulfobacteriota bacterium | reverse complement strand
AGTAGGACGGATCTGCAAGACACACTGTTTGGTATCGGATATGGGCATACAACTAACCAGGATATTGCTCCTGTTGCTGCCACTCATACTCCTCTGTTTGAGCATATGCAGTGCAGAGAGACAGTTGCATATCGCGATGATACTGTGGCGGGGGGAAACAGAGGCCGAGGTTGGTTTTAAGGCGGAACTGGCACGACTTGGCTACCCGGCCCGTTATACAGTCGTCAACGCGGACCAGGATGTCAGGCAACTGGGTCGGATACTCGCTGAGCTGCAACCCCGCCTGGAAGAATTTGACTATATTTATACCTTTGGCACAACCGTCTCAAGAAGGGCCAGGCTTGTTATTCGTAACCGGACGCCCCAGATCTTCAATGTTGTTACCGATCCCGTTGATGGCGGCATTGTTGACAGCATGGAGTCGCCGGGTGGCAATATCAGCGGGGTGAGTGATGCCGTGCCTGTAGGACAGCAGCTTGGCAGTAGTCTTGAGTTACTGGACATATCCCGACTTGGGATTTTATTTAATCCAAGAGAGAAAAATTCACTGATCGTTCGAAAAGCACTTTATGACTACGCCAGGACTCATGACCTGGAAGTTATTGATCTTCGCTCTCCCCCTGTCAGTGAGATGTTGCAGGGAAATCTTGAAAAACTGGTCAATCAGGAAATCAGGGTCGATGGTGTCTATCTGCCCCCGGACAGCTTTCTGGTTTCAAATGCCAAGGTGATTGGAGAACAGTTGAGACGTGCCAGGCTTAAATCCATCGGTTCGGTCAGAGAATACATCAAACATGGTGTCCTGATCGGAGCTGTGGTCGATTATTATCAGCTCGGAAGTGCTGCAGCCCGAATTGTAGACAGGCACCGGCGTGGTGAAAAGCTGGAAAATATTTCAGTTGCAACACCGGACAGAACAAGATTGGTCATCAATAAGACAACCAGTGGGATGCTTGGTATCGTTCTCCCGGAATTTATCTCTGAATCTGCCGAGTTTGTAGATTAGGGACTGATTTCTGGAGGTTCAGCCGGGCCGGTAAGGCAACTGGTCTTACAGGGCCAGCGTCATACTGGAATAGTTAACCTGGAGATGTGAGACCTGATCTCCCTGGGTGCCCCTCATGAGAAGCGTAAGTAAACGATTCAGCTACGCCTTTATCGGAATCATCACCCTGCTGCTGATGGTGTTTGCCGGAGCGGTGATCCTGCTGGACAGTGCGAAAATAAACCATGAGCTGGAGGCCCGGCTCGAAAGTGTTCTGAAGCTTGCCAAGATCAGCCTGCCAACGCCACTCTGGAATCTTGATAACGATATCGTCAATAACTTTGTCGAGGCCCTGTTTCTTGATGAGTCCATCGTTTTTGCCGAGGTCGTTTGGGGTGATGAGATCATTGCCAGGAGAATCAGGGACAATGTCCCGCAGGGGGCTGATGGGGGATTTTCAGACTCAGGCGAATTTATAGACAGGACTTCAGATATCTTTTACGAGGGAAACAAGGTCGGTACCATAAGGCTGACCATGTCCCGTCATAGCGTCCGCAAGGAGCAGATCAGGGTCGGTGGGATGATCACTATCCTCACTGTTTTAATCATTGGCTCCATTGCCATCACCTCACTTGTTATCACCAAAAAATATATAACCCTTCCCTTGACGATGTTGCAGGAGTCCGCCTCTGCCATAGCTGAGGGTAATCTTGACTCCTACATAGACAAGAGCGGCAACGACGAAATCGGCCTGCTCGCCCGGAACCTTGATGTCATGCGCGGGTCGATCAAGGAGTTGTTTCTCAAGCTGAATGCCAGCAAGAAGGAAATAGAGGACTACAGTAGGACTCTGGAGCAGAAAGTCCTCAATCGCACCCGTGAGCTGGCCCAGTCGGTGGAGGAACTGCAGGCACTCGGGGAGGTCAGCCAGGTAATCAACTCGACGCTTGACCTGGAGATTGTACTCAACAGTATCGTCCGTCATGCGGTTGCCCTCTCCGAAACCGATGCGGGTGCCATCTTTGAGTTCGATGAAGAGTCTCAACTGTTCACCCCCAAAATACATTTCGGGGTAAGCGATGCGTTTGCAAGGTCGCTCAATGAATCAAAAATTACCAGGGGCGATGGAACTGCCGTGGGCCAGGCAACGGATACATTGGCCCCTGTTCAGATTGCGGACCTCTCGGCGCTGAGTGACTACCCTCTCCATTTTGTGCTTGAGGAAGATTTCCAGGCTTTACTGGCAGTACCTCTCATGCGTGAAAAACAGGTCATCGGCGGTCTTGTTGTTCTTCGAAAACGCGCAGGGCAGTTCTCCAAAAAATCGGTGGAACTTCTGCAGACCTTTGCCGATCAGTCGGTGCTGGCCATACACAACGCACGGCTTTTCCTGGAAATTGACGAGAAGGGTCGTGAACTGGAGCTGGCGGACAAACACAAGTCGGAATTTCTGGCAAACATGAGCCATGAACTCCGGACTCCGCTCAATGCCATACTTGGTTATACTGAGTTGATTGTCGATGGCATCTATGGAGAGGTTCCCGAAAAGATCAGCGATGTCCTTTCAAGGCTCGATAAAAACGGACGTCATCTGCTCCAACTGATCAATGACGTGCTGGATCTGTCCAAGATCGAGGCAGGACGTTTCACGCTGTCCGTCGATCAATATTCACTTGCTGCAGTCATTCAGACGGTTGTCCAGTCAATTGAATCGCTGGCAGCTGAAAAGGGGCTCATCCTCAAGGTCGACATCGAGCCGGACCTGCCTGTCGGTACCGGAGATGAGCAGCGGCTCGCCCAGGTCCTGCTCAATCTGCTGGGAAACAGCATTAAATTTACCGAGCAGGGTGAGGTGTCGGTACGTGCCGCCCTGCTCGAAGATAACTATATTGTATCCGTAGCAGATACCGGCTGCGGCCTTTCCGATACGGACCAGGAAAAGATCTTTGAGGAATTCAAACAGGTGGACGGCTCCTCAACACGTGAAAAGGGCGGAACAGGTCTGGGTCTCACCATTGCTAAAAAAATCGTTGAAATGCACCAGGGCACCATTGGCGTGGAGTCGGAACCGGGCCAGGGGGCGACTTTTACGTTTACCCTGCCTGTCCGGTACGGGCAGGAAGAGGAGCGCTCATGAGCAAACTTGTCCTGGTTGTTGAGGATCAGGAAGACAACCGGCGTATTGTCAGAGATTTGTTAGAGTCGGCCGGCTTTGAGGTCGTAGAGGCGGTCACCGGAACGGAGGGGGTAAATTTTGCAGACGAATATCGCCCGGACATGATTCTCATGGACATACAGCTGCCAGGCATAGACGGTTACGAGGCAACCCGGCAGATCAAGTCCAATCCAGACTTGAAGGATATTCCGATTATCGCTGTGACCTCGTATGCCCTCAGCGGTGATGATCAAAAAGCATATGCAGCAGGCTGTGACGATTACATGTCAAAGCCCTACAGCCCCCGGGAACTCTTGAAAAAGATCCTCGAATATCTGGGAAACAGCTGATACCAAGGAGTGATGATGAGATCGACACCCCTGATCCTGATTGTTGAAGACAACCCGGCCAGCCGGGAAATCATGGAGGTCCGGCTCAGGGCGAGCGACTACGATGTCATCATGGCTGTTGACGGCCTGGAAGGGCTTGAAATGGCCAGGGAGCATAAGCCGGATCTTATCCTGCTGGATATCCTCATGCCTAAAATGGATGGCCTGGAGATGTGCAGCCGCATCAAGTCGGACCCGACCCTTCCTTTCATGCCTGTTATCATTGTCACCGCCAAAACCGACTCAAAAGATATCGTTTCCGGCCTGGAAAGCGGAGGCGACGATTACCTGACAAAGCCGGTGGACCATACTGCCCTTGTGGCCAGGGTCAAGTCGATGTTGAGGATCAAGGAGCTGCATGACAATGTCCTGGAGCAGTCTGCCAGGTTGAAAAGACAGTTAAAAACCGCGGCTACCATTCAGTCGCTTTTCTGGCCGAAAATTCCTGATCTGGGTGGCGCCTCTCACATCTGGGCGGACTCTGTTCCAGCCTCGTACGTGGGGGGCGACCTGTACGATATCATCACCATGGCTGACAACAGCTTGCTGGTATATGTTGCCGATGTCGCAGACAAAGGGGTTCCGGCAGCACTCATCATGGCGGCATTATCCACGATCATCCGCAGCGAGGCGCTTGTTCACGACAACATCAGTTCACTGCTTCAAACAGTGAACAACAAGCTTTACAACCTGGCAGCAGACGAAGGTTATTTTGCGACAATCATCCTGGTGCGGTACTGGCCCTCAGGCGGCAGGATGCAACTGATACGCGCAGGGCATCTCTACCCGCTTTGGATTGAGCGGGGTTGCGTGAAAAATCTGCCGCCGCTGAAGGGGATATCCCTCGGCATACTTACTGATGTTCAATTTGACCTGGAGGAGATCACCCTGTCTCCGGGAGAATCGCTGCTGCTCTTTTCAGATGGGGTTGCCGAGGCCACTAACCGGGAACAGGAACTCTATGGCGATGACCGTGTTCATTCCCATATCGCTACATCCGACTCACCTCCATGGGGAAAAGACCTCATGGAGGCTGTCCGCAGATGGCAGGGAGAAACTGAGGCAAATGATGACGTGACCATCCTTGAGATCTGGAAGGATGGATGAAATATGTGAATCGGAGTCGGGTCCCAGAATATATGGCTGTTGAGATCGAAGAGACTGCCCAGGAAAGCCGCTGCCCTTCCTGGTTATGAAATTTCAGGGTTTAGCTGGAAGCTCAGGAAACGGCGGATCCGGTATAAGCCTGTTCCATTTTCTTTGGATCTTTAAAATAGTCCCGTCAGCAGCCATGTCGTTAAAGGCATTTTTCCACTTTTGCACGATCAGGTCTGATGTCTGTTTTGAAAAGGCAATCATGAGTTCAATTTTGCGCAGGCTGTAGACCTCCTCAACATCGTTGTAGTCCACCCGGGCCAACTCACAAACGCTTCTTAGACCAGGTACCTTATGGACCCAAAGGTCTATTCGTCCAAGAATAAGCTTCTGGGCATTTTTTTTGTCGTCTGAAACAGGTTCGAGATTTGTGAACCCCTGTTGCTGAAGATACTCTTCCTTTGAATCGTTCCGGACTGTGCCGATACGTTTAACTTTTTTGGCATCATCCAGGGTGGTAATTGCTATACCTGCACCTTTTCTTGCGACGAGCACATCCCTTTTCAGCGCCAGCGGGCCAACCCATTTGAATTTATCACGACGCTCTTCTGTCAGAGTCGTACTGAACAGGACAACATTTTCCTCTTCCAGGGCAATCCTGTAGGCCCTTGCCCATGGATAGACCTTGATTTTCCCGTAAGATCCTGTCCTTTTCTGAATCTCTTTTACTATTTCAACGGAGGGACCAACAAGGACGCCATTTTCCAGATAGTTCAGTGCCGGCAGATTTTCCGTTAAAATAGTGAGTTCAGTCGACAATGCTGCTCTGACTGAAACGAAGCACAGCAGGACTGCTATGGCAAACAGTTTGTTCATGGTCGTCCCCCTGGGATTTTTCCATATTTTTGGGACTTTCTTCAATATTGTAGCATACCGGCATCATCCTTGAGTAGATTTCGGGATACAAATTTTGAAGACACCAGATTTTGGCCAGAGTAGAGCACTGATTCTGCTGGATTCTCTCTACTCTAGCCAAAATTCTCTGTAACTATTCAGCGTAAAGCTGGGTGCGTCCTTAAGCAGGGAACTGTAACTGGCATAAGGGAAAATACTATAACAGGTGTGTGCTGGAGCAGGTTGTCAGTCCTGCTTAATCACTGTCCGCGGTTTTCCTGCCTCGGCGGCCTGTTGGAACCCGTCCCCCAGTCCTTTGAGAATGTTATAGGAGACGAGACGGGCAATCTCCTCGTTGTCCAGCCCTTTAACCGTTTCGTGGATTCCCTGGATGGCGGTGCCGGTCTGCTCGATTACCTCATGGGTAGCGGCCATACGCTCTGATGCCTGGGTCAGGGGTGTTGTCAGGTCGGAATTTTTAACTACATTTTTGATGCTTTCCTCAAGGCTTTTTGACGCTGTCACCACAAGACGGTCCACAAGTTTATCCACATCCATATTGTGGAATCGATCCTGAAGCTGTGCTATTGACTGCTCAGCCAGGTGGAGATCGCCTTTCAGACGGCTGACCAGAGAGGCGGACTGATAGGTGACAAATCCCAACCCGCCAAACAGGATGACAAACATGACAAAGTTGATGCAGACAAGGATAAACAGCTGATTCTGTTTTCTATGAAATTTTTCAGTGTCATTCATGGTCGGCCCTCGTATTGTTGAAATTATAATCTGATTTTGCGGGTCAACAGCTGACTGCCTTTTTACACAGAGCCACTATCGGTCTCTGGTTTGTCAGCAGATAACTCTTCCGACCGTTGCACAGCCTGCTTCTCGATTCGAGAAGCAGCAGTATCCGGCCAGACACCGTCTTTTAAAAAACCGGCCCAGGCCCATTTGAACCATCGTCCCAAAGAGATCACAAGCCATACCGACCAGGCAAGCATAAGTCCCTGGTAGACAATCATCGGGATTGAGTACACCGTAGCCTGAACCTCATGCAGAGGAAGTCCAGACTGATACCAGAACTGCTTATAAGAGCTCGAGTTGTTACCTACAATTGTCATTTTCGGAGACCCGAGGAGTCCGGTTCTGACCGCCTCAAAGAGACAGACAACAAACAGCAGAGACAGGATAACAAGACCTACCTGCAGATATTTCTTCTTTGCAGCAGTAGCGAACCATTTGGCAGACGAATGCCGGAAGTTGAAGAGCAGGAACCACGAGCTGACAATAAACAACTGTCCATAGCCGATATGCATGAATCCAAGGAATAACAGAATCCATGAATAAAGCCTGAGCGGGCTGTTGAACTTTGAAAATCCAATTGCGAAGACCAGCAGAATCAGAAGCTCTGACCAAATGATGACCACTGGTGAAATTCTTGGCCCGGACAAGCCGAGAATCCAGCGACCATCGAAAATTTCTGTTGAAAGGGTCACATTTGCGATCCTGGGATCATCTTCAATACGAATTTCCGGGGTCTTGTAAATTGCCGACTTCAGGTTGGTCCGGGTCAGAGACATTTGAAGTGCTCTTGCTGCCGGGGAAAGCGTGACTTGAATTTTGCGGTCTTCACCCACTGTGGGCAGCGGAAGTTTTTTCCGGTCTAAAAGAAGCTCCTGAAGAAGGTAGCCATCAGGAATTATAAATGAAAAAAGGTTCCCCTGGCTCACCTGGATCCGAAACTTAACTGTCACATCCTCGGAAGATTTTCCGATTTTCGACAAAATTTCAACATTGTTGATCGTTAAGCTTTTTCCGCTGATTCCGGCAAGTTCAGTCAGGGCCAATTGAACCGACTCACCCGGTCGAGGGGTCCATGAGGACAAACTGCGTCCCGATTTGCTGACTGAGGTCGGGCGAAGCCCGCCGGTCTCTAAATGGTATAAATGATCGAACGACACACTCCATTTTTCGAAAATCCCGGCAAGTGTGGTCGCTTTCAGCTCAATCGGTGTTCCATCTTCAGATTTGGGCAAAGTAGAAGACCAATGCGCATGCCGCCTTGAGTTTGAAAGCTCAACGGCGATTGTCTCGATTGACTGATCTTCAGACTTGTGGCGCTTCATATTCAACGCAGTCGTCAGTAACTTTTCGCCTTTGAGCAACGGGACACGAATTCGGATTGGATTTTGCGAGGAAGACAACAGCTGAACATTGGTATGGACAGAAGTGTTTTCACCAAAAAACAGGGTCCGGTGAACGCGGACAAATCCTGGAAAATTCTCAATGTTTGACACTAAGCCCGTCTCGTTTTCCTCAGCTGCCGTGTTGTTTTTATCCTCTGTAGTTCCAGATTTTAGTCTTTGCAGTGTCAGTGAATTGCTTGTCAGTGTCTCACCTGTAAGCCCGGAAACAGCATATTCCATATCATCTGCGGGTTGCACTGTGACCCTTTCCGGGATTCTCTTAAAAGAAAATGTCTCAGTATCGTTAAGGGGTTTGCCGACAAGCCTTACAGTCTGGATCTGGTGTTCTTCGCTATGTCGTAAAAGGACCTCTAACCGGCCTTTATCATTTTTGCGGATCTGGGCGGTTTCCAACCCGTCGATGGTTATTTGTTCCGGCTGCCAGCGACCGGAGGTTTGCGGCAGCACCAGGGTAGTGTCATCCAGGACCGACACCGAGAAGATGAGACTGAGGCTGTCATTCACAGCCTGAAACTCTACTGAGTTGATATTTAGACAATTCGGGGAACACTCTGCCGGTCTAGGAGGACTGTTTATTAAACTGTGCAGATCACGCAGCAAATACTCAGGTGGAAACGAGTGATTCGTTTTCAGTTCAAGACTGGAGGTACCATCAGAGCGTTCAGTTGACGAAATGTCCGAAACGGCAGAGCCGGTTTGTTGTTGATTAGCCGATACGGCGTCCAGGTTTTGAGGGGGAAGCAGGGATGCTTTTTGTTCTACTGCTTCAGCCTGACTCGACATCGACAGGACAACAGCTGTTGCAAAGACAAGAACCGAAGTTCGTCGAAATCTGGACAGCAGGCTTTTCTTTGCAGGGACTACTTTTTCTTTTTCCTCAGAGCTCTCCTTATCCCCGGTCTCATCACCGTCGCCAGAGGTCTCTTCCACTTCAAAAAAAACATCCTCTTCACTGTCATCTGGTCGACTCTTGACACTTCTTTCCTGAGACTCTTCAAAGAACTTTTCTGTCTTTGACTTTAACTCCTCAAGTGTTTTGCGGGGAAAAGCTGTACTACCGAACATATAGAGCAGCCAGAGAATGCAGGCAGCCTGTATTGCAGCAAACAGCCGGTTGGCCATGAATGGGATGAGGTACAACGAAAAGGTGTCGTTATCGGCAACCGGGCTGTTCCAGTAAAAATTTGTCTGGCTCCAGACCCGTTCAGGGACTCCAGGCCCGGTTTGGATCTGCAGATTTTGGCGTTGCTGGTATTTTTGAATACGCTGTGGTGGTGATACAGGGCTTGCAGGTCTGGAGCCGATAGCTCCTTTTCCGTATCCTCTGGACATATTGACCGATGGTGATCTCTGTTCAAAGGTTTCAGCATCGTTTATTACACCTTCACCCTCGGTCGGCATTACAGATTTCTGAATTTTTCTTTTTTCCTGGATGGGGTTCTTTTTCACCACCGGGGAGACAAACGACATCGTCCGGGCCGATGAGGACAGCTGGGGGTATACTGTATATTTTATCCGGTTGACGATTGGTGACAAACAGGCAGCACAGACGAGAACACACATGCCTTGCTGGAAATATCGTAACTTTCGATTTGTAGGGAAATGGCGGTTAATGACCACAACAATGAGCAAAGCAGCAAAAAAGCCCCACAGGGGCCAGGCGAACCGATCGATACCAAAAAGCAGAAAGGTCGCCAATGCTGCTGCCGGGCTCAGGACCCGAAGCATCAGAACAACAATCAACAGAAAAAGAAATATTCGATAAAGATCCCAGGATCCTACCCAGGTGTTACGGTATGATTCGGTTCCTGGAGCAGCAAAAATAGTTGTCCCTATGGGCAAGCCGATTTGCATTTTCACCTTCTCAACCGGAGTTTTCCAGCCGGAAACAGGAATGTCTTTGAGCGACTTCAGCAACCCGGTGGCTTGAATCTGAATACGGTCGCTTCGAACCTCGATTCCCTTCTGTCCCTTGTATGACGTTATCAACTGCGGTTTCAAGTTCTGTGTGATACTGCCGATTTCAGCCTGATCATGAACGTCGAGTCGCCAGCCGTCATGAAATTCTCCGGAAAGATTTTCCTTGTAGGTGATAAAATCGAGGCTCTCGTCGATGTACAGGTTCCGTAAAATTTCCAGTGAGTTTTTCGATGACAGGTGAAACCCGCGCTGGAGCTCTTTCAGTTGAATTGAATCTCCAGCCATCAACTGGTATGACATCAGGTTTCGCCACTCTTTAGGGATTGGACTGACAGAAGTCGTCAACGGTTGAAGCTCAGACTTGAAATCGACCTGTCTCAGTGATGGCGTGGTCTTAAAACTCCAATATTCTGACTTTGGCCAGAACGCATAACTCTTTTTAAAATCAGGAAAGGTGAAACTGGAGATCGTTGTGTCAAACCTTGAAGTCACCCGGACAACAGCCTGTCCGGGATTGACCTGAAGATAAAGCATGTCATCAATTATTCGAGCCGGTACACTAGATTGAATCTTTGTCACAACGGTATCTGACAGGTTTGCCGGGATCTGAATTTTTCTCGGTGTTCCAGAGATTCGAATTTTATAGAGAGACTCAACTGTAGTTGGGATTGCGTCATTTATCTTTCGATAAACGTCAAGGGACACAGCATCCTGAGGTTTTACCTTTTTCTCTGTTGCTGCAGAATCTCTTGTCTCCCGAATCCAGAAGTTCCCATTTCGCAGTGCCGAAACACTGATCGGTTTGATCGATACCCCGCTGACATCGACTGCGCTGGTAAGGCCAACTGCCACAGGAACCGGGACTGACGGCGAGTCCACTGGAATCTTGAGGGTACCGGTGACAGTAACTTTTCCGACATCACTGAGAAAAATGACAGGCCGGTCATCGATTTTCAGTACCGGGACCTCCTGGCCGTTGACCTTGACATCAAAAGGCCACGCAATTCTTGAAGCGCCAATCAATGGTATCGACGACTTTTTGTTATCGCGTTCCTGCAGATTCCACACTTGAGAAAACCTGATCGTATTCTCTCCGACTTCCAGATTCAACGTCTCCGGCCACTCACAAGTTGGTACTCCTTTGGAATTCTTAGTGCAGTAGTATGTATGATCGGCGTCTTTGATCCACCCGACCCAATCTACAAGTGCATCAGGGACGGTAACGGGCTCATCAAATCGCCGGTCAACTTCAACTTCTGAAAAGCAGATATGCGGCCAGAATATAGTGAGACTTAGAAGAATCAGGAGTTGACGACTAAATAAATGGTGAGACCAGGGCCGGTTGGAGATGTTCATTTTTTTACCGTCCAGAGATAGGTTTTGACTATGTTATTGAAATTCTAAATGTTACGACAAGTTGGGTTAATCAACTCCACTTTTATGATAAACCTTATGGGTGTGTCAAGAAACAGGCTGTTGAAACTGGAAATCTAACGCAAAGATCACTTGCTCAGAGCAAAATCCAATCTGATGCAAGCGGGGAGATAAATCTGAAGGAAAGAACAGCTTAAATCCGGGTCAAAAAGCAGGCAGAGTAGAAAATTTCAATGTAGAACTCTCACTCCTCAGACATCACCCTCTCAGTGCCTCACCTATCGCACGACTGAGCAATTCCAGGGAATATGGTTTCTTGACAAATTTTGCAGCGCCGGCCTCAAGCATGGCAGTGACGTCATCACTCTTAGAAAAACCACTGGCAATGACAGCCCGCTGACCCGGATAGAGTTTGAGTGCTTCCATGTAGGTTTCACGACCGTTTATTCCCGGTTCCATCAGCATGTCGATCAACATCAAATCCACAGGTTGATCCCTGATAAATTCAATTGCCGCCTCCCCGGAATCTACAGAATCAACACGGTAGCCAAGTTTGCGCAGCATCTGGCAGCCAATCTCTCTCAGCTGAGGCTCGTCGTCGATTACGAGGATATGCTGGTTGTCACCGCTAATGATCCCTTCTGAATCTTTCTCCTTTAAGGATTGTGTACCTGATGTTGTCAAAGGAAAAAACAGCTTGAAGCATGAACCTGTTTCACCACTTTTAACAGAGACTTTACCGTCGTGGTCAACCATGGTGTTCCAGACAACAGTCAGTCCAAGGCCGGTACCACTTTTGCCCATCGTTTTTTTGGTATAGAATGGCTCAAAAATGTGTTCCAGGTCCATTTCGCTGATCCCTGGTCCGTTATCCTGAACCTCAAGCACGACATAACTACCGGCTATCATTTCGAGACTGGCTGCCGATTCGGTGTCGACCTGCTGATTACTGGTCGTTATTGTCACTGTACCGTTATCGCCAACGGCTTCGAAACCATTGGTGACCAGGTTCATGAGAGTTTTCTGGACCTGTACCGGCGAACAGAGGACACCGCCATTTGCTGCTTCAAACAGATAGTTGCAGCTGACACCCGGGTGCAGTGACTTGAGTTTTTTAAACTCTGGAGATTCCAGATAGTTTTGAACCAGGCTGTTCAGGTCATGGATTTTTCTTGCATAAGCGGCTCCCCTGGCAACAGTAAGCAGGTCATCAACGATTGCCGCAGCTCTTCTCCCGGACTGACCGATTGCCTCAACAAAAGACCTTAACTTACTGTCTTTAGGGAGATCGCCTAATATCAACTCAGGGTAGCCGGTAATTCCGGAGAGGATATTATTCAGATCGTGGGCCACCCCACCGGCTATCAGGCCAATGGATTCCATCTTCTGGGCCACCTGAAGTTTCCTGGCCAGGTTGGCCTTATCCTTTTCAGCTATTTTCAACTCGGTAATATCAGATACAATGTTGGCATAATATTGCTCTCCTGATGTTTCATCACGGATTAGAAAGAGGCTGTTATGAGTCGGTATCAGATTACCTGTTGCAGTCCTGAGTTGAAGCTCGCCAGACCAGTGACCGCTGCTGGCAACAGTTGGAAAAATTGTGTTGTTAATCCTCTTCTGCTCTTCTTCAGGGTAATATTCTGATCCAACATTTTTGCCGATAATCGCGTTGAGACTTTCTTCTTCGAGCAGAGCCACCAGAGCCGGATTACCGTATTCGATACTGCCGTTCCGGTCTGCCCACCCCATTCCCTGATTGGAGCTATCAGCAAAAGCCTTGAACATTTCCAGCTGTTTCTTGGCCTGTTTTTTATCCTCAAGCATCATGTTGGCACTTTCAGCCATTCTGTCAAGTTCTTCAAAATGGACAAGATCGCGGTTGATTGGCTCATTGGACAGTGCCGCCTGTTTGAAAAATGAACTTAGCATTTCTGTATCATTTGCGATCTTTCCACGTAACAGTCTGAAAATATATAGAAAAACTAAAAGAACAAGCAGGGTCACAATGGAAGAATAGAGGATTTTCTTTTTTATTTCTCCCTTCAGTTCAGTGAGCATCACCTCGATATCGGCCTCGGCATCATCAAGATACACACCGGCTCCAACAAGCCACTGAAGTTCAGGGATTCCGAAAATAAACGAGGCCTTTGGCGACTCTATATCGGGTGTAGTCAGTTTGATGTGGCTGTAGTAAATATAGTCACCATCAGGTGTTATGGCGGCTTTGTACTCTTTGTCAAAAATGGCTCTCATCTTCACCGGATCTTTATCAAACTCCTCCCATAGTTTCTTTTTACCCGAAAAAATCCTTCCGTTTGAAACAAGGGCGTCACCATTGAAGCGATTGATAAAGACATACCCTTCCCTGCCAAATCGAATTCGGCTCACCACCTGAAGCAGCTCTGCCTGGATCTGGTTGTCAATATCATCAACGTAGAGACCGGTACCGATAAGACAGTTGAGTGGCTCAAACAGTTTGACAAATGATATTTTTTTATAGTCACGTCCTTTT
>JBDLID010000083.1:0-13674 GCA_039715055.1 Thermodesulfobacteriota bacterium | reverse complement strand
GCCTTTTTCTTCTTCTGTTTCACTGGTTGCGACTGCTCCTGATTTTTCTTCTTGGCCAACCGGGGAAAGAGTGGTCCGATTTTTTCAAGTTTGGAGTCAGCCGGCAGCAGGCCCCATGCAGAGCCATCCGCCAGAAGGCTGATAATGGCATCGTCGTCTGCAAGGCCAAGTCCCTGAACCATTTTGGCAGCAGTAGTTGGCATGACCGGGCGCAGGACCAGGGCCAGGACACGGAGGCATTCGGCCAGGTGATAGAGGACCGTGTTCAACCGTTCATGGTTGCCCTCCTTGTCCAGTGTCCACGGTTCATTGGTGACAATGTATTTGTTGGCGGTACTGATCACCTCCCATACCGCCTGGAGCCCCTTGTGAAACTGGAAACTGGTCATGGCCGCACTGTAGACGGGCACCATTTTTAGAATCACATCCTGCAGCTCTTTGTCAATCTTTTCTGATTGGGCCGGGGCGGGCACCTGGCCCGCGCAGTACTTCTCGATCATTGCCGTGGAACGGGAGTAGAGGTTGCCGAGATCGTTGGCAAGGTCGGAATTATGCCGGGATTCAATGGATTGGCGGCTGAATGAGGCGTCGAGGCCAAATGACATCTCGCGCAGGGAGAAGTAGCGAAAGGTGTCCACCCCATACTCCTCAACGAGCTCAGCCGGTCGCACAACATTGCCGATGGATTTTGACATCTTGGTCTCATCCACGTTCCAGTAGCCGTGGACGTGGAGTTTCTGGTAGAGCGGAACCCCCATGGACATCAGCATGGTCGGCCAGTAGATGCCGTGCGGTTTAAGAATATCCTTGGCAATGAGGTGCTCAGCCGCGGGCCAGAATTTTTTGTAATCTTCACCGTCCGGATAGCCGAGACCGGTCAGGTAGTTAATCAGGGCGTCAAACCAGACATAGGTAACAAAGTTGTTGTCAAAGGGCAGTTCAATACCCCAGGTCAGACGACTCTTGGGGCGGGAGATGCAGAGGTCCTCCAGCTTTTCACTGAGAAAAGAGAGTACCTCGTTTTTGTAGCGTTCCGGCGAGATGAAATCCGGGTTGGCCTTGATATGATCAATGAGCTGCTGCTGATAGTTGGACATCCGGAAAAAATAATTCTGCTCAGTGATGGCGTCCGGCGGCACCTGGTGATCCGGGCAATTGCCGTCGACCAGTTCCTTTTCGGTGAGAAAACGTTCACAGCCGGTGCAGTAGAGCCCGGAATATTCGTCGAAGTAGATATCGCCCTTATCGTAGACTGCCTGGAGAATGTCCTGCACCGTCTTGATGTGATCTTCGTCGGTGGTGCGGATAAAGCGGTCCGGCTCAATGGACAGGGGAGGCCAGCTGGAGCGGAACATCTGTGAGATCCGGTCCACATAGTCACGGGGGCCAAGGCCCTCTTTTTCCGCGGCTTCAACAATCTTGTCGCCATGTTCATCGGTGCCTGTCTGAAAGCGGGTCTCTTCACCGGTCAACCGGCTGAAGCGGCTGTAGGTGTCGGCGATGATGGTCGAATAGGCGTGTCCCAGGTGAGGCTGGGCATTGACGTAATATATGGGGGTGGTGATATAGGTTGTCATGATGGTTTGTTGGTGGAGCTTTTTTTCCGCTTCCCCTTGTTATCGCGTTGTTGTTTTTTTCCTTTACCTGCAGACCGCTCGGACTTGACGTATTCAAAGCCCTTCCATTCCTCTTTGGTGAGGAGTTTCTCCTCGCCGGCCTGGTCAATAACCAGCAGGTTCTGCTGGAGCGGGTGCTGTCGTTTGATTTTGACGGTCTGGTCACCGATGCGGATACGTTTGCCGGCTCTCGGCATCTTTTTCCGTTCCTGTTTGTAGGTCGAGTACTCATAGGTCAGGCAGCAGAGCAACCGGTTGCAGACTCCGGAAATTTTTGCCGGGTTCAGTGGCAGATCCTGCTCCTTGGCCATCTTGATGGAAACCGAGTCAAAATTTTTGATGTGCGAGCTGCAGCAAAGCTCCCGGCCGCAGGTCCCAAGGCCTCCGATCATCTTGGTTTCATGGCGAACCCCGACCTGGCGCATCTCCACCCGGGTGCGGAATTCAAGGACCAGATCCTTGACAAGGGCGCGAAAGTCAACCCGGTTATCAGCGGTAAAATAAAAGATCATCTTTGAACCGTTGAAAAATCTCTCCACCCGGATCAAGCGCATTTCAAGCTTGTGCTTGGCGATCAGATCAAGGCAGATGGAAAAACCGTTTTGTTCTTTGGCAGGCAGGTTGTGGTAGCGGTTGATCTCCTCGCCTGAGGGTCGCCTTGCCAGTTTTAGATTTGCTTTGCGTTCAGTTTCCGCATCCCTGCAGGCGGGTGCCGTGCAGATTATGGTGGCCGGTTCAAGGCCGTGGTCGGTGCTGACCATGACCACGTCGCCGTGTTTCATGTTTTTAATGACACCGCAGCCGGTGAACTCCTGGCTGTCTTGTCGAAAACGGAGCCGGTAGAAGCACAGGTCGGGATTCGGCTGAGTAGGTTTTTGTGTTTTTTCTGTATTTTCCAATTTATTTCAAACTGTTAAGTTGGTGTCCAGCCCTATGCCTGGAGTTTGAATAACAGGACCTCACAGACCAGGCTGCGGTTGCAGTTTGCCTGCAGTTCCTTTTCTGCCCTGTTAATCGCCGTCAGTTTAGCAAAAAGTTGCTGGAAGTTCCACCCTTTCGAGGATGCGGGCTCCAGAGGCTGCCCGGACGGCATGGAAATTTCCGCTGTGAGAAGGTCGCGAAGCCAGAGACGAAGCAGGCCGAACAGACCGGTCAGGTCATCCTTGAGGCCGGCCATTTTTTCCGCTGCCGTAAGGAGTCTGCCCGTATCTTTTGACGAATCGAGCTGCGGGTCGGAGCAGAGTTCAATCAGCTCTTCCCTGATAGCCAGAACATCACTGTTGTGGAAGCGCATCCCCCTTCCCGGCTGGCCTTCGCAAAGGCGGGCGAGAAGTTGAGCCTCATCCGGCTGAAGGTCAGCAAGGTGGCGGTTGAGGATGGTCACCGTCTCGTCCCGGCTGAGGTGGTAGAATGGAATCACCTGGCAGCGGGAGCGGATGGTGTCAAGGATATCGCGCCCTGCCTCTGCAGTGAGAATGAGCAGGTTGTCAGGGGGCGGTTCCTCCAGTGTCTTGAGCAGGCTGTTGGCCGCCTCGCGGCGCATGGTGTGGATGTCTTCCAGAATAACCACCCGCATGGCTGACTCGTAGGGGGCAAAGGAGAGCAGCCGGATCAGCTCCCTGATCTGATTGATCTTGATGGTGCCTTTTTCCGGGGAGATGAGATGGACATCCGGGTGATTGGAGGAGGAAATTTTTTTGCAGGAACCGCAGGTTGTACAGGCCTGAAGTCCATCGCTGCTGGAACAGTTGACAGAGGCCGCAAGCGTGCGGGCAAAGAGCTGCTTGCCGACCCCGTCAGGTCCCTGGAACAGGTAGGCGTGGGCCAGCCGCCCGGAGGCCAGTGACCGGTGCAGCAGGTTTCTCGCCTGTTGCTGGCCGAGAAGTTGAGAGAAGTCGTAGTCCATCACTGTCGTCCCGGCTCATGTTGTTTTTCCATTATGTTCCTTTTGTCCCCAAAACTATTCGGCTGTCTACTGTGCTGCTTCTCAGAGCTGTTTTCATAAAAAAACTGATGAGAAATGCAGGCTAAAACAGGGTCGGCTGTCGCTGCACTGTACTACTGTCCAGGGCTTCCTGCTTTTCGTCCTCAGCCGGCAGGGGGCCAAGGTAGAGGAAGCGTTCCAGGGAGCGCTGGTAGTCGCTCCACCCCATTTCCGGCTGATCGATTTTTTTTCGCAGCTGCTCCATGAGGTTCATCTTGGCGTCAAGGTCATCGATGAAGCTGAGGAGAAAACCCTCAATGGTCATGGGGACAGTGGGTGAGCCAAACTCCTGTCGACCGTGGTGGCTGAGGATGAGGTGCTGGAGCTGCTCCAGAAGTTCTGTCGGGAAATCCTTGATTTCTGCGGCTTCCATCCCGACCATTTCCGAGCCGATCACCAGGTGTCCTTTGAGCCTTCCCCTGACGGTGTAGTCGATGACCGCGGTTTCCATCTTGAGCTCCTCGAGTTTACCGATATCGTGAAGAAGAGCACCGGCGAGGAGCAGGGAACGGTCGACACCCGGGTAGTGGGAGGCCAGCTTGTCGGCCAGCCGGGCCACGGACAATGAGTGTTCGAGAAGGCCGCCCACGTAGGCATGATGGATTGATTTGGCTGCCGGTGCCTCCTGGAAATGAGACCAGCAGGGATCGCTTTTAAAAAAGCGGTTGAGAAGCTTTTTCAGCCAGGGATTGTCCAGGGTGAGGACCAGACGCTGGAGTTCGTCGGCCATCTGCTGCCGGTTCCCGCTGCAGCTGACCAGAAAATCAGCGAGATTAACCTCTTCTTTTCTGCGCCCCTGAACCGACTCGATCTTCAACTGGAGGCTGTCCCGGTAGGACTGTACCTGGCCGATAACATGAATAAAAGCACCCACCGCGCAGACAGGCTGAAGCTCAAGTGCACGGTCCCAGACAGGTCCCTGAATCTCGCCGGATCTATCAGCCAGGGTGAGGCGCAGGTAAGGCTTGCCGGCCCTTGTCTCAGCAAGCTGCGACGCCTTGACCAGCAAAATGGTATCGACCCGGTCACCTTCTTTGAGTTTGTCTACAAACTGGTTTTTGCTCATTGTTAAGGCCATGGAATGTTGTATTTGAGTAACGTTTTGAGGTGGCTAAGTAAAAAAATTCATATACGAGGAATGCAAGTTTGATGGAGCGAGGCGTACGTTTTGTACGCCGCAGCAACTGAAAGCTTGCAATGACGAAGTAGATGAAGAATTTTTACGACGCCATCAGACGTTGAAACGGAACAATATACAGTCCCCGTCCTTCACAACATACTCTTTACCCTCTGAGCGCATCAGTCCCTTGTCCTTTGCCCCGGCCTCGCCGTCACAGGATACATAGTCGTCGTAACTGATGGTCTCGGCCCGGATAAAGCCGCGTTCAAAATCGGTGTGGATCTTACCAGCGGCACCGGGTGCCGTGGTTCCCCGGGTGATTGTCCAGGCCTTGGTCTCCTTTTCACCGACGGTGAAAAAGGTGATCAGGCCGAGCAGTTCATAACCGGCCTTGATCAGCCGGTTGAGGCCCGGTTCGTCCATGCCCATATCATCGAGGAACTCCTGCTGTTCATCAGCATCAAGGACACTCAGCTCCTGTTCGATATTGCCGGCAATGACGACTACTCCGGCATCCTCTTCCACAGCCATTTTTTCAAGGGTGCGAACATGGTCATTACCCTCCTGGATATCTTCCTCGGCGACATTTGCCACATAAAGCACCGGTTTTGTCGTCAGCAGGCAGATTTCTTTGACCAGTTCTTCTTCTACCTGTGATTCTGGAGGAACAGTCTTGCCACTCTTGCCGGAATCCAGGGCGGCGAAGAGTTTCTCAAGATATGCGGCCTGGGCCTTGAGTGTTTTGTCACCCGACTTGGCCTGAGTCTGGGTCTTTTTTAACCGTTTTTCAACGGTTTCAAGGTCGGCCAGGATCAGTTCCATGTTGATGATTTCCCGGTCACGGGCCGGATCGATACTGCCATCCACATGGACCACGTTGTCGTCTTCAAAGCAGCGGATAACATGGACGACGGCGTCCACCATCCTGATATGGCCGAGGAACTGGTTGCCGAGTCCTTCGCCCTGGCTGGCACCCTTGACCAGGCCGGCGATGTCGACAAACTCCATCTGGGTGTTGACCTTGTTTTTGGTCTTGACCATTTCAGCCAGGATGTCGAGACGTTTATCCGGCATGGGGACGATCCCCACATTGGGTTCAATGGTGCAGAACGGATAATTCTCCGCATCGATCCCGGCGGCGGTCAGGGCGTTGAATATGGTGGACTTGCCAACATTGGGAAGGCCGACAATTCCGCATCGAAACCCCATAATAATACTCCTTTTTCTCCGACAGACTCCTGGAGAATGTAAAACAGCAGACTTTAGAGTCGAAAAAGGCGATTTGCCGGAGACGAGTCCTGTCTCTGATAATTTTTATTAATATCACGCAGCCAGGCGACAGTGGCCGGCTGGACGGTGAAGTTCGTTTTTTACAGAAAGGTGGCCCATGAAAAGCCCCTCCTGTAACATAAAAAAGAACTATAATACCCTGCGCCGTGAAAAAAACCCTAGTTTTTTCCCAAACCGGTGCAGTGGGGCGGCTGTCTGGTCAGGGGAACAGTATTTACTTGGTTCATGAGCAGGTGTATAGTGGCGACTCAATACGATATTTTTTTGATACAGGCGGAACCAGAGCATGACATCGGAACTGATTATTGAAAATTGTACCCTGCTTCCCAGGGTTGACAGACCATGGATTGAAGACGCCTTCCTGCGAGTTCGCGGCGCAACCGTTGACGATTACGGTTCCATGGCAGAGCTGCAGGTGGATAGTAGCGATAGTGTGGTGCGGGTCGATGGAAAAAACCGGCTGGTGATGCCCGGCCTGATCAACGCCCACAATCACTGTGCCATGACCCTTTTTCGCGGCATGGCAGATGACCTGGAGCTTACGACCTGGCTCAATGAGCATATCTTTCCGGCTGAGGCTGCCCGCGTTAATCCGGAGATGGTCTATCACTGCACCAAACTGGCCGCGGCAGAGATGATCCTGTCCGGCACCACCAGTGTTGCCGATGGCTATTTTTTTGAAGATAAGGCAGCCGATGCCTTTATCGATTCCGGAATGAGGGCGGTGGCCTCCCACGGGGTACTTGATTTCCCGGCTCCCGGCGTCGCAGACCCCAAGAGAAACGTGGCAGCTGTGGCGGAGTTTATTGACCGGCTGGAGGGGCGTCACCCACGTGTGCAGCCGGCGGTTTTTGCCCACTCACCTTACACCTGTTCCCCGGAGACCCTGATCCGGGCCAGGGAACTTGCCCGGGATCGAGGGGTTCCTTTTTTCATCCACCTTGCCGAGTCGCAGGCTGAGCAGGCAATGATCGCAGATCCGCGGGGGGCGAGTCCTGTGAAACATCTCGCCGCCCTGGGGGTTCTTGACAGTAACTGTGTCTGTATCCACTGCGTCTGGCTCGATGAAGAGGATCTGGAGCTGTTTGGAAATTGCGGTGGTTCGGCAGTCATCTGTCCCCAGAGTCACCTCAAGCTGGCCTCGGGCATCGCACCGGCCCTGGAGATGATTGAACGTAACATCCGGGTCGGACTGGGTACCGATGGCTGCGCATCCAATAACAGTTTGGATATGTTTCGTGAAATGGATCTTTTTGCCAAGACCCAGAAGGCCTACAGCGAGGAGGCAACCGCTCTTTCCGCCAGGCAGGCCCTGGTTGCCGCAACCGAGACAAATGGCCGGATTCTCGGACTCGAACAGGTGGGAAGACTTGAGCCGGGCTGGAAGGCGGATGTTATCGGTATCAATCTTGATCAGCCGCACCTCTGTCCCTGTTACAGCCAGGACACCCTGGTTTATGCGGCCTCGGGCAGTGATGTCGACCTGGTGATCATTGATGGCGAGCTGGTCATGGAGGAACGGAGAATCCTCACCTTTGACCTGGATGAAACCATGGCCGCAGTACGTCGTCTGATGTGAGCACCCTTCTGCAAACCACTATCCGTCCATTGGGAAGGCCGGATTTTGCAGGCCATGGTGCTGGAAAAGTCTTTAAAAAAACAGGATCAGATGTCTTCCTGTGAGGTTGTAGATGCCAAGGTCAAGAATAGTCTTGGCAGAGGATCATTTACTCACTATAATGGTTCGGAATATATCGTCTAAGGAAAAGATTTCTTCCATATCAGGATTCATCCGCAGGTTGTTGCCGGGTTGGTGTGGTGATCGTCGAAGACTGTTTCTCAAATTAATGGAGCAGCCCTGGCGCATCGGATCAGGCCGGGCAATGTCATCGATGTTCTTCTTCTTTTCACGGTTACCTGGAATTTGCCAAAGAACAGCGCAAAATAATATTGGAAGAAATCCGCAAAAATAACCCGGGGCTCCCGTCCGTCAGTAAAATGAGGGGACAGGGCGGCATCCGGTTGTAGCCCGCTGCAAAAGAATCAGCGGCGGAGAAGTAGAGCAATACTATGGTGCAAGAGATAGACCAGGAGACGGAACAGGACGTCAGAGAGATGATCTTTGACTACTTTGCCGATGAGTGTGATGTGGACAGGGCTGAGCTGAGTGAAGCCACCAACATTATTGAGGAGCTGGAGGGCGACTCCCTGATGCTCCTTTCGCTGCTTGAACTTGTCCGCCGGCAGCACGGCCTGACCATTGAACTCAAAGTGCTTGGACGCTACCTCATGGAGAAGCCGGCCGACACTCTGGGTCAGGTGGTTCAGCTGACCCTGGCCGTTATCAGGTACGGCAATGATATCGTTAATGTTGATCTTTCATGATGGGGTAAAGCCATGTCGGCCGAGGCTCAGCTCGCCTGCCCCGTAAGTAAAGGATTTTGAGGTGAGTTCTCCGGTAATCGTCATAGGCGGCGGCATAGGCGGTCTCAGCAGCGCTGTTCGTCTGGCCCAACGTGGTGAAAAGGTCTATCTCTTTGAAAAGGAGCCGCGGGTCGGCGGCTACGCCATCTCCTTTCGCCGCAAGGCGACCGCATTTGATCTTGCCCTGCATGTGGTGCCCTGCGGTGGTGCCGGGCAGCAATTTGCGGCCATGGTTGAAGACCTCGGTCTGGACGGGGTGGAGTTTATCCGGCTGGCTCAAGGGTTTGAGGCCCGTTTCGGGGATTTTTCCTTTACCATGGCCAATGATTACGACGCCCTCTTTGCGTCCCTTGAGAGTCGTTTCCCGCAAGAGGTCGCCGGTCTCAGGAGTTTTCGCAAAGACCTCGAATCCCACGCTCCGGTTTATGAAGCCCTGTTTGATCACACCGTCTCCAGGTGGCGGGCTGTACCACCCTTTCTCCCCAAAATTCCCTCCTTTTTAAAACGGTCATCTCTTAGCAGCCGTGACTATCTGCAGCGATATTTTGATGACGAGCGTTTGATCGCTGTCCTCTTTCAACCGGCGCTCTTTATGGGGATTCCCATGGATGAGTTTCCCACCGTCAACTTCCTGATGATGTTTTACCTCCTGGTTAAAAAGGGGATGTATACCATCCGTGGCGGCGGCCAGGCCCTGACCGATCGCTTGACCAGCCGATTTATTGAGCTGGGCGGATCCCTTCAGACCAGGCAGCTGGTGACGAGAATTCTGGTAAAGGACGGGCGGGCGGAAGGCGTAATGACCGAAGACGGTAAAAGGTGGTCGGCCAAAGGTGTACTTTCGGCGATCAATCTTCCCGATACCGTTCATCGTCTTGTCGGTCGGGCCAATTTTCCAAAATCATACCTTGAAAACCTTGACGGGCTGCAGCCCTCCATCTCGGTTATCGCCTTAAATGTTGGCCTGGCAACCAACCCGAAAGAGCTAGGCATTAAAAATCATATCGCCATCCATTTTCCCGACGCAGACATTGATTCCTGGATCAAAAAACAGAGGAGCTCCAGTCGGATGGACGGTTTCTCCGTGACTGCCCACACCAACTCCGATCCGGAGTTCAGTGAGGGGGGTCTTTATCCCGTCAGTATCGTCGGCGGGACCGACCCATCGGCCTGGATGGGGATGGCGGAAGACGAGTACCGTCTTGCCAAATCCGATCTCTGTGAGTCGCTGATCAGCCGGCTCGATGGTCTCTATCCGGGCTTCAGGGACAGTGTTGCGGTCACTGATCTTGCTACACCGCGCTCCATGCACCGCTATACTGCAAACCCCATGGGAGCCATCATGGGCTTGAACTGCAGCTGCGGTCTCCACCGCCAGATCCTCAAGGCCTGTGACCTGCCCATCCGCGACCTGGCCATGGCCGGAGCATGGACCGGTCGCCTGGGCGGCTTCATGCAGTCGATGAAATCGGGTATTCTCGCTGCGGAGGCGATCTGA
Organism: Thermodesulfobacteriota bacterium; assembly: GCA_039715055.1. Taxonomy (GTDB): domain Bacteria; phylum Desulfobacterota; class Desulfobulbia; order Desulfobulbales; family Desulfocapsaceae; genus JBDLID01. The sequence continues at coordinate 3,742 of JBDLID010000083.1, read as the reverse complement.
GATGGACCGTGAGGTGGTGGTTACCGGTCTCGGCCTGATGAGCGGCCTGGGGTTAGACCTTGAGAGTTCCTGGCAGGGGCTGACAGCAGGGGCCAGTGTCACTGACCGTTTCCAGAGTTTTGACCCGCAGGGACTGGACTGTACCTTTGGCGTGGAGTTGCCTGCAGGTGTCGAAGAGTTGTTCAAGGAAAAGATCAAGACCCGCCGCCGCAGACAGATGACCCGCACCACCATGATCGGCCTGGTGACCAGTGGTATGGCCATTGAAGACAGCGATCTGTCCATGGACAGTATTGACCCGCAGCGGGTTGGCGTGGTACTCGGCACCACCGGTACAGGTTACAGCCCGGAGCCGGCCGGTGAGGATCGGATGCGGATCATCAAAAATATGTCCAACTCGGTGGCCTCCTGGGTCAGTCTTCAATGGAAGCTGCACGGACCATCCTATGTGGTGGGAACGGCCTGTTCTTCCGGGGTCTACGGTCTGGCTGCGGCCCACTCCATGGTCAGCTCAGGCCTCTGCGATGTGGTGATCAGCGGTTCCATGGATTCATCACTCAACAGTGATGATGTGGGCGGCTTTTCCAACCTGCTGGCCCTGGCTGACGACGGTGACGACGTCAGAACCGCCTCCCGTCCTTTTGAACAGGATCGTTCCGGATTTGTTATCGGTGAGGGCGGCGGTGTCCTGGTGGTTGAGTCAAGAGGTCATGCCGAGCAGCGCGGCGCCCGTATTTACTGCAGGATGCACCTCCCCGGGCTATACACCGAGGCCTACAATATCCTCTCGCCGGAACCCGAAGGGCGGGGTATGTCGCGATGTATGAGGCAGGCCCTTGGCAACAGCGGCCTCCGGCCGGATGACATCGACTACATCAATGCCCACGGTACCTCCACCTATTTCAACGACCTCTATGAGACCCAGGCCATCAAGGAGGTCTTCGGCGACCACGCCCGGGCGCTGCCGGTTTCATCCACCAAGTCAATGACCGGCCACTGTCTGGCAGGCGGCGGCGGCATGGAGGCAGTCATCAGCTGCAAGACCCTCCATGAAGGGGTTATCCCGCCGACCATCAACCTGGTTAACCGTGACCCCGAGCTCGATCTTGATTATGTCAGTGAAGGCAAGCGTACAGCTGACTTGAATCATGTGATGTCCAACTCCTTTGCATTCGGCGGTCACAACGGGGTCAATATCTTTTCCCGGCTGGACAGGGGGGACGAGCTAAATGGCTGATCCGGTTTATGTGGCGGGCAGCGGCAGCTATCTGCCGGGTGACCCTGTTGATTTTGATGATATCGACAAAGTACTGGGAAATCTTGACAGGGCTCCGAAAAAGATCCGTAAGTGGATCTCCTCCACCCACCGGGTGATGCGCGAAATCCTTGATATCGATACTGTCTACTACGCCATTGACCCGGAGACACACCAGTTCACCGAAGACAATATCTCCATGTCGGTCAAGGCCGGAAAAAAGGCGCTCACCATGGCCGGCATCGAGGCCGACGAGGTGGATCTGATCTGTTACGGCTCTGCCCACCAGGACCAGATGCCCACCGCTTCGGTGCGTATCCAGGAGGCGCTGGGGATTGAATGCTGTGACGAACTCTCCATTCACGCCAACTGCACTTCCGCCTACAAGGCCCTCTACCTTGCCCATCAGTTGATCAGGTCCGGTCAGAACAGAACAGCCCTGGTTCTCTCGTCCTCCATGTCATCGTCGGAGTTGCGGGCCGAGTACTACCACCAGGAGATCGTTGACAAGGAGTCGCTTTTTCTCCGCTGGTTTCTCTGCGATGGTGCAGGAGCCGTCCTGCTCAGCGCCGACCCCCTGATCTCACTGGGCTATGAACTGGAATCCACCTTCATCGAGTCCGTCGGCGGCAGACGGCCTTCCATGATGTTCAATCATCGCCCTGCTTACTGGCAGAACCCGCTTGAGGAGTTTGCAGCCGGTCACCATCATCTGCGCCAGAGCTTTCGCAATGCCCTTGGAACCAGTGATTTTCAGGAGGAGGGTGGGTCGGTTTTTTTCAACGGTTTCCGGCGGATGGCAGCCCGTTGTCGGATACCTGTCGACAGGATCCGTCTCTTTCAGATCAACCTGCCGACCAAGCATATCAGTGAGTCGGTAATCGATGAGATGGTCTCTTTGGGATTGAACAGTGATGTGTTTTACTCAAAGCTTGACCGACTGGGCTATTGCGGCCCGCCCATGGTCCTCATCTGCCTGGATAAGATTCTTCGTGAAGAAAATCTCAGTCCGGGTGATCGGATCTGCTCCTTTGTCACCGAGGTGTCGAAGTTCATGCAGGCCGGTTACTGTATCAACACCGTTGGCAAGCCATAGATGGAGACGCCGGCCTTTCTTTTTCCCGGTATCGGTGTGCGTCTCCACGGCCGGGAGCACTCCTTTTTTATCCGCTATCGGGACATGATGGAGCCTCTCATCGATGCGTCCTCGGAGGCGGCAGGTGTTGACCTGACCAGGGCCTTTATGGATAACGATCTCGAACAGTGCAGCCCGATCTGTATCGAGTTTTTTGCCTACGGTTTTTCCTACGGCTGCCACCGGGTCTTTGAGTCAAAGGGGTATCTGCCCCGCTATATGGCCGGACACTCCATGGGCATCTATGCAGCACTTGCGGCAAGCGGCGCGATCTCTTTTGAGGACGGCCTTGCGATCTGTCTCAAGGCCCATGAGATCGGGGAAACGCTGCTGGCGGGCCGGGATGATTTCGGCGTCGGGGTGGTGGTCGGGCTTGACTTTGAAGAACTGAACAGCCTTGCCCGACAGGACGGATATCACTCCGTCAGCCTGGCCAACTATAATAACTCAAGTTCCACGGTGTGGGTGGGACAGCGTCAAGAGGTTTCCAGTTTCCTTGAGGAGTCGGACAAGAGGGGGGCGCTCAAATCCATGCTGCTCAATATCGCGATTCCCTTTCACTCAACGTTTTTTTCCAGGTCCGCTCTGGATGAGTTTCGCAGTTGTCTGGAAAAAATGGAGTGGCATCCTCCCCGTTGTCCGCTGGTCTCGGCCCTGGACCACAGTCTCCTGGACTCTGTTGAGTCCCTCCGGAAGATGACCGTTGAAAATCTCACCACGCCGCTCCACTGGCCTGGGGTTCTGCAACGGCTGCATGAGCTTGGCGTGGGCATGGCCATGGAGTGCGGACCTGGAATCTCCCTGACCCAGCATAGCCGGTTTGTGGACGGGGCACCGAAGCATCTCAACATGAAGAACCTCAGGCGGCGGTTGGACTATTGAGTAAAATAGATTCCATCCTGGTCCTCGGATCGGGAAAAATGGCTGAAAATATCGGCTTTTTCTTTCTCGCCAAAGGGCTTTCGGTGAGCTGGGCCAGCCCCTCAAAGGAGCGGCTCGAACGGTTGGCAAAAAAGGCAGAGCGACTGCGTCGCCGTTTTCAGCGTGTTGATGGCACTGAAAAACCGGGTGGTGCTGATTTCCTCCAATTTCCCTTCAAACCGCAGTCTGCTTACCAGCTCTGCATCGAAGCCAGCCACGAAGATCTGGCCCACAAGCGGAAGCTGCTTGGACATCTTGACGAGCTGGTCGGGGACTCCACTCTGCTGGTGACCACCTCTTCTTCGATCCTTCCGGAAAAAATTCATCCCCGCTGCCTGGGGTGTCATTTTTTTTATCCCCTGGAACTCTCCCCTGCGGTTGAGCTCATCTCCGGAGCAGGCCATGGTCGTGAAAAGATCAACAACCTGGCC
>JBDLID010000082.1:0-13950 GCA_039715055.1 Thermodesulfobacteriota bacterium | reverse complement strand
CTGGCACGAACAACCGGCGGGCTAATGGGTTTTGTGATATAATCGACCCCGCCGACCTCAAACCCTTTCGCTTCGTTTTCATACTCCCGCAACGCGGTTACAAAAATGACCGGAATTTTTTTGGTGTTGACACTGTCTTTAAGCTGCCGACAGACTTCATAGCCGTCCAGATCTGGCATCATGACATCAAGCAGGATAAGGTCAGGTTGGGGCGACTCCTGGGCAAGGGTCAGGGCGTCGTAACCATTGGTGGCAATAATGATTTCATATGAATCCCGCAGGCACTGGCCGAGCAGACTGATATTGTCGGGCATATCGTCGACAATTAAAATTTTTTGTTTTTTCAGCACAGTTTTCACGGGTTGCTGTTCACATATGGTTTTTCAATGAGGTTCTGTCGAACAGAGGAGTTAGTTGCAGTGGTGATTGTTTATATATTTAGCCTGTGACGAAGAGATTGGCAGAAAGGGTTTTCACCGACAGATTATCAGGAGGAAAGGAGACCTGCACCCAGGGCCGCAACAACTCTGTCCGTATTGGCAGCGATATCGCCATCCATTTTGACAATGAGTTGTTTGGCGGTGAGTGGGAATTGCTTCTCAAAACTGAGGATGTCACTAAAATCAGAACTTCCCGGTTTCAAGTTCAGCGGCAAATCAACCACTCCGGCAATTTCAAGTTTTTCCTCTATCTCATCTATCTGAGAGGCGACATAAAGAATCAGCGACTCAATATTGATACCACTTTCAGGATCTTCAGTCAGAGGTGGTTTGTTAAGTATCGAGAATGTGCCGTCCGCGAGGAGGAACAACCTCAAAAGAGCATCCTTGCCTGTAAATGTCCCTTGTTCCATGGAATAGATATGGCCGTTATCAATGACCAGTTTACCGTTCATCTCAGGAAAAGTAACCAGGTAACTGTTGCCTGAAAAAGAGAGCATATGAAGAAGCTCAAACAGCCCAAGGTCATTGACATTACCCTGTGCCGCCTCCTCTTTCGGCCGCAGTTTCTCCGTACGCCTGAGCACTGCCTTGATACGTGCCAGCAGCTCCGGCCCGGTAAAGGGCTTGACGATGAAGTCGTCCGCGCCGCTTTCGAAACCTTTGACCTTCAGATGTTCTCTGTTGAGACTGGAGACAAAGATAACCGGGATGTGTTTGATCTCCTTCTGATCCTTGATATAGTCGAGGACCTTGAAGCCGTCCATCCCCGGCATATTGATGTCAAGAAGAACGAGGTCGATATTGCCCCGGCCAAGTTTCTCAATAGCCTCATTTCCGTGTATTGCATGGTGGGACAGGTATCCGCTCAGTTCCAGCTGCTCATGGAGCAGGGCATGCATACCCGGGTCATCATCAACACATAATATTGTTTTTTCCTTCATGGGCTCAGGTTATGACAGGTTTGTGGTTAAGGAATTCAAAAGCGGTTTCAATTCGGAACTCAGCCGACCAAGTAGTTCTTCGACCCAGTCCTTCTCAGCTGTCTGGTCACTGTGCTCAAGTTTCTGGGCCAGTTCTGCCTGATCGTGCAGGCCGAGGGTGGAGAGGCTGCCTTTAATCTTATGGGCCTGGGCGTTGATCATCTCGCTATCGTTGTCTTTTACGGCACCTGAGAGATCAGTCAGATTACCACTCATCGCACGTATGAACGTGTCAAGGATGGTGTCTGCTTTTTGGGCCCGGATATCAAATTTCTTTTTAAGGTGTTCAAGGACATTTTCTGTAGAGACCAGTGAAGCCGGGATTGTCTCCTGAACTGGTGGACTCTCCGGTTCATCAGGAGTTGATCTGTTACTGAAACAGGCGAGGGTCGCTCGAATCTGTTTTTTATTATAGGGTTTTGCAATATAGTCGTCTGTGCCTGCGGCCATACACTGTTCCCTGTCACCGGCCATGGCGTGAGCTGTCATGGCGATGATATGGGTGTGACGCCTGTATAAATTGGAACGGAGGCCGTCCTCGAGGTCAGGAGCCTCGGAAAGACAGGCGCGCTGGGAAGTTTCAAAGTCGCGGATCAGGGAAGTTGTCTGCAAACCATCCATCACCGGCATTTGAATGTCCATCAGGACCACTTCAAAATATGACCGGGACAGAGTCTCCAATGCCTCAAGGCCGTTTTCAGCTATGGTCACCTTGTGGTTGTCCTGCTCGAGAATCAGTTTGGCAAGTTCCTGGTTGCCTTCATTGTCCTCGACAAGAAGGATATTCAAGGGGTGATGGGCAGCGGTGCCGGTGGGTGGCTGAGGCTGTGGGCTTTCTTCGGTGAGCGGTTCTGTCGGAAGATTCAGGGTAAATGAAAACAGTGAGCCGAGACCGGGGCTGCTTTTGACCTGCAGATCACCGCCTCCCATGAGTTGGATCAGTTTCCTGCTGATGGCAAGCCCAAGACCGGTGCCACCGTATTGACTGGTTGTTGAAGTGTCAACCCGACTGAATCCATCAAGTAGCGTCTGCTGCTGATCAGGGGTGATGCCGATGCCTGTGTCACGGACCGAAAAGGAGACGGAACAGGAATCTTCGGTTAACCCACAGATGACCGCCTTGATTTCAACCTTACCGTTGTCGGTGAATTTGATGCTGTTGCCGACCAGGTTGGTCAGTACCTGGTGGAGCCTTTGCCTGTCACAGATCGGGAGCAGCTCAGTGTCACCCTCAAGAATACAGTTGAACAGGAGGCCTTTCTTGGCGGCTGAGAAATCCAGGGTGTCGTGGAGCTGGTCAAACAGCTTGGCCAGGTCTAAGGGCTGTTTATCAAGGTTCAGTATCTCAGATTCTATACTTGAGTAATCAAGAATGTCATTGATGAGAAGAAGCAGGTGGTCGGCAGCATTTTGAATGGATGACAGGAAACGGAACTGTCCGGGCTCGAGTTTTGACTCAAAGAGCTGTTCGGCCATTGCCGATATCAGTTTGATGGGAGAACGAATTTCGTGGCTCATGTTGGCCAGAAATTTGTTTTTCGTTTCGTTGGCAATCTCAGCCTGACGACAGGCCCTCTTCAGGTCTGTGATTGTTTCCCTGGTTGCCATGTAATGAGTTATGGTGCCCTCCTCGTTACGGATCGGGGCGATCTTGGTGTGCTCTTCGTAGATTTCACCATTCTTCTTCTTGTTGATGAATTCACCGGACCACTCATTTCCCCTGGCTATGGTCTCCCACATGGAGCGGTAGAGGGAATCATGGGTCAGGCCTGATTTGAGAATGGCCGGTGTTTTGCCGATGGCCTCTTCCCGCTGGTAGCCTGTTGTCCGGACAAAGGCGCTGTTGACATAGATGATGATCGCAGAGGTGTCTGTCAGTACGACAGGGTCGGAGCTTTGTTCAATGGCCTGAAAAAGCTGCTTAGGGCATAAATCGTTACCAGGAGATTGGTTGTCGGTCTTGGAACCCATTGATGGTGATTTCCCGAATGTTGAAGGTTTGCTGCTTAAGCTGTTCACCTTGCGAGAAAAGGTGCTGCCACTATATAGGAATAGCTGTCAAAGTCAACTGTTCTATACGTATGTCTATACCTATGTTTGATACGTATATAGAGTGCTCGCAATGCTGTTACATGACAGGGACGACATTTACACCTATACAATAGCACTTTCCAATAACAGAGTGAAGGGGTGTATTGGGTTTGGCAGGTCCCCGGCGGAGAAGTTGGAAATGTAAAAAGCCTGAGAACGTTTTTCAGAGGTGTCGACGCAGGTGCTCGCGCAGGTTTGCGGAACGTTTTTTCAGTCCCAGTTTTTTTCTTATCCTGCTGCGGTGAACCTCGATGGTTCGGATTGAAAGTCCTAGGAATATGGCGATTTCATTGGAGGTCTTGCCCATTTTTATGAAGTTCGCAACCTGCATTTCAGCAGGCGTAAGTTTTGCGATGCTGGCCAGTTGACCACGGGTAAAAGGGTCAACGATTTCATTGAGGTTGATTATGGCGAGCTGGAGGAGAGTCCTGTACTTTTCAGATGTGATGACCGGCTCAAGTTTCTCAAGATAAGGCCGGACCAGCTTGTTGACATTGAACATGATCTCGTTTTCGAGGTCGATTTTTTCCTGTTCCCTGCGACGCAGAAGAACCTCCAGCGCCGTGTTGGTTTCCTCGAGAGTCCTTGTCTTCTTTTCAAGTTGTTCCTGGGTGTTGACCAGTTCGGCGGTTCGTTCCTCTACAAGCATTTCCGCATTCTCCCGTGCTCTTTTCAGGGAGAGCTGGGTCCGTACCCTGTTTTTAACGATGGGGAGGTTGAACGGTTTCTTCAGGTAATCAACAGCTCCGAGAGCGAGCCCCCTTGACTCATTCTCAAGGCTGGTTTTTGCGGAAATGAAGATAATCGGAATGTCGCAGGTGATCTTGTCGGTCTTTAATCTCTCACACACTTCATAGCCGTCCATGCCGGGCATGACAATATCGAGGAGGATCAGATCGGGGAGGATCTCGACGGCGCGGTCGAGGGCGTCGCGACCGTTCTTGGCAATGAAGATCGTATGGTCTGGAGAGAGGCAGGAGCCAAGAATGTTGAGGCTCGACGGGGTGTCATCAACGATTAAAATAGACTGTTTCGGCTTGGAGGAGATCATCATTGTTTCTTCTTATCTTACTTCTGTTATGTGTTTTTTTACTGTTCTGCGGTCCAGGTCAACCTGTCTGGCTACCGCTTCATAAGAGCCAAGCCGGTCGTAGAGGTGCCGGCAGTAGACAGTTAAAAGTTCACTGGCCGTGAGGGTGCCGCGCAGGATCTGATCACCAATATCCTCTTCCTGCCGGCCGCCGGCTGCGACGATCTGGTCCCCTTCATAGCCGTGTTTGATGAGAATCCGGCGGGCGCACTGTTCCAGTTCCCTGACATTACCGGGCCACGGGTAGTCTTGGGGGATGTTTCGGCGGATTGCCTCTTCTATGAATCCGGCAATCTCTGAAGAATCGGTTCCGAGGATGTGGGTCACAGTTCGCTCGAGCAGCTGGCCGAGTTCGTCTTCATTTTCATGAATCCTGCTGCGAAGAGTCGGGACCTGGATGGAGTCGGAGCAGAGTCGGTAATAAAAGTCGTTGCGGAAGCGACCTTTTTTGCGCAGGGCAAGCAGATCCTGATTGGTGGCGGCAATCACCCGCCCGTGAAACCGGTGTTCGTGATGGCTGCCCACCGGGCAGAATCGTCTCTCCTGGAGAACAGTGAGCAGCTTGATCTGAACCGGTTCTGCGATTTCACCGATTTCATCAAGAAAGATTGAACCGTGAGGGGAGCAGCGGCCAAAGACCCCGTCGTGGTTTTCGATGGCGCCGGTAAAGGCACCCTTTTTATGGCCGAACAGCTCTGACTCGAGAAGCTCTTCAGGGTATTGGGAGAAGTTGATGGAGACAAAAGCCCGGGTGAAGCTTTCCACAAAACAGCCTTTGGCCCGGTCAAAGGGAATAAAACCGGAGCGGCCGATGGCTGCCGCCGCCATGCCTTTGCCTGTTCCTGTTTCGCCCTGGAGAATCGTTGAGAAATCCTCCATTCTGTTCCACAGATGGTCTTCGTAGAGGCCCAGGTCGTGGGTGAAAACATTGTTCCACAGGTTGAGGCGCAGCCCCTGCATGGGGATGCTGGAGCCAATGATACGGTTGATGAAGAAAAAGGCCCTGCGCAGCTGGAAGAAGAGTGCGAAACACTTCTCGGCATCATCACTATTCAGGCCGTAGCCAGCAAGCAACCCGAGACACTCTTCGGAAAAGTTGACCCGGCTGGGGGCGTCACCCTGTTCGAGCTGGGTGATGATCAGTTCATCGAGTCGGTCGCAAAACCTGTGAAAAACTGAGAAAAGAACGCCGTAGCGGAGAAGATCACTGTCTTTGGCCCGATAATCGTAAATGTTTTTCCCCTGCTCAGAGAGCAACCGGTCCAGTCGGACAGCGACCTTTGTTGCAAGTTGTTTTTCCTTGTCCCTGCCGTTGTCTGTGGTGTTGGCCAGTATCAGCCGGTCTATGCTGGCTCTTCGTTCACCAAATGGATTGCTGAAGATGGCATCCCTGGTATTGCGAAAAAAATCCCTTTCCTCTTTTCTGAGCTCTCCGGGCGATTTTCCCATAATTATTCTCCTCCTTTGTACGCAAAGTGTACACTTGCGATCATAAAATGTACAGATGGCTTTTGGTTTATATCGGAAAATCGTGGTTTGGTATAGCAAAAATATATTTAAATCAATGATTTATATCCTTTTGGCCCATGTGGCATACTTCTCGCTATTTATATTCTGAATACAGAGAACGTATCAGACCAACTCACCTATAGGAGGACGCCATGCTGCGAATCAATCAACATGGAAAAACGTGGAAAGAATTTGGATATGCCGGACTGTTTATCTCTACTCTGATCGGATTAATTGTCACCCTGTTTCCTTTTAAGAGCATGAGCGCAGGGTTGCTTCTCGCCGATGGCGGTTTTGGCGGCCGGCTTGAAATTATCGAGCACGATGTCAAGGTGACCGTCAACAACAACATTGCCGTTACTGAAATCAACCAGGTGTTTGAAAACATGGAAGAACGCCAGGTCGAAGCCCTCTATACCTTCCCGGTACCAAAAGGAGCTTCTGTTGCCAATTTCTCCATGTGGATCAATGGCAGGGAGATGATCGGCGAGGTAGTGGAAAAAGAGCGCGCAAGAGAGATCTATAACTCCTACAAGAGAGTACGACGTGACCCGGGGCTTCTTGAGCAGACCGACTACAAGACCTTTGAGATGCGGATTTTCCCAATCGCTTCCCGGGCAAAGCAGCGGGTCAGGATCTCTTACTATCAGGAGCTCGATTTTGATCATGACCGGGCCACCTATGTCTACCCTCTGGCTACCACCAGCAAGGGGACGCAGGACAGCAGGGTTAACGGTAAATTCGCAATCGAGGTGAACGTCAAGTCCGTTGTCCCCATCACCGAGATGGTCAGCCCCAGTCACGGAGATGATTTTCTCATGGTCAAACATGGTTCTGACTATTACGAGGCCTCTCTGGAGCAAAATGACGGTGATCTTTCAAAAGATGTGGTGATCGCTGTTCAGACCGACCGGGGTGTTTCCGGTCTTGACCTCATCACCTCCAAAGAGCAGGGTGAGGATGGATTTTTCCAGATGACGCTCACTGCCGCCAGCGAACTGGAGAAACCAAATGACGGTAACGATTTTATTTTCATCCTTGATGTCTCAGGATCAATGGCCAACGAGGGTAAGCTCGGTGCGTCAAGATCTTCAATCGATTCGTTCATCACAACTCTTGGCGACAAGGATCGTTTCGAGGTGATCACCTTTAACCGCCAGGCCCGCAGCCTGTTTAATACGCTGACTACAGCAGATGAACAGACCCGCAGCCGTGCCGGTGATTTTCTCGCCTCCCAGGAAGCCAAAGGGGGCACCTCTCTGCAGCCGGCACTGACTGCGGCCTACAAGTATGGCGATCCGGATCGCCCCTTAAACGTTGTCATCCTCAGTGACGGCATGACCGAACAGGCCGAGCGCCATCTTCTCATGGATCTGATTCGCAGTCGTCCGGCCAACGTCCGGGTCTTCTGTGTTGGTGTCGGAAATGAAATCAACCGTCCCCTCTTGCAGCAGATGGCTGAAGATGCCGGCGGCCTTGCTGCATTTATCTCAAGGGGCGACGACTTCAAACGCCAGGCCAGAGGATTCAGGCGCAAGCTGATCCGTCCGGCGGCAACCGGACTCAAAATCGAAGTGGCCGGTGTTGATATTTATGATGTGGAGCCCAAACAACTGCCAAATCTGTTCCACGGCATGCCGCTGCGGATCTACGGCCGCTACAAAAAAAGCGGAGAGGGGACCATCAGTTTTTCCGCGGAAGTCAACGGCCGACCCATAGAGACCACGGCCAAAGTCGAGTTTCCTGCCGCTGATGACCTGAACCCTGAGATTGAGAGAATGTGGGCACAGCACCGCATCAAGGGAATTGAGAAACAGATGGAGGGGAGAAAGAGACAGCAGGATCTTGATGAGATCGTCCGGCTCGGCGAGGCGTTTTCCATCACTTCCGAGTACACATCTTTTCTCGTCCTTGAAAATGATGCAGAGTATAAGCGCTGGAACATTGAGCGGCGCAACGTGCTGAGGATCAAAAAAGACCGGACGGCGAGACAACGGGTACGTGAGGAGCTTGCGCGTATGCGGACAAAGGCGGTTGCCGATATCGGCCCCCAGGCTGTCTCTCAAAAAGAGCTGGTCAGCAACAAAGCAGTAAAAAAACCGGCTGCGCCCTCTGTAAAACGTACTCCTGAGAGATCACAGCAGAGAAGTCAGCGGGCGGATCTGCCCAGGTTCAGCGGCGGCGGTGCCCTTGACCCGCTGAGTTGTCTGATTATTCTGGCGATCGTTGTCGCTGCTATCGTTATCCTGCCGGGTTCGTCACGAAATGATGATCAGTCTCACTCATCCGGTGGCCACGCCCGATAATAAATAAAATTGGTATGGGGAAGGCTCAGCCATCCCCATACCAAAGGGAGTTTATCAGTGATGAGACAGCAGATATCAAGGTTACCACTGGTTACATTGCTGCTGGCCGGTTGTACTGTTTTTATCCACTTCATCTGCGACCTGCAGCTTTACCTTCAGTATGCTCGTCCCGCCATTCTAAGCGGCGACCTCTGGCGTCTCATCACCGCTCATCTCTGTCACTGGTCCTTTGACCATCTCTTCTGGGATTTTCTGGTCTTTGTTGTCCTTGGTAGTGTCTGCGAACTGAGGTGGCCAGGGAGTTACCTTAAAACCCTCTTCCTGTCCGCTGTTCTGATTTCCTCCGCTTTGTTGTTTTTTGAAAAAGAGATGATCACCTACCGGGGGCTTTCCGGCATCGATTCCGCCCTGTTCTGCCTGGTCTGTGGAAAGCTGTTTATTCACAGCGTCCGTACAGCAAACAGGACGGGTATTATCCTGACCGCCGCTCTGTTTGCCTTGCTGCTGGCTAAAAGCGGTTATGAAGCCACCGCATCCCATACTCTTTTTGTCACCGCCACTGAGACGTTTGTGGTTGTCCCCCTCGCCCACCTTGTCGGCGGAGCGGTCGGCCTGCTCTTTGGGGTCGCATCCCGGCCCGTGGTGACACCTGCCATTTTCCTTTTAGGCAGGCCATGATACTATTGGAGAAAAATAACGTTTTTCCAATGAGGCCGGAGTATGACTCGTTTTCATCTTCTTGCAATAGACCTTCAAAAGGAATTTACCGAACCGGGTGGGTTCTGTTATCAGCCGCGTCCCTGTGTGGACTTTATTACCGAAACCCTTTTGCCCTATTGCCTGGCCAACGGTCTGCAGATTGCTGAAATCATCTCCGATTACCGGCAGCCGCGCCTGACCGACCAGTTATCTTACTGCATCCCCGGCTCAGAGGGGTATCAATCCATCATTGCTGCCGGACTACGCAACGGCGAGCCCCGGGTCAAGTCAACCCACTCGCCTGCCTGGGTTCGGGAAAAAAGTGAGAAGGGCGATGCTGAGCCCGGTCTGCCGGTTCCTGACCCTGCAGGGCTGGACAGCTGGTTTTCCAGGCTGTTGGGGCCTCCGGACGAGGAACTGCGTATTGTCCTGATTGGTCTCACCCTTGACTGCTGTATTTTATCAACTGCCCAGGAGCTTCATTTTCGCGGATACCATGTCCGTTATCTTGTCGAGGCGGTGGATACCTACGACGGCAGCATACCTGCCAGAGATTTTCTTCTCAGGACAACCATGGCCAGCTGGGGAGAGCCTCTATCCTGGCGCAAGTTTTTAAAGATGGTAAATGGCGGGGAAGAGTCGTCATGAAGCGCACTGTAAAGACGGAGAAAAAACCAATCAAACTGTGGCTCGACGATATCGATCGCGGGGCTATGGATCAGGCAAAAAATCTAGCCAACCTGGATTTTGTTCACAGTCACATCGCAGTGATGCCCGATGCCCATTTAGGGTACGGTATGCCCATCGGCGGAGTCATGGCCACCACGGGTGTGGTGATTCCCAACGCGGTGGGAGTTGATATCGGCTGCGGCATGTGTGCCCAGCAGACCTCGCTGACTTCGCTGGATCGGAACCACCTCAAAGAGTTGATGGCCCTCATCAGAAAGAGTGTACCGCTGGGTTTCAAGCACCACAAAAAACCCAGGGACTCGCGGCTGATGCCCCGATCTCAATCCGGCATTGGAGTAAGCGAGCTTCCGGTGGTCTCCCGGGAGTATGAAAACGGTCGTACCCAGCTCGGTACCCTTGGCGGCGGTAATCATTTTATCGAAATCCAGCAGGGCAGTGACCATCATATCTGGATCATGATTCACTCGGGCAGCAGGAATCTCGGCTACAAGGTGGCCAGTTATTACAACCAGCTGGCCGCAAGGCTTGCCCGCCGGTTTGGTTCAAACATCCCCAAGAGCTACCAGTTGGCCTTTCTGCCGGTGGACAGTGACGAGGGCTGGAATTACCTCCAGGAGATGAATTACTGCGTTGATTTTGCCTATGCAAACCGTAAACTGATGATGGAACGGGTCAGGGAGGCCCTGCTGATGCTGGCTGGTCCGGTCCATTTCGGGGAGCTCATCAACATTGCTCATAATTACGCCGCCCGTGAAATCCACGACCGGCGGGAACTGATGGTTCACCGTAAAGGTGCCACCAGGGCCCGGTCAGGGGAAATTGGCATTATCCCGGGATCTCAGGGGACGCCAAGTTATCTGGTTCGCGGCAGGGGTAACCGGGACAGTTTTGAATCGTGTTCCCACGGTGCAGGACGAAAGATGGGGCGTAAACAGGCCAGGCGCAGCCTCGATCTGGCCGATGAAAAGAAATATCTTGATAACCAGGGCATTATCCATGGTGTCCGGTCCCGTCGTGATCTTGATGAAGCTCCAGGGGCCTATAAGGAGATTGACCGGGTCATTGAGAACCAGCTTGACCTGGTGGAGGTTGTCGTCACTCTCAAGCCTCTGGCGGTGATCAAGGGGTAGTATGTTCCGTATGTTCTTTAGATCATTTTTTTCCGGTGAGAGGTGTCACTTGTTTTTTTGATGAAGGATCGGGCCCATCCTTCATCCAGAGGTTCTCTCAGTTGAACCGGCCAGGCCCGATCAACCGGCAGGGGACCGATAATGTCATTTGGGGTACGGGGGATGATATGGGAGTGACCGTGAGGAACTGTCTGAAAGGCTGACACACCAATGGATTGGCAGATGGTAAAATCGCACACCCCTTCAATATTTACCTCCAGGATAGCGATGATCTCCTGGATTGATACCATGTAGAGTGAGGCGACTTCTTTTGGAAACTGCCGGGCATCGGCATAATGGGTTTTAGGGATGAGAAGGGAGTGTCCCAGGACCAGTGGGTTAACGTCAAGGATACCGAGGAAGGCCTCATTTTCGTAGAATTTGTAAGGTAGACTCCCCTGCAGAATTTTGCAAAAAATACAATTGTTGTGTGACATGAAAAGCCTCCACGGTCAGCAATTGACAACCCGATCTGTTTTTCCCTGAAGGGTACCTCGAAAAATTATTATTTCAGGTCAGAATCGAGGCACGAGAAAAATTTTACCGCAGGCATATGAATGATATTCCGAGGATAAAATTTTTCTCGTAACGAAGAGTTTGGCCTGAAAGGCAATTTTTCAAGGTGCCCTGAAATGATTATTCCTCTATTTTTATGGTAGGGCATCGATGCCATGAAGTCAAAAAACAAGCCAGGTGAGAAGAGAAACTTACGCTCTTGTCCCTGGAGGCACTGATGGGAAAGGGGATTTTTAACCGGTTGCTGTCTCGCTTGTTTCAGAGGAACAATGGACCCGGCGAACTGCGGGGAAGGGAGCAGGAGAGGCAGCCATGTGGGCCTGTAGAGATCACAACCTGGAAAGAACCGTCTCCAGCTGATTGGGAAAAAAGGGCTTGATGAAAAAATCATCAACACCAGCGTTTTTGCATCGTTCTATATCTTCTTTTCGTTCGGTTCCGGTCAGGGCGATGATCGGCGTGTAGGTGCTCGCTATTGCTTTCTGCAGGGGCCGGGTTAGTTCTGTGTATTGCTCAAATTGGGGTTCGGACACCGAGCCGGATTCGCAGGCACGGATTATTCGTGTCGTCGTCACTCCATCCATGACCGGCATCTGCATATCCATGAAGATGACATCAAAGGAGGTCTTCAACATTGCCTCCAGAGCTGTTCGGCCATTGGAGGCTGTCGTCGTTGTATGGCCGCTGCCATTGAACATTATTTGTAAAAGTTCGAGATTACCCAGGTCGTCATCGACCAGAAGGATGTTTCTGGGTGGCTGTGTTTTCTGATCAGGGAGGTGGCCGGTCGGTTCGATTTTCTTTTCCAGATCCTGTTTTCTTCCTACACCGCAGACGAGACTGAACGAAAATGTGGTTCCCTGTCCGGGGACACTTTGAAACCAGATCTTTCCACCCATGAGAGTACAGAGTTCTTTTGATATGGATAAACCGAGTCCGCTGCCCCCGTAATCCCGGCTGATGGAAATGTCAGCCTGGGCAAATGCCTCAAAAAGCCCCTGTTGTTTTTCTTCGGGAATACCAATGCCGCTGTCCGTAACATGACAGAGGATCTTTATATCCCCATCATCCTGCTGTTCCCCCTGAATGTCGACGGAAATGGTGCCCTTTTCAGTGAATTTAAGACTGTTGCCGACCAGGTTGACGAGAATCTGCTTGATTCTCATGGAATCACCAACCAGTACTTCCGGCAGATTTTCAGCGGTGTTGCAGGAAAAAATGATCCCCTTCTTCTCAAACCGACTGGAAAAGATATTTCCCAGGCCGGTGAGGACATCCTGGATTTCAAATGGGTGTTTATCGATGACCAGCTGACCTGCCTCGATCTTGGAGAGATCCAGCAGGCTGTTGAGCAGGGCCAGCAGATAGTTTGAGGCCTCCAGGCCGCCGGAGACAATCTGCAGCTGTTCGGCAGTCAGGGCGGTGGTCGTCAGCATGCTGAATGTACCCATCACACCATGCAGCGGTGTGCGGATATCATGGCTGATGTTGGCCAGCATCCTGCTCTTCATCTCATTGGCGGATTCGGCTGCTGTTTTGGCCCTGTGAAGGGCGTCTCGGTTAGCTTTCCTTTTGGTAATGTCCTCGATAATCCAGGTATATCCTTTTTCCTGGTAGGCCATGTCCAGCGGTTTTCCGGTGATGGCGCACCAGAACAGGGTGCCGTCTTTTTTCTGAAGCTGAGTCTCAAGCCTCAGCAGCTTTTTACTGTTTCTGAAATGCTCCACATACCGCGTGCCTATGTCAACAAAGGCCTCCTGGCTGGGAAAAAAAATTCGTGTTGACTGGCCAAGGACTTCCGTTTCCGCTGAGTAACCGAAAAGTTCAAGACCGGTCTGGTTGCACCAGGCAATCTTACGCTGGCTGATTGTCGCGATGCCGAATCCCGAATGCTCAACAGTGAGCTGCAGCTTCTCTTTTTCCCGCTGCATTCTCTCCATCAGGTTGACCCGGTCGGTAATATCCTCCTTGACCGCGATGAAATTGGTATGCTCGCCGGCTGAGTTGAATATTGGAGAAATTGTGGCCTCCTCCCAGTAGAGCCGGCCATTATGCTTTTTATTCTGGAGTATGCCTTTCCACGGCTTGCCGTCTTTGAGAGTACGCCACATGCTGGAATACTCCGAGTCCTTTAAATTACGTGATCGGAGAATATTTGAGTTACGGCCGTAGATCTCATCATGGGTATATCCGGTGAGTTTACTGAAGTAGGGGTTTACATATAAAATTTGCCCTTCTTCATCCATGATGACAATACTGTTTTCACTCTGCTCGACAGCTTTTTTATAAAGTTCCAGGTTGTGGTTGTTTTCGGCAAGGGTGTCCGTCCTGTCAAGGAGCCTCCTGTATCGACGTTCCATGAGAAAGGCGAGTACTCCAAAGATCAGTGCAAGACAACCGAGAAAAATGAGGAGGATGATGAGAAAAGACACAGACGCATACTCCGGCGGGGAACTT
>JBDLID010000081.1:0-14472 GCA_039715055.1 Thermodesulfobacteriota bacterium | reverse complement strand
CGCAGACGTTCACATCCCCAGAGTCGACTTCATCGGCAACCTGATTATGGGTGACGAGGACCGGGACTTTCTTGAAAAGGAGCTCGGAAAGGCTCCCATTGCATTTTTCCCGGATTCCACGGCTATTCGAATGGCTGAACGCAGGGAGCAGCCGCTGGTCGATATCGATCCGCATGCCCAGGGAGCACCTCAGCTATTGATGGAAACGTTGCTTAAAAACAATCTGTAGAAAGTTTAACTCTGACTCATCAGCTGGAAAGCTTACCCCTTCAGATGCTTATCTCTTACAACCACCGCTTTCTCTTTGTTCATATCGCCAAGGCGGCGGGATCTTCCATTGAGGAAGGACTGGCACAATTCCGGCCACCGTTGACCGGCAACAAGATCCGCAAGCGCCTGGTGCTCCTGGGATCACTCAACCGGATCGGCGGTCTCTACCGCCACGCCGAGTTCGGTCAGCACGCCACCCTTGCCGGAGCCCGGAGTGTATTGCCGCCGGAGGTCTTTGAGTCGCTTTACAAGTTCGCCTTTGTCCGCAACCCGTGGGACCGGATGGTTTCCCGCTACCACTTTCTGCAGAAAAACACCAAACATCACCGCCACCAGATGATCCAGGAAATGAACAATTTCGATGACTACCTGGACTGGGAACTGAAACGGAACGGGATGCACCAGTTTGGAATGGTCACTGACGGGGAAGGCCGACTGCTCACCGACTTTATCGGTTATTTCGAAAGGCTCGAAGAAGACTTTGCTCAAATCTGCAGTCATCTCAGCCTTGACGCCCGGTTGCCCCACCGCAATAAAACAAGGCACAGTGACTACCGTACCTATTACAGTGACAAGGGACGCGAGAAGGTGGCACAGTTTTTCAAAAAAGATATCGAACTGTTCGGCTATACTTTTGATGGAATCGTAACCTGACTCTTAGCTCAATCACTGCATAAACCCAGAAAACAAAGGAACTGGCCATGAAAAAAATCGAACTGGATGAAACAAGGGAATTCAACCCTCTGGGCATGAAATCCATCGTCCTCCACGACTCCGAGTTTTTCAAAATCCTCAACTTCAACCTGGTCAAAGGAGCGCTCTTCCCCATCCACTCCCATGACCTTGAAGGCCAGCTGTCCATCCTGGTGATTGAGGGTGAGGGTGAGTTTTTAGCTGACGACGATGTGGTCATCGAGGCAAAGACCGGTGCGATGCTGATCTCCGATATTGCTGAACCCCATGGGGTAAGGGCAACCACCGATATGCGCATCGTAGTGACAATCGCCCCGCCGATCTGATTTATCGAACAGATTACGTTCCGGTCAGATCTCCTCTTTACTGCTCAAGATCCTTTGAATCAGGGGGAGGATATCGTTTTTCAGAATGGGCTTCATCAGGTAGCCGCTGATACCGAGAGCCAGTGCCTCTTCTTCGCTTATAACGCTGCTGTAGCCGGTGGTGAGAATGACAGGAAAGCCGGGCCGAACAGTAAAGATTTCCCTGGCCAGGTCAGCTCCGGTGATGCCGGGCATTGTCTGATCAGTGATGAGCATATCGAACTGGTCCGGTTCCTCTTTGAACATCCTGAGGGCTTCGAGACTGTCGGTGTATGCGGTAACACGATAGCCAAACCGCTCAAGGAGCTGTGTTGCCATGTCCACCAGAATCTCCTCGTCATCAACAAAAAGTATCCGTTCGTGCCCTGTTAAGACGTCCTCTTCAGCTTCCAGGTTCTCCTCACTGGTGTCCATGGCCTCGGGGAAATAGATATGGAAAACGGTTCCCTCCTGCCACTGGCTTGCAAACCTGATCATGCCTCCATGACTCTTGACTATCCCGTCGACGACAGATAGTCCCAGGCCGGTCCCCTTACCTACCTCTTTGGTTGTGAAGTAGGGGTTGAATATCTGATGAATAATTGCCGGATCAATGCCGGGGCCGGTGTCCCTCACCGACAGCCGCACATAGGGTCCCGGTTTCAACGAAATTTCATCCCGTAGATCACCACTATCCAGATTCTCCCTGGAAAGCGATACACTCAAAGTCCCACCCTTCTCTTCCATGGCATGATACCCATTGGTGCAGAGATTCATGACCACCTGGTGCAGTTGGGTGGGGTTGGCACGGATCATCCCGCACTCCCCGTCAATATTCTCCTCAATGGTGATGGTGGTGGGAATGGAAGACCTCAGGAGCTTGACCGTCTCCTTGAGCAGCAGCTGGAACTGTAGTGGAATCTGCTCCGATTCGGTCTGACGGCTGAAGGCGAGGATCTGATCGACAAGATTTTTCGCCCTGGTGCCAGCCACCAGAATCTGTTCCATATCTTCATGGAGCCCGGATCCCTCCTCGGTCTGGTCTTTTGCCATCTCCGCATATCCCAGCATCGCTCCAAGGATATTGTTGAAGTCATGGGCAATTCCTCCGGCCAATGTACCGATGGCCTCCATCTTCTGAGCCTGGCTCAGCTGCTGTTCAATATCCTTTTTGCTGGTAATATCCCGATAGAAGCCGGCGACACAGGGTTGTCCGCCAACCGTGAGGAGAGAATTGGCGATATCAGCATAAAAGACAGAACCGTCCTTACGAAGAATCGGAAGGTCATGAAGCACAGAGATTTCCTGCCTGGCCAGCCTGGCAAACTGCCCCAGAATATAAGAAACGATTTCAGGTGGATGAATATCGGTGATACCAAGGTATGTCAACTCTTCCACATTGTAGCCGAGCATCTTGCACATGGCCGGGTTGGCGTCAATAAAGCGTTTACCTTCAGCATCAGCCATCAGTATACCGTCCTGGGCCGCATCAAACAGGGTCCTGAATCGCTCCTCACTCTCACGCAGAGCATTTTCCAATTGCCTTCTGGCGGTGACATCCGTGACGAGACCGACAATGGCGATGGGAAGGCCATCTTCCCCATTTTCAATAATATTTCGCTGGTTCAGCCAGCGTTCACTGCCGTCTTTGTGAATAACCTGGTAGTCGTATGTTGCCGGAGCCTTGCCCTGCTTGAGCCTTTCCCAGTGAAGATCGAAATACTCCCTCCAGTCAGGATGAATAATTTCAGAGATCAGCAACGGGGTGTCATAACACTCCCGGGGGGAATACCCGATAATTTCAGCTGATGAAGGGCTGACATAATCGTAGCGGCCCTCAGGGATGAACATTCTATAGATCATATCGGGTGAATTCTCAGCCAGCAGACGATATTTCCGTTCGCTCTCCTTAAGGGCATCTTCCGCTTTCTGGCGGCCAGTATAGTCCTCGATGATCCCCACACCGGAAACAACCCGGCCCTCTTCCAGGATGGGCACCCATTCGGCCCTGATAAACACCTCTTTTTTTCCGGTATGGGAGACGTAGCGCCCCTTGTAATGACCCTTTTCCCCCTGCAGTGAACGCAGGATTTCCCGGGCAAACTCCTTGTCCGGAACGTCGGCGGTGGAAAGACCGATTAACTGGTCAGCCGAGGAGCCAAATATTTTGCAGACCGCCTCATTGGCATCGGTGATGACTCCATCCTTTGAATAGTAGATGATCCCAATGGTAGTGTTTTCAAAAAACAACCGGTGCTGCTCGTCACTTTTTGCCAATATTATCTTCCCCTGCCTGATGAGTTGAGGCCACCTTGAAAAATTCGAATTTTTCAAGGTGGCCGAAAGAACAAAGCTTAACAGTTACCGAAACAGTTCGCCTGGCCAACATCTTTTAAAAACGAAAATAGATGAACGGATTATAGGCATCAACTGCCAGTGTGGTTGCGGTGAGAAGAAGCAGGGTCGACAGCCAGACAGTCCTGGTCACCTGGCTGCCGAATCCTGAGGGACGCTCTTCCATGGTTGTTGTCATTTTTCCGGCTCTTACGCAGATCCATCCCCACAACGGTGTTGAGAGAAGCAGTGCCAGTACTAAGCTAATCATAAAGAGCGGGTCCATGCCAATGGCCAGAAACGGATTAACACCTGCGCCCTCGCCCAGTCCATACATGGCAGTGAAGAAATTCCCTGCCTGGTCGATGCTCTCGGCCCGAAAAAAAACCCAGCCGTTGACCACCACCAGGAGAACGTAAAGATGTCGGACCACAGCGGGCAGCTGTTTTAAGATTATACCAAAACGGCTCCGCTCGAGAACAAGAAAAAATCCGTGGAACAGTCCCCAGATGATGAAATTCCAGGACGCACCGTGCCAGAAACCGCAGAGAAAAAAGACCAGCAGCAGGTTGAAACAGGTTCTGCCACTGGAACCACGGTTACCACCCAGCGGGATATAAAGATAATCGCGGAACCAGTTGGACAGTGAAATATGCCAGCGACGCCAGAACTCCTGAACAGAGCGGGAGATATAGGGATAGTTGAAATTTTCAAGCAAACGAAAACCGAACATCCTTGCCAGGCCGATGGCCATATCGGAATAACCGGAAAAATCAAAATAGATCTGGAGCGTATAGCAGATTACCCCGAGCCAGGCTGTAGCCATTCCCAGCTCACCCGGTCCAAACCCGAAAACAAGATCACCAATGACTGCCATCTGATTGGCGATCAGCACCTTTTTGGCAAGACCGATAATAAAACGTTCCACTCCGCAGGAAAAATCCTCAAGCCTGGTCCTGCGACTGGCAATCTGGGCGGCGATATCATGATATCGGACAATGGGGCCCGCGATCAACTGGGGGAAGAAAGTAATGTAAAGCCCGATATCGAGGATATTTTTCTGTGGCGGGCTCACCCTGCGGGCCACGTCAATGATATAGGAGATAGCCTGGAAGGTGAAAAAGGAGATACCAATGGGCAGGTGCAGGGGGCTAAAAGCAAGATTGGATGAGATTCCGACAAGAGACAGGACATCTTCAGCAACCACTGAAAAAAACGAAGAGTATTTGAAAAATACCAGCGGCGCTAAATTCAATGCAACAGCTGCGGCCACCAGATATTTTTTCTTTTCTGTACTGGCTGCCGCAATAAATCGACCGAAAAAATAGTTTGCAGCAATGGAGCAAACCATGAGCAGCAGGTAGCCCTTCTCCCCCCAGGCATAGAAAAGCAGGCTCATCAGGAGTAACAGAGAATTGCGAAACCTGGGACCGACAATCAGGTAGAGCAGTAGAGTTACAGGCAGGAAGAGAAAGAGGAAAAGTATTGAGCTGAAGACCATCTGTCAGTAGGCACCCCTTCCGCGCCAGACACAGCGGATCGTTTTGACAATAATTTTGAGGTCGTTCCACAGCGAGTGATTGAGGATATACCAGTCATCGAGCTCGACCCGCTGATCGTAGTCGGTGGTGTCTGAACGGGGGCCCACCTGCCAGGGGCCGGTGATACCCGGCTTCATGGAACAGTAGCGGCCGGCAGAATCCTTGTAAAAACTGGTCAGCTCCTGATCGACTATGGGCCGGGCTCCAACCACGCTCATCTCGCCCTTGAGGACATTGATAAACTGGGGCAGCTCGTCCAGGCTGGTCTTGCGCAGGAAGCGGCCGATGCGGGTGATGCGCGGATCGTTTTTCAGCTTGAAGGTCTGATCCCATTCACGACGCAACTCGGGGTCCTCTGCCAGAAGGGACTCCAGTCGTTCATCGGCATTTTCATGCATGGTTCTGAACTTGAGGCAGCCAAAATCTTTACCGGTGGCTGTAATCCGCCGGTGCTTGTAAAAGACAGGCCCGCCGTCTTCAAACTTGACGAGAAAGGCAATCACCAGGGTCAGCGGCAGGGTAAACAACACGGCCAGAAAGGAAAAAATCACATCAAAACTTCGTTTCCATTCAGTATTGGGGTTGAAGTTGAGAATGAGCAGGTTGCCCAGCGATTGAATCTCGGCATGATGCAGTCCGTAAACATAGAGGTCCGGAACCAGGTAGATCCGGGCACCGAGACTGCGGCACTCCCTTAAAATTTTAAAAATCTTTCGCTCCGCCCGCATGGGCAGGGCAATGTAGACGTAGTCGATATCATTTGTGGCAAGGTACTCAGGCAGCTCAGAGAGATCACCGATGATCTCCTTGTCCATGGCCTCGAGTTCCTCACTCTCTGAGAGCTTATCGTCAAAGAAACCGATCACCTCGATGCCGGCCCAGGGAATCAGCTCAAGTTCCTTGGCAAGGTTCAGCCCCAGCTCACCGGCACCGGCCACCACGGCATGGCGGACATTTTTTCCCCTGCTGCGGAAGTAGCGAAGGGCTTTGCGGGCCATGACATGGATGACAAAGATCAGAAAAGGGGTGGAGAGCGACCAGATCATAAAGATCAGCCGGGAATAGGCATGGGAGATCTTCATGATGAAGAAAAAGAAGAGCAGACAGCCGATCACCGTCCCCCAGGCCTTGATGATGACAAAAAATTCCTGGTATAGTTTCCAGCCCCGCCAGGATCGATATAGATGAAAGGATTGAAAAAAGATGAGGCAGAGGATCAGCGTCACCACACCGAAGCGGGTGTAATACGCACTCCAGGGCACCCGGTACCACTGAAGGAGAAGCCACAGGTAGGTCACGACCAGGCCGCAATCCACCAGGTGGAGCACTCTGGCCATGATGGAGCTCTGCTGACGCAGATTTGTGGAGAGCATATTCATGGCAAACCATGGCAAGGGGTGGAATCTCTGCCGACCCCTCATATACCGGTCAGAGCCTGGGCCCGGAATCCGGTGAATTTTTACAAAATGACTATCCTGGACATCATGGTGTCCCGATCAATCAGGAACGGTCCATTTCTTTCGACCACCACGATGAGTGTAAACTGAGTAAGGGAACAATTTTTTTCGGCAGCAGCCTGAATATCCGCCCCAACCTGTACCCCAGAAGCTTCAATATATTTCGACAGAGGCAACTTGGCAAGAGGATCATTTCATCCTGTTGCCAAAGTGCGCCTATCTCCGATCGAACATATCGCATCCCCTGCCCCTCGGCCCTGCCGAATGTCTTGAGCAGCCACTGTTCACTGGTGTGCAGAACACCGATGTCAAAGGAACGCTGAAATTCCTGGCGCCAGCTGTAGTTATGGGAGTGATGCACTCTGGCATCGGCGGCGTAGGCCACCCCGTAACCCTGTTTCAGCAACCTGCCTGCGGCACAGGTATCCTCACCGAAAATCAGATCAGACTGAAAATAGTCGACTTCTGCCAATAATTTTTTCGGGTAGGCGGCAAAGGAGTTGGAAACAAAAACGGTTTTGATGCCCAGTCGCTCTTTGTCCTCAAAACTGCGGACCTCTGATTCCTCCGGGTAGTTGAACCGGCGCAGATGGGCGGCAAAAACGGAGGCATCATAGAATGGCAGCTGGCGGCCGTAACTGACCCCGATTGATGAATCATCAAGAATCGGTGCGACCAGCTTTTCCAGGGCGTTATTGTCATCGGGAATGGCGTCCTGGGTCATAAAGACCAGGATATCACCTTTCACTTGGCGGGCCGCCATGGAACGCGTTCCGCCATGGTCAAACTCTTCGTGGGGAATGACGATGGTTTCCGCGCCAAAGTCGCGGGCAATGAGCAGTGTACGGTCCGTGGACGAGGAGTCGACAACGAGCACTTCATCGCAGTGCACGGTCTGCTGGCCAAGGGCGGCCAGAAGTTCCCGCAGGGTCTCGGCACCGTTATAGGTGGGTATAATCACCGAAATGGTTGATTTTTGACTATTATCCTGAGATTTTTCCATTTTCGTGACTGTTTTTCCGAAAAATGTTCAGTGCTCAAATATGAAAAAGCCTTACCAGCAACCACTTGAAAAGCGCCCAGGCCATGTATGGCGACGGGTGCTTTTTATAGAGAAGGAGCTCACTTTCGGCGGCATGAAGCTTCAGCTGCTGGTCGATTTTTTTTCGATTACGCTGCCAGCCGCGACAGTGATATGCCGTAATCCCAGGATCATACTCCAGGCTCCAGCCATATTTTCTCAAGCGCAGAGACAGTTCAATATCCTCTTTGTAGAGGAAGAAATCAGAATCGAAAATCACGCCGTCAAACCGGGCCAGCGCCTCCGACCGACAGATCATCAACGCTCCACAGAGGGCCGGTACATCACAGCGAGTCTCATACTGGCCCCGGTCAATCTCTCCCTGACCACGATCATACCATCTTCCGTACCATTTGCGAAATATTCCGGCAGAATCTATTCGGCCGCCGGGACAATTTTTCTCAAGATCCCAGCCAAGCAGCCGGCCAGATACCACGGCCAGCTCCGGGCGGTTTTTCAGGCGACTGAGACCAATGGCCACCGTGTCAGGGCTTAGAAAGGCATCCGGATTGACGAAGACAACTACATCAGCGGGCTGCAGGAGACAGGCGACAGCTTCATTGTTGGCTTGAGCAAAACCGATATTTTTTCGGCGGAGCAGACGGATATTATCTCTGTCCTCCAACCTCTGAAGATAGTTGGTATCGGTGGAACCGGAGTCAACGACGACGATCTCGTCAACGGGTCGACTCTGGGAGTTGAGGTCATTGAGACAGCGGTCGATCACCGCTGCCGAATTGTGACAGACCACCACTGCCGCGACCCGCTCCATTACGCCTCCCCGGGCAGAAGCAGTCGCCGGTAGAGGTGAAACAAACCGTTTGTCTTGCCCTCACTGGACCGCCGGGCCATGATAGAGTCGATGACTTCCGCCTCCGATGCAGTCACCATGGCTGCAAAGCTGCGCTGGTCGATACGCGCAGTCTCCTCAATGGTTTTTCTCTTTGCCAGCATGAGCGGAATTTTCAGGAGTGCCTTTGACCAACCCACCAGGCAGGAGAGAAGTTTCATTTTTTTAACGACAAAGAGCAGCCAGAAAAACTGATAGATGCAGATGGCCGGAAAAAAACGGAACCAGAGTCCGGCCGGGTAATTTTTCAACAGAACAAAGAGGTTATTGCGACTGGTCTGGGAAACGGTGAACGAATTAATCTTGGACCCGCTGGTGGCACTGCCGACATGAAAGACAACGGCGTTGCCAACGTAATAACAGGTAAGCCCCAGCCGTCTGGCCCGCATATTGAGATCCACATCTTCAAGATAGGCAAAGAAGTCCTCATCAAAGAGTCCTACGGTCTCAAAAAACTCGCGCCGGTAAAGTGCCGCACCTGCACAAGCACCAAAAACCTCACGGGAGTGGTCGTAAAGCGGAGTATCCTTTTCCATGGTGCCCAGCCGGTAGCCGACTCCCCCTCTTAATACCGCATCACCGGCACCATCAAGGGTATCCCGCTGATGATAGCTGAGCATTTTGAGGGCAAATGAGCTGTAGTCACTCTTGTCCTGCACGACCCGGACCAGTTTTTCCAAACAGTCCGGAGCCATCTCGATATCGTTATTGAGCAGCAGGATTAGCGGTGAGGCGGCAGCTCTGATCCCCCGGTTGACCCCGCCTGCAAAGCCGAGATTTTCAGGCAGAGCAATGAGGTTGACCTCCGGAAAGGTCTCCTTCATCATTTCAGCCGAGCCATCCTTTGAACCGTTATCAACGACAGTAACGCGGAAATCCTCAAAGGTCTGGATGCGCAGGGATTGAAGGCAGTCAGAAAGCAGCGCCCTCCCGTTGAGGTTTGGAATGATGATCTCTATAAGGGAGGGATCACCCTGCATCATCCCCCCCGGCGTCCTCATCGTCTCTGCCGTAGATCTTTTTGATGTAATAGATGGGTTTGGACTGTGACTCGTGATAGGTACGGGCCTGCAATTCGGCGAGCAGCCCCATGGTGACAAACTGAAAGCCGATCATGATCAGGAGGATGGCCAGAAACAAAAGCGGCCGGTTGCCGAGCGGTATATCGAAGAACTGACGCTGAATGGTCATGATCAGGGCGATTCCGAAACCAAGGCCCCCTGAAATGACGCCGAGCAGACCGAATACCTGAATGGGCCTGGTGGAATAGCTGAGCAGAAACTTGACGGTGAGCAGATCAAGAACCACCCTGATGGTACGGGAAATTCCGTACTTGGATGTGCCGAAGCGACGCGGTCGATGGTTCACCTTGACCTCTGTAAAGGAGATCCCCATACCCGAGGCAATGGCCGGGATGAAACGGTGCATCTCACCATAGAGCCTGATCTCCTTGACCACTTCCCGGCGAAAGGCCTTCAGCGTACAGCCGTAATCATGGAGCCCTACACCTGTGGTCTTCGAGATGATCTTATTGGCAATCATCGACGGCAGCTTACGGTTGAGAAAGGCGTCCTGGCGATCATGCCGCCAGCCGGTCACCACATCATAGCCCTCATCGAGTTTGGTCAGCATCTGGGGGATATCGTGGGGGTCATTCTGGAGATCCCCGTCCATGGTGATGATCACCTCCCCCATGGCCTGGTCAAAGCCGGCGGCCATGGCGGCAGTCTGACCGAAATTACGGCGAAACGAGACCACCACCAGATCCGGATCCTTTTCGCCGATTTCGTTGAGCAGCTTGAGGCTGTTGTCGCTCGAACCGTCATCGATAATGACTATCTCGGACCGCTTGTCCAGAGTATCAAGGACCTCCCGGAGCTCCCGGTGCAGCTCCACCACATTTTCTTCTTCGTTATACAGGGGAATGACGACTGAAAGATCCAAGGTTTGCTCCGAAAAGTAGTTTCAGATATCGAAAATTTAAAAGGTTACGAGCCGGCCGGCGAAACAGACGACCCATGATCACCCAATCAATGGTAAACAGTACAATTTAGCACCACGGTGAATTTTCCGCCACCATTGTTTGGTGGTTCCGCAACAAGGAGTATAAGGTTGGATTTACAATCTCAGCTTCAGACGTATCGCAGGGCGTGTACCGGATCCATTGCAGCAGCCTTGACCGCAGGGTAGAGTCCGAAAAAGCCACCCACCGCCACCGACATCAAGAGCGGCAGCAGCAGGGCGGTGAGACTCACTCCGGTGGGCCAGCCGGCAAAGGTGGAGATGATTACGGCAGCCGCCAGACCGGCGACAAGACCCAGCACCCCGCCCACCGAGGTCAACAGAATAGACTCGGCAAGGAACTGGGCCGTAATCTGCTTTTTGGTGGCTCCCACCGCCCGTCGCAAGCCCACCTCCCGGGTCCGTTCCGAAACCGTTGCCAGCATCACATTCATGATGCCGATGCCGCCCACCAGAAGAGAGATGGTGCCGATGGATCCGAGGACAAGGGAAAAGATGCGCTGGGTCTTACGGGACTGGCGGAGCAGTTCCCTGGGGACAATAACCTGAACCGTCGGCTCCCCCTCCCGGGAGACCTCAAGCACACGCCTGATCAAGTCGACGCTGTCCTCAACCTGGTCAGCTTCCCTGATACGAATCAACAGCTCGCTGACGTCGGGCTCAGCTCCACGGTTTTGCGATGCTACAAGGTAGCGGTGGCTGGAAAACGGGATGAAAATCGTTCCGTCGATATCTCTTGTACCCACCGGAGATTTGACATTTTTCTCCACTCCGCTCTCCTCGAGGATCCCCACCACCCGAAACAGCAGCTTACCGATACGAAGCATGCCGCCGAGCCGCCCTTCAACCCCGATCTTTTTATAAACCCCGCCACCCAGAACACAGACCAGGGCCTCGTCTTTATCATCGCTGTCGCTTATAAAACGTCCGGCAGAGAGATTGAAGCTGAGAAGGTCACGATAGCCGGGGGTACAGGCTAATAGAGGCAGACGCAGCTGTTCATCGGCGAGGACAACGAGGCCGGTCAGTTCCCGTGCCATTGCAGCATTTTCCACCATGGGAACAGTTGCCAGGAGATGACCACGGTCGCTCTGTTTGAGGCCTCCGTAGGTCTTGCCGGAAAAATTATTCTGCTCACCGGGATCCAGTGAGCGGAGGATGATATTATTGAGTCCGAGCCGGGAAATGGAGCTGAGCACTTCGCGGCGTGCCCCCTCACCGATGGCGAGAATGGCAAATACAGCGGCCACCCCGCAGATAATTCCGAGCACTGACAGAAAAGAACGCAGCTTGTGCTGGAGCAGTGAGCCGACCGCAGCCTGGAGGTAGAGCAGGAACTTCATCTCTGAGCCCCTTGTTTTCGTTCAACTGACACCGGCTGCGGCCTCCTCTCTTTCCAGCTGCCCCTGCCTGAGAACCCGGATCGTTTCGGCCCTGGCCGCCACCTCCTTATCGTGGGTGACCATGACAATGGTTACTCCCAGGTTATGGAGGCTGGTAAAAATCCGCATCACCTCCCGGCTCGACTCCTCATCCAGGTTGCCGGTGGGTTCATCGGCAAGGATCACCCTGGGCTGAACAACAAGGGCACGGGCAATGGCCACCCGCTGCATCTCACCACCGGACAGCTCTGAAGGGCGGTGTTCAAGCCGGTCGCTCAGCCCCACCCGGCCCACCGCCTCTTCGACTCTGTGGTGCACCACTTTGCGGTCAACTTTGTTGTAAAGAAAAGGCAGGGCAACATTTTCAAAAACGGTCTGGGCCGAGAGGAGATGAAAGTCCTGGAAGACAAAGCCCACAGCCCTGCCCCGAATACGGGAGAGCTGGTCATCGTCAGCGGAATTCACATCCAGGGAATCAAAGGTGTATGTCCCGGAACTTGGCACATCAAGACATCCGAGAATATGGAGCAGTGTCGATTTACCGGAACCTGAACGGCCCATGATCGCCATGAAATCACCTTCCATGAGGTCAAGGTTCACCGAGCGGAGCACCTCGATTCGTCGGCCGCCCATGGTGTAATGCTTGGAGACGTCCTTCGCCCGTGCCAGCAGTTTTTTGTCACTCAATTACTTTGCACCCTGCGTTATCTTAAGAAGCAGTAACCTGAAGAACCGGCCACCCTGCTGCTGATCGGCCTTGATTCTTTTTTAGCGCCTGTCTCCGCCTGTAAAAAAAGACGCCGGCTATCAACAAATAGAATCATATTGCGGCGATCAGGACAAACTTTCTAAACATCCGGTCGACGGCCAGGTCCGGTCCGGATGCTTCAGCTCAGTTGAGCTGGTCCGCCGATGGCCGTACCAGGCTGACCTTGTCACCAGG
Organism: Thermodesulfobacteriota bacterium; assembly: GCA_039715055.1. GTDB lineage: Bacteria > Desulfobacterota > Desulfobulbia > Desulfobulbales > Desulfocapsaceae > JBDLID01. The sequence continues at coordinate 1,555 of JBDLID010000081.1, read as the reverse complement.
TTCAAGTCCCCGGGTGATCTGCGCCAGCTCGTCATTTTGCTGGCCCACTGTCACCGCTACACGTTCAAAGCCGGTGCCGCTTTTACGGAAACAGACGGTCCCGTCTTTTTCGAAAAACAGGGCAGCCACCGGCAGAGAGAGGACCTGCTTGAGCCGGTCGGAGAGGATAATGACCCGGGTCGACATACCGGGCCGCAGCCTGGGATCGCGGCCCGAGAGGTTCAGGGTGACCTGAAAGTATTTGCCGCCACCCTGACCGCGTCCCTGCTCAGAGGCCAGTGAGCCGATAAATGAGACCTCTCCTTCAAAAAGCAGATCTGGATAGGCATCGACCCGTACCGTACAGCCCTGCCCCACTGAGACCTTGTGGAGGTCAATCTCTCGGACCTGGGTGTTGACGATGAAATTTGAAATATCGGGCAGGTAGAGGATGGGCTGATTCATGATGACGGTGTCGCCTTCCCGGGGCTTTCGCTTGCGGCCGTCACGAAAGGTCTCATAGAGGATGACGATACCTGAAAACGGCGCCATGATCTCGGTCTTGGCCAGCTCGGTTCCGGCAAGTTTAAGGGCCTGCTGCACGGATTTAAGCTTTGCCCTGTTCTTGTTCACCTCGGCCATTGCATTGGCGACCTTGTGGACCCCGGCCTGCCTCGACTGTTCCATGGCTGTCCTGGCATTTTCCACCTTGGCCCGGGCCGCTTCGATCATAGAGGGCAGGACATAATCCCGGTAACTCTCAAAATTCCTCTTTGCCGCCCGATATTTCTCCTGGTAGGTGGCGGCAGTCTCTTTGGCACGCCCGATCTCGGCCTGATTGCCAAAACCCTCATCGGCCAGCCCCTGCAGTTCGGTTGAATAGGAGCGGTAGCGTTCATATTCGCCCCCGGCCTTTTTCATCTCATCCTGAAAATTGGCCAGTTTGAGGGGGCCGTCGCCCTCTTCCAGCCGTTTGAGTTCAAGCTCCGAGACCTTGATTTCATAGGCGGAGGAGACCTCCTTCTGTTCCACCTGGCTCTTCTCCCAGCCAAACAGCTGTTCAGTGGCCTCAACTGCTGCCTGCAGTCCTGCAACGAGGCCTTCAAGGCGATGCACCTCGGCCTCAAAGGGGGTCGGGTCCAGCCGGACCAGCAGGTCGCCCTTTTCCACCGGGCTGCCGTCTTCAATGAGATAGATAATTTTACCGGAGTTGCCGCGAATGGTGGATGAAATCATGTGCGACTGGGCCGCGTCAAGGACTCCCAGGGTGTGGACGGTGATGTCAAAGTCGGCGGAACGGACCTCGGCAAGGCGCATCCGGTCTGCCACCGCCACTTCACCACCATAACGGCTGGCCGCAACAACTGCCGCCGCCAGTAGCAACAACCCAATTATGGTCAACTGTTTCCAGTTCATCCTAGTTTATCTCCTGCCCGGACCCCATTGTCTTCGGTTTGGAAAAATCTATCAGGGTCCCAAGAGCCGCCCGCAACCGATACGACTCGACAATATAGCGTATTTTTTCTTCCACCAGCCCAATCTCAGACTGCTGCAGCTCACTGCGGGCCTGGGTGAG
>JBDLID010000080.1:0-14488 GCA_039715055.1 Thermodesulfobacteriota bacterium | reverse complement strand
ATATTTTCGAAATCCTGCCCGGCAAGGCCACAGACCTGGTTGTTGAGGTGTATAACGAGTCGGAAACGTCACTGATTGTCCAGAAGATCAAGGCACTGCTCCCTGATACCCGGCCAATCATGAAAAGCGAGATTATCAGGACCTATGAAACTGTTTTCAACTGGCGTTCCGGTATGGTGCTGACAATGTTTTGCGGTGCGTTGATTGCCTTCTGCATCCTCTCCTGGGACAAGGCTACAGGACTCAGTGCCGAAGAAAAAAGGGAGATCGGCATCCTCAAGGCCATTGGCTGGGAGACATCGGATATTCTCGAGTTGAAATTCTGGGAAGGCGTTGTCATCTCAGTTACCTCGTTTCTCAGCGGTATTGTGCTGGGCTACCTCCATATCTTTTTCTTTGGCGCCTCCTTTCTAAGTCCCGCCCTGAAGGGCTGGTCTGTTGTTTTTCCGGATTTTAATCCGATCCCATACCTCAACCCGTATCATATATTTATTATTTTGTTTTTAACGGTGCTGCCCTATGTGGCATCCACCATTATTCCATCATGGAAATCAGCGATTACCGACCCGGACATCGTCATGCGTGGTTAAGCGGTCTGAGGCAGCACATTTTTTGATGTTCATGCCAGACGGCATAGTTAAGCTATAGCCGGCCGGCATGAACATCAAAAACTGCACCACCTCAGACCGCTTAACTGTGAAAAAAGCTATTTCTGATTATCCACAATATTCAGCCATGGTATTTAACAACCAAATAGAGGATTGATTTTTTCCAAAGAGCAGGAGTGGTAGGTGTATGATTTGATGGTGTTCCGCAGCCCGGATGGCTGCGGCCAAGCCCCCATGGATGGGTTTATGGCGTCCCTCAAATCAAACATCTACCACTCCGGACCAGAAGAGGTCATGCTGGTCTTAACCAATTGTATTGAAAAGGCAATTTTTCAATGTGACCGTTATATAAACATGATCAAATGAGTGATACAGCAATCATCAAAACAGAGCAGGTGAGTAAGGTTTACAATAGCGGCAAGGTTGACCAGGTGCGGGCAGTTGATGACGTCAGTGTTGCCATCAAGGAGGGTGACTTGACGGTCATCAAGGGACCCAGTGGGTCTGGCAAGACCTCCCTGCTCAGTCTCCTCGGCTGCATGTGCCGTCCCACGTCGGGCAGGATCATCGTTGGCGACAGGGATGTTGCCAAGCTGCCTGAGAAATTTCTCACAGAGATCAGGCGGGATACGTTCGGTTTTATCTTTCAGCAGTTCAATCTTGTCAGGGATATTAATGTGACCCAGAATGTGACCCTGCCTCTTTATCCGTCTGACATGGACATGGCTGATATGGCGACACGGGCCTGTGAGATCCTCGACAGCCTGGACATCCTATCTAAAAAAAGTACAAAGGTGCGTGACCTTTCAGGGGGTGAGCAGCAGCGGGTGGCCATTGCCCGGGCTCTTGTCAATGAACCGGGGATTATCCTGGCTGATGAGCCCACCGCCCATCTCGACACCAACCTCTCAGAAGAATTTATTCGGATTATGAAAGGACTCAATGAGCAGGGGAAAACCATTATTATTGCCACCCATGACCCGCTCGTCTACGACAATCCCATTGTCAATACCGTGATTGAAATGCGTGATGGTAAGGTTACCAGGGCTTAGCAGAAAATGATTTTTCATCCTGCCGTACTCTCACTTCTGGTCGGTTCATTTTTCGTTTCAGCCATGGTGCTTCTCTGTTCCCTGCTGGGAATAAAGATAATTACCCGCTGGGATATTGAGTCCTCCTCTGCGGAGCAGCTGGAACTTGAGAGGAAAACCTATCTCATTTCAACGCTGATGAACTATGTTCTCGGTTTTGAGGTGCTGTCGGTATTTCTCTTCATCTACACTGTCGATGATATCCATACGATTTTTACCGGTGCCATGTGCGCCACCGGTTCGCTTAATGCCAACCCCATCGGCTGGTATCTGCTCTATACCAAGATCGCAGTTTTCTTCCTGGCAGCCACCTGGATCGCAATCAACTATGTTGACCAGCGAGCCGAGGATTACCCGCTTGTCCGGTTCAAGTATAAGATGGTGCTGGTTCTGGCCCCATTGCTGCTTCTTGATGCTGCGCTCACCTACAGTTATTTTGTTGACCTGAAACCAAATGTTATAACATCCTGCTGCGGCGCACTTTTCAGTGACAGCTCCATAGGGGTCGCAGCCTCTTTATCATCCCTGCCGGTGGTGGAGATGATGGTTGCTTTCTATGTGACGGTCATTGTTTTCCTGGGAAATGGCGTGGGCTGCCTTATTTTCCGTAAACGGTTTCTCAGCTATCTGCTGATGGCCACATCCATGCTTTTCTTTGTGGTCTCCATCGCTTCGATTATTTCTTTTATTTCACTCTACTTTTATGAGATGCCAACCCATCACTGCCCATTTGATATCCTCCAGAAAGGGTATAACTTTATAGGGTATCCCATATATATCTGCCTGTTTGGTGGCACATTTCTGGGTTTTATTGGCGGTGCATCTGTGCTGGTTGAGAAAAAGGAATCCTTGCGTTTTATTGTTGCAGAGGTGCAGAAAAAATGGATAACGACCGCTCTGGTTCTTGTCATCCTGTTCACTTTGATTTGTACCTGGGGTGTTGTTTTTTCCAACCTGTCGATGTTATATTAGGCTATCTTATAACTATTCAGATCATTTTATAATAAGACGAACAGATGGAAAACAGGGTGAAAAAGCAGTCAAAGCTGGAATGGCTGATTGTTGCTGTTCTCGTAGCCTTTGTAGGCGTTAGTTTTCTTGGGATCATCTCGGGCAGTACCTGAGGGTCCGGCAGTTCGCAGTTCAGCGGACAACAGTGTGACCTTCCGGATCAGAAGCAGCTTAGAACTCCCGGCAGCCCACCTGCAGTGGTCCCTCTGAGGTGATTTTTGGTAAATCCGGTAAACTGCAGTTCTCAGACAGGCCCCCGAGGATGTTTTTCAAAACTGCCGGAATCTGTAAACAAAAGAGGAAATAATCAACCATGGCTTATGATTTTAATGCAGATGAAGTATTTGAAATGGCAGAGCAGATTGAAAGAAATGGTATGAAGTTTTATCAAAAGGCTGCTGAGACCATTGAAGATGACTCTCACAAAGAGCTGCTGCAGAGGCTGGCAGGTATGGAGAAGCACCATGAAAAGGTGTTTGCTGACATGCGCTCCGAACTGTCCGGTATGGAGAAGCAGGAGGCCACCTTTGACCCGGACCAGGACGCGGCAGAGTATCTGCGGGCTTTGGCCGATACCCGTGTCTTTTTTAAAAAGAGTATGGATTTTAAATCGATGAAGGAGATTTTGACCTCAGCAATTGCTGCCGAGAAAGATTCAATCGTTTTTTATCTTGGCATGAAGGGGATGGTTCCTGCCAAATGGGGAGCGGATAAGCTGGATCTCATCATCAAAGAAGAGATGAGCCATATCACAATTCTTGCCAGGGAGCTGGCCGCCCTGAAAAAATAGTTCTGCCAGCCCGTCATTGTCAGCGTCAAAATACACTCTTCTGGACTGACTCTGACTGCTGAAGGGAGTGTTGCACCCTGGCCATTAGTCACACTTCTTCAACCATTGCTTCCAGAGGTGCTCGTATCTCTGCATACTGGTCGATGACTTCGGAAAGGCTGCCCGGGGTCTTGGCAAGTTGCTCAAGCTCTGCAGTTTTAGCGGCCAGTTTGCCTTGGCCGGCATTGAGCAGCACTCCCTTGATTGTATGAAAGAGAGGGGCAAGAAGTGTGACATCCCCTTCTGACATAAGTCGTTCGACCTGTTCCAGGTTCTCGCCCAGGTTTTCACGGAATTTTAGTATGAGCTGGTCGATCTGTTCGTCCTCCAACCCATAACTCTTCTTGAAGTGAGTCCTCATATCGGTCATTACTTCCTCCGTTGCTATCGTGTTTGTTGGTGTAACTGGAGCAGCAGGTGCACCAGCAACGGCTTGAGCCAGAATCTGTGACAGCTGCTCAGGTTTGAATGGTTTGGTCAGGTAATAGTCCATGCCGACCTCCAGACATCTTTGTTTATCTCCACTGAAGGCATGAGCCGTCATGGCAATTATGGGGACATGAGTTCCCTGCAGTTTTTTGTCAAGTTCCGGAGGTGCCAGTTCATGCGGTATTCCATTTTCGCAGGAGCGGATAATGGTGGTTGCTGTCAGACCATCCATCTCCGGCATCTGGAGATCCATCAGTACAGCATCAAAGCGGTGCTCCATAAGAAGTGACAACGCCAGCAACCCATTTTCGGCCTCTAAAACCGTGTGGTGATCGTTTTCAAGAGTCAACCGGGCCAGCTCCCGGTTGATTTCATTGTCCTCAACAAGAAGGAGGTAGAGGGGGCGAAGCCGGGACAGCGGTTTTGATGTTTTTTCGGTAATTGCTGCGGGCTCGCTTTCGGTTTTCTCAACGACAATATAAAACCTGAATGTGCTTCCTTCCCCGAATTCACTGGAGACGTAGATGTCTCCTCCCATCAGATCACATAGTTTTTTACAGATGGTCAGGCCCAGCCCGGTTCCGCCAAACCGTCGGGTGATTCCTGCCTCGCCCTGGATGAAACTGTCAAAAACAGACTGGATATTTTCCTTTTTGATTCCGCAGCCCGTGTCCCGGACCTGAAAGTGAATTTCAAGCCTGCCATCTTCTGTGGCCTTCTGACTGACATTCACATGCACCTGACCTGTATCGGTGAATTTGACACTGTTGCTCAAGAGGTTCAGCAGAACCTGCTGCAGCCTGAGGCTGTCTCCCCTGACGATTGTATTGACCTCGGGAGGGATTTCACAGGTGAGCTCGAGATTTTTATCCTTTGCCGGGGCACTTACCGCCAGGAGGGCAGAATCCACTGTATCCCTGATATTAAATTCTTCATTTTCAAGCTGGAGTTCCCCGGCTTCAATTTTAGAAAAATCAAGGATCTGGTTGATGAGATCAAGCAAGGTGTCAGCCAGAGAACTAATGGTTGTGAGAAAATGGAGGTGCTGTGTTTTGTCGTTCAGATCTGCCTGCAGGGCAAGCCTGGTCATGCCGATGATGCCGTTGATCGGAGTCCGGATCTCGTGACTCATATTGGCAAGGAAACTTGATTTTGCCTGGTTTGCCGTCTCGGCCTGATAATGGGCTTTGATCAGCTGTTGTTCGGTTTCTTTACGAAGGGTGATGTCTTCTTTGACCGCAACATAGTGAGTAGTGGTTCCGTTTTTATCTTTGACCGGTGATATGGTGGCGAATTCCCAGTACAGGGTGCCGTCCTTGCGTTTATTGTGAAGTTCTCCCTGCCAAACTTTACCGGCTGTCAACGTATCCCACATGGACTTGTAGAAAGATTTGGCCTGAAGCTCGGATTTCAATAATCTCGGGTTATGACCGATTGCTTCAGACCGGGTGTACCCTGTGGAGCGGGTAAAGGCCGGGTTGACAAATTCGATATTGCCGGCAAGGTCAGTGATGACAATGGTGGAGTGGCTCTGCTCCACAGCCCGGGATAGTTTGCGCAGTTTTTCTTCTTTTTGTTTTTCTTCGGTAATATCGTTGATCATCAACAGGAAACCGGCAAAGTGATTGTTATGATCTTTGATGCTGTTGATGCGGGCATTAAGGTGTGCCGGGCCCAGGTGGATGAAAAACTGGTAGAAACCGGTCTGGCGAACCGTGTCGACAATATGATCAAAGCGGTTCAATTTCTTCCCTGACCTGCCGGTCAGAGCATGGATGTCCTGGATAGTATTTCCCAGGACCTCATTCCGTTTCATTCCAAAAATGTGTTCGGCTTTTGGGTTGAAGTAGTTGATGCGGAAATTGGTGTCCGTTGCAATAATGGCCGTTTCGGTGGAAGATTGCAGAATGGACTCAAGATAGAGGGTGTTGGCCTCGGCTTCCTCTTGTGATACCTGCAGTTTTTTTTCCCTTTTCCGGGCCTCCTCCTCCATGAGGAGAATCTGTGTGTTGTTTTTCTGGAATGTCGATATGATTTTCAGGAGAAAAAATACATAGGCCAGTAAGCCAACGGAAACAAAAAGGTTCTGAGTGCCGGGCATACGGTAGATCTTGATGACCAGCGGCAGCAGGGTCAGGCTGATAAAGAGATAGCTGGGCAGGATCCGGTAGGAAAGGGTGGTCATTGAGCCGCCGGCAATTCCGATCAGCGCAACAAAAAAGATCATCTGGCCGTTGCTTTCACTTGCGACGGGAAAGATGTACCAGCCCAGGCTTCCCCAGACAATACCGGCCAATATCACACCCGCCAGGAATAGACTCTCATAAAAGCGGCGCGGCAATGGGGGCTGTTTGTGAGCCCTGCTGTAGGCAACAGAGGTGATCCCGCGAAGCAGGACAATAAACAGGGACAGGGCAAACCAGATTTGAAGCAGAGATTTGTGTACAAAAAATGGCTGATAGAGAAACAGCAGCAGTGAGATGGCAGCCGTTGTAAAAAGGGAGAGCGGGAGCTGCTGGTAGAGGAGATGGAGCTGCTTTTCCGCTACCTTGCTGGATATTTTATCCGTGGTCATTTTTTCTTCATTCCCTTAAATCGGCAGCACTCTGTATGTATTTTTACAGATATTATAAATATACAATAGTAACTATTCAGCAAGAAAAGAATATTGCCCATTACACTGAACTGTAACTGTTCAGGTAAGCGTAGACTCCGGAAGTGCTTCAGGTTGGTTCATTTAAGACTTCAAAACATACTTGTGCTATGTGAGAAGGCTTAAATGGGACAAGATGGAGTGCAGCTGAATAGTTACGTACAATATACAATACAGGTTCAGCTGTTCAGGTCAATGGTGACAGCTGCCATTAACCTGAAAACAGCACAGAATATTTTCCTCTGCCATTTATATCGGCTTGTTTTTGATAATAGCTCGAAAAAATATTTTTTTGTAACTATTCAGCGTAAAACTGGGTACGTCCCTCAGCAGGGAACTGTAACTGTTCAGCAGGGCCCGCAGTGTGGTCAAGCAGGCTGACGAAGCGTACTTGTGCTACTCGAGGCGGTCTGATCGGCCATAATGTGGGTGCTGCTGAATAGTTACATTTTTTTTAAGGAGGGAAGAGCAGAGCTGTGGAGTGGCGTAAAAATAAATCCAGCTGACATGATTACAAGGTATGCCCCAGCCATAGTATACGCTTCAGATAATTGAGCAGGCTTTGTTGTGGAATGAGATTTGCGAGTGGTGTAAACGAGTTCATTACACCACTCGCAGCTGTCAGCTGAGCCGTTCACTGGCTGGCTGCCTGTGCCGCCGCGTATGCAGTGGCGGCACACTCATTCTTGCCAAGGTCCAGGGTTTCCTGGGTCTCTTCATCGAACTGTTCGAAGTTGGCGTTGGCCTTGCGGATGGTGGCGTACTCCTCCGGCTGGGGCCTCATGTTGTCCTTAATGAAGGTGACAAAGTCATCCGGGTTGTCAATCCCGTAGATGGAGCTGTTGCGTTTTTTGATCGTTCCCATATCGAGCATGAAGACCAGGTCCTGGTTTGCCTCCTGCCAGTCGAGATAATGGCCGGGCAGAATCTGCAGGGAGTCATCCCACTGTTTGACCAAATTCATGGAGTCAAAGAGCAGCCCTGCCCACTCGATGGCCTTGCCGCCTAAGTCAGGGCGACCGATGGAGTCGATAAAGACCATGTCGCCGGAGACCATATAGCGGTTGTCGATCAGGAAACTGGTGGAGCCGGGGGTGTGGCCGGGGGTGAAGATCACTTTCACCTCCGGACCGCCTGATGAGAAATTGTGAATCTCTCCATCGGTGAGGTTCCGGTAGCCGGTCTTGGTTCCTTTGAAGTCGTCCTCGTTGCCGAAGAAGTCACAGCCGGTTTTTTCCGCAATCATCCGGCTGCCGGCAATGTAGTCGGCCTGGAGATGAGTCTCGAAAGTCTTGGTTACCCGGCAGCCCTTTTCTTTGGCAAAGTCGAGATAAAAGTCGACATTTCTCGACGGGTCGAAAAACATGATCTCGTCGTCTTTGATCAACCCGTAGTTGCATGAGGCCTTGCCCGGGCGGATAAACTGGTAGAGCTGGTAGCCGTCACTGTCGTGGACAAGGCGCGGGACCAGCAGATTACCCCAGGTCTTGATGCCGCCGGTGAGGTAGCGGACATCCTTGTAGCCATGTTTCTCCAGAATTTCTGCGACATACTTGGCGGAACCCTCCTGGGCGCAGACGATCCGTACAGGCCGGTCCCTGGGGACCTTGGCCACCGCCTCTTCTTCGATCTCCATATAGTCATAGTAGGAGACATTGATCATGTCGAACGGGTAGGGGGATTCCACCTGGAACCGTTTGAAGTCTTTGTCGTTACGGACATCAAGAACCAGAATCTCTTTTCTCTCAATGAACCACTGAAAGAGATCGGCTGCTGCATAAGGCTGGATGGACATATGAATTCTCCTTGATTATTGGTTGATGAATAGCGATGTGAATAATATTACCAGACTGCGCGCATCCCCTGGTTTTTTCGGAGATGGTCGATCCTGCGTTCAAGTTCGACGCGCCACTCGGCATGGATACGGGCGGCCGACGGGGCAATGAGCTCGGGCAGGCCGTAGACAATCCGGTCAGAGGCCCGGCTGGCCTCAATGACCGCCTCGATGGAACGTGCGCCGAATTTATATTGGCCGAGGAGAAGGCGCAGGAGCAGCCCTGAAGTCTTTCGTGCCGCTTTCTTCCAGTGGGTGTCCATCTGGTGGGCAATGATAAAGGCCCGCTTGAGAAGAATTCGCCGCAGTTCTTCAAGTTCGTCGGAAGACGCTGAATCACGCAGCAGAGTCTCATCGATTTCGATGCCGTCGATGTCAAGCACCACCCGCAGCCGACTCATGAAGTCGGGAATTTTGAGGGTTTTCATTGCCTCAAGGGCCTCCGGGTCAGATGGGTCGAGCAGTTTTTCCATGCCTTCCCAGCTGGCCTTGACTCCGCCGGCAAAGACAAAGATGGCCCGGCCGATAAAGTGGGGGATGCCATTGACATAGGTGACGCCGTCCTGCATGGAGGGCAGGAAATAGCGGAGGTAACCAAACTCGTTGTCGTCGAAGCGGCAGTCAAATTCATCCCAGAAGACTATGGGCACCTTGCCCTTGGCAACAGTCGCCCGAACCGGTTCAATGGCTGAGTTTATCTCATCGGGTGATGAGAACTGAGTGAGATTGAACTCGAAGAAATCAAAGGGGTCACCCTGGAATTTCTTGGCAATGACGTTGGCCACCTGGCGTACGGCAAAGGACTTGCCGGACCCCGGAGGGCCGAAAACTCCAATGCACAGGGGGCGGGCGACATTCTCCTTGGAGACGTAGGAGTCCATGACGTTCTGCAGGGTGATCACCGGGTCGATTTCGGCCGGGTCCGTGGTGCGCAGGTGGCCGACATTGAAGATGGGCAGATTTTTGAAGCCGGTCTTGCGGTTGACCTCCTCCTTGAGGTCGTGCAGTACCGAGACGATTTCATCGAGATAACCATGTGATCCGGCAAGGGGCGAATCCCGGACCATGGAAGAGGGCCTTCCGAAATAAAAGAACTTCCTGAGCGCCGCCTTCTTCTCTCTGGACCAGATCTGGCTGGAAACCAGCTCAAGGATCGAGTCGAAATCAGAGGTCATCGGCGGCAGTTCGAAAAAGGTCGGGTCCGGACCGCCTTCAACAAAGGAGCAGGCATAGCCGCCAGGAAATGATTTTGCAAAGTCAAGGTTCGGAAATTCCAGGCTGCCCTTGAAGTAGTAGCCGTGCTCATAGAGATCAAACCAGTTGTTGAGCACTCGCTTGGAAAGGTCAAAAAAGTAGTTGCGGTTGAAAATGAACTCGCCGAAACGCATGGAGTCCATGGCCAGCATGGCCGGCACGAGGGTATCGTAACAGGGGACCGAGCCACGCTGTCGCGGTGAACTCTTCTCGGGCAGGCAGCCCTTGCGGTGCCTGAAGAAGATGGCCTCCGGGCCGATGTAGAGGATACCGTGTGGGTACATCTCGACGATGATATGACAGCGGAATCTGGCCTGTTCCGGGTCCCAGAGACCTACTTCATCTGTTCTCAGTGCCCGCAGACACATGGCGACAATGGTCTCCCAGTTGACCGAACAGTCCATCTCCATACGGGTGGTTTCCAGGTCTGAGAGGCGGCAGATCAGGGTGAAGCGTTCGCCGCACAGCTTGGCCCACTTACGCCAGTGGGCAACCGAGATGCCCATGGCAATGACCCAGGCGTCCGGGTTTCGCCGGCAATCCTCTTCGGTGAGGTGCGGCGGGTAGCCGGAGTCGTCAATGATGATGATACCGTTATTATCACTGAGGATGGCCCGGTTGTCGTCATTGACCTCAAAAGGCTTTGAACAGCGGGCCCGGCCGCCGGCCGGAAGATACTGGTTGACCATGAACCAGCCATGGTCCTCCCGCTCCACCTCGCGTCCTTCCATTTTCCTGAAAATCTGGAAGATGTCCTTCTGTTCTCCGTAGGAAATGGAGTGGACCCTGGGGGTCAGGTCGGATTCGGAGGTATAGGCTGCCAGCCAGGTGAGGCATTGCTCCATTCGGCCGAATTCCACGGAGATATCACCTGCCATGAGCTCGATATGGTCGCCGGGATTATAACCATAGGCGGGGAGGTTGCCCTCTTCCAGCAGGCTGACCTGCTTGATGGGCAGGTTCCTGATTTTGACGTTAGAACCCAGCAGGGTGATTTTCTGTTCGTTAGCGGTCATATTTGTTTCCTTGCCTGCAGCAGTCCGCCAGGCACTATTTTCTTTTCTCCGGCCGGGAGTCTGGCGGAGAGGTCACAATCTTTCCACAGGCTCCCGGTATTGAAGGCGCTCTCTTTTAGAGCAGGCCGGTCTTGTCCAGGATAACAACCGAAGCCTTGTACGAGACAGCGATCACGGCCAGATAGGATAACAGCAGTATTGTATTCATCTGATTTGCTCCTTGAGTATATCAGTTTATCAGGGGTTATTTTACATCAATTCCCAGTTACGCTCAAAAAAAATCGTTCAGTTAAACCAGGGAGCCGGATCGATCGGGCGGATCGAATCCGGCTCCCGCAGGTATCACCCATCAGTAGGACTCATCGTTAATGACTTCGCCCGGGGTTAGTGGCTTTGCATCCATCTGGCGCCAGACCCACACGATATAGGCAAGAACCAGCGGAATCCCCAAGGCAACATAGGTCATGGTGGTCAGGGTGAACTGACTTGACGACGCGTTGTAGATGGTGAGGCCCGACTGAAGGTCAAGCTTTGACGGATAGAACGAGGTGTTGTTGTAGGCCGGCAGACACAGTACGGTCAGCCCGACAAGGACAGTGCCGAGCCCGGCGGGCCAGATACCCCGGTTTGAATTTTTCATCACCGTAAGAAAAACGCCGTAGATGACCAGCCCGAGGCCGCCGAGGAGCATGAGCAGAAAGTGGGGCATGGCAACGAGATTCTTGAGGTACTTGAATGAGACCATGGCGACCATACCCTGGTCGTCAACACCGAACCCTTTACGGAGAAGGATTGAAACCAGGATATAGCCGAGAAAGGGCAGGGAAGCGATAAAGCTGGTCCTGCAGGCCTTGCGCAGCCGTGTTTCAAGTTCCGCTGTTTCGGAAAAGTCAATGGAGTTCAACAGGTACATTGCCCCCAGCACCCTGGCATTGCAGACCAGGAAGATGCCCATGGAGAGGTTGAACAGGGAAAAGGCGGCCTCCAGACCGTGCAGGTTGATGCCCAGCATGTGGTAATCCCAGCTGACCTGGTTGTACTCGTTGAGGGTAAAGTTGGACCCTGTGTAAAAGGTGCCGACAGCCGCTCCGATGAGCAGGATACCGACGCTGCCGTTGATCAAAAGGAAGAATTCGTAGGTCGCGGCGCCGAGCAGGTTTTTGGGTTTTTTGCGGTACTCATAGCTGACCGCCTGGATAATAAAGGTGAACAGGATCAGCATCCAGACCCAGTAGGCGCCGCCGAAGCTGGTGGCGTAAAACTTGGGAAATGAGGCAAAGAGTGCCCCGCCGAACAGCACCAGGGTTGTAAAGGTCAACTCCCATTTACGGCCCAGGGCAGTGATAACCAGTGATTTCTCCAGGTCATTTTTTGCCACCTGCCAGAGCATGGTCTGGCCGCCCTGGACAAAGTTTAAAAAGAGAAACAGGGCTCCGACAACAGAGCAGATCAGCCACCAGAGCTGCTGCAGGGTTGAATAATCGAGATTGTTAATCATGGTCTTATGCCTCCTCCGGTCCCTGGGAAATTTTATTGAGCATGATCTTGATCTCCGCCGCCAGCAGGACGGTGAAGAGGATCAGGAACATGAAAAAAGTGGTCTTGACGTTTCCGACCGCAAGGTTTGATGTTGCGGCACTGACCGGCAGCAGGTCCTGGATGGCCCAGGGCTGGCGACCGACTTCAGCCACAACCCAGCCGCATTGCTGGGCAATCATACCGAGCGCGGCGGATGCCATGCCGATGGGAAGCAGCCAGCGCTGCTCACTGAGCGTTCCCTTGAAGGTGTAGAAGAGAAACGCCAGAAATAGAAGGGGAAACATTGTGCCGAGGATCACCATGATGTGAAATGAGTAGTAGGTGGTGGATACCGGCGGTACCGCTTCCAGGGGAGAGTTGAGGTAGCCGTATCCCAAATAATCCTGATTTTCCCTGAACCCGGCAAGGGCCAGGGCAGCGGCCTCACTATCCTTGTCTTTCTCAGCTTTTTTGTAGAGAGCAAGATCACTGATGGCCTGCTTTCCCTTTTTGATCTTGGAGCCAACGCCTTCTATGTTTTCGGACTCGTTGCCGAAAACAAGATCTTCTATTCCCGGCACAAAACCGTTGAGTGAGTGGGTGGCAAGTATGGACAGGACTTTTGGCAGGGCCACTCTGAGGAGTATGCCGTCCTGGGCGTCACCCGGTTCCTTGTAGCGGTTGTGGACGCCGGCAACAATCAACCCCGCACCGTGCTCTCCCTTGTAGAGGCCTTCCATGGCGGCCAGCTTCATGGGCTGCTCTTTTCCGGCCTCATAGGCGGCTGAGTCACCGGTCAGGCCGACCAGGGCCGAGGAGATGAGGCCGAATACCGCGGCTACCACGATTGAACGCTTGGCCATCTCCACATGACGGTCTTTCATCAGGTACCAGCATGAGATGGAGATGACGAACAGTGAGGCGAGAAGAAACCCTGAGCTCGAGGTGTGGGTGAACTTTGAAATTGCCACCGGGTTAAAGAGCACATCGCTGAAACTCTCCATTTCAAAGCGTGCGTTGGCAGGGTTGAAAACCATGCCCACCGGGTTCTGCATCCAGCCGTTGGCCACCAGGATCCAGACCGCGGAGAGGTTTGAGCCGATGGCTACCATCCAGGTGGAAAAGAGATGAAACCCTTTGGAGACCCGGTTCCAGCCAAAGAACATCACCGCGAAAAATGTCGCCTCAAGAAAGAAGGCGAAAATACCCTCGATAGCAAGAGGAGCTCCGAAGATATCTCCAACAATCCAGGAATAGTTGGACCAGTTTGTGCCGAATTCAAACTCAAGGATGATGCCGGTGGCCACACCGATGGCGAAGTTGATGCCGAAAAGGGTCATCCAGAACTTGGTCAGGGCCTTCCACTTCTCGTCACCCGTGCGGACATAAATCGTCTCGTAAAAGGCGCAGAGAAATGACAGGCCCAGGGTCAGGGGAACAAACAGCCAGTGATACATGGCTGTCAGCGCGAACTGGGCTCGTGACCAGTTCACCAGACTCGGGTCGATGTCAATCATTTCTGTATCTCCTTGTAAAAGTGGTTATTCTTGAGCCGCCCGTGCCACCAGCTGTTCGATGACGTGGTTTGCTCTTTGATTATCTGTTTCAAAATTATGTTTGAGGTAGTTGGGAAAGAAGAAGAGTTTGAGTACCCCGAACATAACGATGAGTTTGATCGCAATTATTTTCCAGAGGGTGCGGCCGATGGTCATGGACCTGAAGCCGTCAATGTAAAATCGTGTAATGGATTTTGTCGTGTTGATCATTGGTCTGTTGGTTGGCAGAAGGGAGTGAGTCAATATTTTGTTGGACGCTGTTATGACCCCGGGGGGAGGCTGTGAACCGGAAAGACCGGCACCGGGATACACGACTCGCCGTCATGGCTGAGGTCGGCAAAGCTTACCGCTCCAAGGGTTTCGCGAAGCTGTTTGCGCGCCTTTTTCCACACCTGGTGGGTGGCGCAGGATGTGCTGACAGAGCAGACGCCGGGTTTGGCGACACAGTCGTTGAGAGTGATCTCGCCGATCATGATTTCGACGACTTCGAGGAGAGTGATGGACGCCGGTTTCCTCTGCAGGACATATCCACCCTTTGCTCCCTGTTGTATCGTAATGAGGCCGGCTTTTGCAAGGTCCTGAGCGATTTTGGCAAGAAAATGGCCTGGGATATCCGCCTGCTCGGCGATTTCCTGTTTGGGGGTGAGTACGCCGACCCCTTTCTGGGACAGGTAGGTCATGCAGCGGAC
>JBDLID010000079.1:0-14579 GCA_039715055.1 Thermodesulfobacteriota bacterium | reverse complement strand
TGAGAGAAATTTTACCGCAGGCATATATTTGATATTCTGAGGATAAAATTTATTTCATAACGAAGAGTTTGGACAAAAAGGCAATTTTTCAAGGTGGCCCAGAGTCGAACGAGATTACACTTTCCAATCCACCTCCGATCGTTGAAAAAACCATGACATCACTTCCAGAGCTGCAGCAAATCATCGACCAGATCGGCCGGGAAAATATCTGGCGGCCGGTGTTCAACCATGAGCATGAGGCCGTCTTTGATGGTGTCGGAACACACCGCGACTATCTGGATGAAACTCTTGGTCGTCACGAATTTAACAACAAAAGCGTCCTGGACCTTGGCTGCAACCTCGGTTATTACAGCTTTCTGGCCGAGCGCCTTGGATGCCGCCGGGTTGTCGGTCTCGACATCAACCCGCTGATGATCAGGGGCTGCGAAATCCTTAAAAAGTATTACGGCCTTAAGCGGTGCAGTTTCATGGTCGCCGACTTCACCGGAGACTGCGGCGGCGAGCAGGGAGATATCGGGCTATTACTGGATTTCATCGGTAAGAATGTCATCAAAAAACAGAAGCTGGCACCGGTCCTTCTCAACCTGAAGAACCTGATCCGCAGCGAACTCCATATCAGCCTCCACACCGAGTACGATATCGAACGAGATCTCAAGATGGGTATCGGAGAATTCAGCCTCATCTACCCCGATCGATTCATCAAGAACAACCGTTTTCAGCTCCTTGACTACGTCCTTTCCGTGTTGGATACAGACTGGCGGCTGGACTCGACCATCTCCGGGGAGCATCTGGCCTGCAACCATAAGTACCCGCTGCACCTTGTCCGTAAAACATCGGAAAACCAACCATGATCCGTCTCTTTGTCGCCATTGACCTGCCTGAGACAATCCGCAGAGATCTCTGCCTCATGGTACCGGCCATTCCCGGGGCGCGGGCCGTCTCAGTTGAACAGCTGCATCTGACCCTGCAGTTCATCGGCGAGGTCGAAGAACCTGTAATGGACGACATTAACCACTGCCTTGAGTCAATCGAAAGGGAGGAATTCCCCTTACGGCTCAAAGGGGTCGGTCATTTTCCTCCACGGGGCAAGCCCCGGATCTTATGGGTCGGGGTGGAGAAGAGTGAAGAGCTCATGAGACTGCAGCACAGGGTTGAGAGCAGTCTCAAGCGGATCGGCCTGGTCGGTGAGAAGAGGAAGTTCCACCCCCATATCACCCTGGCCCGGCTCAAGCAGAGCCCCATTCAACGGGTCACATCATTTCTGGGTGCCAACAGCCTCTACACCAGTGAGCCTTTTCAGGCCACCAGTTTTCACCTCTATTCAAGCCATCTCGGGCGCCATGGAGCGACCCACATTCTGGAGCAGAGCTACCCGCTTGAGCAGCCTTAATTTCTCACAACTTTTAATCCACAGCACAGGTTTCAATGTAGCCGGTATTGACACCGATAAAGTTATTGGCCAGGGGTATCTTTTTCTTCACCCACTTGTCCTGCTGCCTGATGATTTCGTGCATGATCACATCGTTTAACGGGATATACTTCTGAATCGATTTACTTTTAAACAATCCGTAAAATGACCCCTGGATATCAAAAAACGAGTTGAGCCGCACCTTTGTGATGAGGTGAATAAATTTCTTCTCTTCATGGGCCTTTCTTATCAAGGCATCGGCCCTCTTTTTCTCCTCAGCGTTTCCAGCGTGGGTCAAATCGTCATGAAAGAAAATGATATTGGGCTGGCGAATCTGAACTTTTTCAAAATGTTGGAAATTTTTAATGCCGTCAATGGTGAGAGTGACGTTAAACATCATCAGGGCATCATTAAAATTCTTTTCTGCCGGGTTCTTCCAGTAAAGGTTGGTGGTGTTGAGCAGGTCGGTGGTGCGCAAGTCCGGGTTAGGAATATCGACCTCGCCCGAGTACTGTTTGCCGGGAGTAAAAATCGTTATTTTCCTTCGTGTTACAGTCATCTCTGCACCTCGTCTGTTATGCCTCCATGTTTGCCTTCAGCCCGTATCTTTCATCAGATCAGCAAAAATCCTCTTATCAACATAGAGAATATGATCATTGAGCCAACTTTGCAAGAAGGCCACGGCCTCCCGGCCCACTACCTCAGGATCTTCAATGACCGACTCCTGGCAGGCAAGCGCCTTTTGGGAAAAATCATTGTGCTGGCGGCGGTGTGAAGCAAAATCCGGGTGACCAAACAGATATTTTTCTTCTGTTCTGAAGTGATAGACCACATAGTCAACCATCTGCATGACAATATCCTCAACGGCCTGTTTTTCCCCTCCACCTGCCAAACAGTCTGACAGCTCGTTGATAAACTGGAAAATTTTCTTATGCTGGTCATCAATATCTTCTACACCAACGCTGTAGTCCTCTGTCCAGACAAAAACTGACTCCATATCGACTCTACTCCGGCAGCTCTTATTGCTCTCATATACCGGGTGCCTTGAAAAATTAGTATTTCTAGGTCCCCTACTGTTTGGCAACAGACACAACAGGCCCCATACCATACCGGACAGGACAACTTATGCTGTTTTGCAGATCCGCTGAAATGACATTCGGACTGCCACCTTTGGTTGAGCAGATGATAATACTCAGCCTTGCAATGGCAACAAAAAAACAGTCACGGATCTTCACTCACCAAACCACGCTTACAAAAAGAGCTTACCCTGATCAACTCCCCACCTCATGCCCCCTGTAAAGATTGTCAATTTCCTCCCTGTAACGGCTGCCAATTACCTCCCGTTTGAGTTTCAAGGTCGGTGTGAGGAGCCCGTTTGCGATGGTCCACTGGTCAAGTAACAGCCCCACTGTTCGAATCCTGGCATGCCCGGGAAAGGCGTGGAGCAGCCCATCGAGCCGTGCAAGAACAGCCTCCTTGATGATTACGGACTCCAGAGCCGCCGGATCATCGGCGGTTTGATCATACTCCCTGGCCAGCTCCTCCCATAAGGATCGGTGAAGAACAACCAGGGCGCCAAGAAATGATTTACCCTCGCCAACCACCATAACATTATCAAATAACGGGTCACCGGCGATGGTCATCTCAAGGTCTGCCGGAGCCACCTTCTCACCGGTGGAGGTGACGATGATCTCCTTTGAGCGCCCCCGGATATAGATGACACCGTCTTTGATTTCCGCCATATCACCGGTATGCAGCCACCCCTCCCGGTCGATCATCTCAGCCGTCTTCTCCTCCAGGTTCCAGTATCCCATCATCAGTCCCGGGCTCTTGACCAGCAGTTCACTGTCTGAGCCGATCCGACATAAAACGTCAGGCAGAGGCGGCCCGACCGAGGCTGGATTATTTTGCTCCGGCGGGTTGGTGCTGACCACCGGGGCGGCCTCTGTAAGGCCATATCCCTGGATCAGAGGCAGACCCAGGCTGAGAAAAAAGCGGGAGACATCTTCGAGCAGGGGTGCGCCTCCGCTGACACTGAAACGAATTCTGCCGCCCAGCCGGTTGAGTATCTTCTGAGCAACAACCCGGTGGAGCAGCGGCTGAAGAACGGCACGCTCAAAAAACGATGTCTGCTCCCCTGCCTGGTCCGCCTCGAAACGGCGCCAGCCGATATCGAGCGCGGCCTGAAAGAGGCGTTTTGCGAAACCGCCCTTCTGCTGTAGTTTCGTGTTGATCTTTGTATAAATTTTTTCGTAGATGCGGGGGACGGAAACAAGGATGGTCGGCTGTATAGACCTCAAATCCTCAGCCAGTTTGTCCATGGATCGACAGTAGGCCACGGAACAACCTGCCATCATCGGTGTGTAGTAGCCCACTGTTCTTTCAAATGTATGGGACAGGGGAAGAAATGAGAGGAGAATGTCGGTGGCATAGCATGGGATGACCTTGAGGATCGCCTCGGCGTTCAGGAGGATGTTACGATGGGACAGCATTACCCCCTTGGGCGGCCCGGTCGTTCCTGAGGTGTAGACGATGGTCGCCAGTGCGGCCGGATCAATTTTCGCCACCTCAAAATCGTTACCCTGGGAAGGCAGCCAGTGGTCAACTGACTCACAGGCAATATCCCCACTTTCGGCTGCTGAAATTTTCTCCAAACAGAGGATCTTGTCGAGTTGCGCAAGAGACGAAGCATGGGGGGCAATCTTTTGGTACTGCTCCGCTGTACCGACCAGCAGCAGTCTGCTGCCCGAGTCCTGCAGCAGGTAAACGATATTTTCAGGACTGTCCCAGCTGTAGAGGGGGACCACAACCAACCCCAGACTGAGGGCAGCGTGCTCAAAGGCGACCCACTCCACTGAGTTGTCAAGCAGGATGGCCACCCGCTCACCGGCTGCCAGTGACTCACTGGCAAGCGCCTCTCGCCACCTTGAGACATATGCGCCAAGCTCCTGCCAGTTCCAGGTGACCCATTTTCCAGCCTCCTGATCGTACTGATGATAAGCCGGCAGGGTCGGCGTTTTTTCAATCCGGCACTTCAAGAGACCGGGAAGAGTGGCTGCCTCATTACTTGAAATCGTATCAATCGTGTGGATGACCGCTGTTTGATTGCTCATGGTTTTCCGGACGTTTAAGTTCCATTTGTGAAAGTGAGGTATAGACATTGCCCAGATCCGGCTCGCCGCAGGAGCGCAGGATCTGATCCCGTACCGCATCACGAAGGGTAATCGCTCCATCCCAGTCGCTGCTTTTAGCTGGGATCGGCTCGGAAACGGTGACGCTTATCCGGCCTCTTCGGGGAAACCAGGAGCCGGAACGGAGGATATTTCTCGTCCCCCTGATGGTTATCGGCAGGACCGGAACCTCTGTCCTGGCACCGGTCACAAAGGCGCCCAGCTGAAAAGGAAGCAGACCGACCATGCGCTGGAGGGTGCCCTCGGCAAAAAACAGGGGCCTCCTGCCGGCAGCGACATGTTCTTCAATCCTGTGTGAATCAGCCACCCCCTTTTCCATGTCAAAGCGCTCGACAAAAATCACATCCAGTCTATTCAGCATGACCCTGACAAAAAAATTGTCCTCCAGCTCAGCTTTGGCCACAAAGCTGCAGGATATTGGGAGGGTGGCCGCAAGCACGAGACTGTCGAGGTAGCTTGCGTGGTTGGAGACGAGGATCAACGGTTGATCAGGGGTCACATTTTCAAACCCGTACCTGGTAATTTTCACCCCGGTGAAAAAAAAGAGCAGCCCCAACCCTCTGCGCACCACTCGCCAGCGTAAATTCAGTGAAGGAACCACCACCACAAGGAGCCAGAGCGGAACCCCGATCAGGCCGTAGATGAGCCAGCAGTAAGCGGCATAGAGTGACTCCCCAAAACGACGCAGCTGCCTGCGGATCTGGGGCACAACTCCGCCCAGGGCAATACGGGTGAGCTGCAGCCACAGGGCGCGCCTGGGCTTGCCAACTCCTCCCTGCTCGTAGAGTTCACGGCACGCTCCACGCCGTATCTTGCCGCTGGAGGTCTTGAGCACCGTCCCCGGCGGGGCGATGACCACCTCGTCCGGCGGCATGCCGAGCAGGTCGACGGAGTGATTGACAACCTGGCTGCGCAGCTCGTCCCTGGCCTGCTCGCCCTGCTTTCTCGACTCGGCAAGGATAACCAGCCTTTCCGTGCCGCTTTTTTCCTCCAGGCTGCCAAATACGGCGACACACCCCTTGCGGATATCGGGGATATTGCCCACCAGTTCTTCCAGCTCATGGGGGTATATATTTCTGCCGCCGCGGATGATAATGTCCTTGATCCGGCTGGTGATGAACAGTTCTCCATTGGCCGCGTAGGCAAGATCGCCCGAATCGAGCCACTGGCCGCAGAAAAGCTCCCGACTCTTTTGCGGATTGCGAAAATAGCCGCTGGTGGCTGACGGTCCCTTAAACTGCAGTAACCCCTGATAGCGGTCGGGAAGCTCCCTGCCGCTTTCATCCACGATCCTGATCTGGTGGCCGGGCAGTGGATTGCCGCAGGAGACAAATTTCAGGCTGCCTGACTCCCCGGCTTCCACCGGAACAGCGCGGCCTGAGATATTGAGGGTCTCCCGGCTCACCGTTTCAATGATCGGACCGCGATCAGGCGGGGGAAAGGCCAGGCCAACGGAAGACTCCGCAAGACCGTAGACCGGTGCGGCCGCCCGGGGGTTGAACCCGTATGGTTCAAAACGCTCGGAAAAGCAGGTGATGGTCTCCGCACTGACCGGCTCGGCACCGTTGAAGGCCATGCGCCACGAGCTGAGATCCAACCCCTCAAGCCGTTTGTCATCCAGGCGCCGAATGCAGAACTCGTAACCGAAATTAGGTGAAGCCGACAGGGTTCCGCGATGTTTGTGAATGGCCCACAGCCAGCGTTCCGGCCTGGCCAGAAAGGAGAGCGGCTGCATGATCACCAGGCGGCAGCCGTAATAGAGGCTTCCAAACCAGGCGCCGATCAGTCCCATGTCGTGGTAGAGCGGCAGCCAGCTGACAAAGACATCGGCACCACTGACTTTCGCCACACCTCCCATGGCCCTGATGTTGGCCAGCAGGTTGGCATGGGTCAGGACCACCCCCTTGGGATCACCGGTGGACCCGGATGTGTATTGGATAAAGGCAACGTCATTACTGCTTACCGGTATGGGGGTGAATTTGTTTCCGCCGTTGACAAAAGCCTCCGGAGTATCCACCGTCTCCAGGCTCTCCACCCGGGCCTTGAGCAGTCTGCCGATCTGCTTGACCTCGGCCATGGTGATCAGAATTTTTGCGCGACCATTGTTAAGAATTCCCCGATGCCGCCGCAAATGTTCCTCGATCTGGGTGGGACGGGCTGGAGGGTAGAGGGGGACAGGGATACCACCGGCAAGAAGGATTCCAAAAAAGCAGAAGAAATAGTCCAGCCCGGTGGGCAGCATGATTGCCACGGTATCGCCCGGCTCGATATTATGATGCTGAAGCCCTGCGGCGATCCGCTCAGCTCCCCGGCTCAGCTCCTCATAGGTGAGTGTCTGTTCCGGCTGACCGTGCTGCTCATAAACAAGATGTATACGCTCGGGATCACTATGAACATGGCTGTTCAACACCTCCAGCAACGTGGTTGCCGAAAGAGGTGCCAGTTCAGCAGGTCCGTTGTCGCCCGAGGGCGTAATTGTTGTTTCAGGTGAAGGGAGAACAGCGATCTTGTGCGAGGTCTTGATACAGCGCAGGAGATCCCTGGGGCTTTCCGCCGTTGCCAGGATATGCTCGGAGAGTGCGATTTCAAACTGCTGCTCAATCCGGCCGAGCAGCTCCACCCGGGCCAGACTGTCAAGGCCGAGATCACGGTCCAGTGAGCTGTCCAGCTGAATGGGCCGGGCCGACTGCATCTGTGGATGCAGTTCTTCCATCAGCTGCTGAATAATACGCAGCAGAACGCTCTCCTGATCGGCTGACTTTCGCTTTTCTGGGCTTGACCGGCTGTTCATGGGCCTCCCGATGTAATGTGAAACCAAAGGCCAGGAACCAAAAATCTCTACTTATTATCTCACGGATGCTCACCCAATGTCATGTCATTAATTCAGGGAGGGGACAATTCCAACACCCATCCATGCAGCAGAACCAGCTCCCTGCCTGAACGAACTTTGAAGGGAGTTCGAGTCTGTTCAACCCTGCTTTTTTACAGCAAGCGTCGTCAGAAAAATGCCGGTGAAAACGAGCACGATCCCCTGAAACTGGTGAGCGTAGAGCGTCTCGTCAAGAAAGGTAATGGCCAGGATGGTGGAAAAGACGACCATCAGGTGGATGAAAGGGCCGGCACGGCTGGCGCCGATCTGCCGCACGGCCTTGTTCCAGCAGATAAAGGCGAGAACCGAGGCAAAGAGTGCCACATAACAGATGGTGAGAACTGTCGGAGTGTTCAACACCACAGTTCGGCCGCCGGATAGTTCAAAGAGGTAAAGGGGGAAGAGAAAGAAAAGACCGGTGATGATAATTGCGGTCAGGTAACCAATGGAGTTGAGTCCTGCCGGGTATTTTCTGAAATTAGCAGAGTAAAAGGCCCAGACAAAAGCGGCAAGCAGCACCAGAAGGTCGCCGCGATTAAATGTCAGCTGGAGGAGGAGTGTGATATCACCCTTTGAAATGATGAGCAGCACTCCGCCAAAAGAAATACAGACCCCGACACATTGACGCAGGCTCAGCCGCTCCCCGTAGACCAGCCTGCAGACGACAACGATGATCACCGGAATACATGAGTTGACCAGCACCGCGTTGATGGCCGAGGTGGTCTGCACCGCCAGGTAAATCAAAGTGTTGAAGCCGGTGACTCCCAACAGCCCCTGACAGAGGATAAAGCGCCAGTGGCGCTTCAGCTGTTCCCTCTGCCGATACATGAGGCGCAGGCCAAAGGGCGCCAGAATGAGAAACGCCGTCAGCCAGCGCCAGAAGGCCAGGCCGATGGGCGGTATTTCAGCGTGCATTCCCCTGCTCAGGACAAAATTGCCGGACCAGAACAGGGTGGAGCAAATCAGGAGAACGTAGGGCATGATAACGTAATTGATATTCAGATAAAATTAGTGATAACCAGACGATGGCTGCTATTCAAGCAGGACAAATGCCCCCCAGAAAAAGGGCTCATACTTTTCAGACATGGTCTGCTGGGCAATCTGAAATGATTCCCGCAGCTCCTTGCCGCCCAGCCACTGACTGTAAAAAATATTCATCAGCTCAGCCGTCTGGGCATCGGGGATCTGCCAGAGACTCATGATGATATGATCAACACCTGCCAGTTTAAAGGCCCGCTGCAACCCATAAACCCCCTCGCCATCGCTGACATCTCCCAACCCTGTTTCACAGGCCGACAAAACCACCAGCCTGGTGGTATTCAGGTTCAATTTGCTGATCTCGAGGGCGGTGAGAATCCCGTCCTCAAAACCGGCCGGCGGGACACCGCCTGACCAGGCGGTATTTGCCCCGGCAAAGAGCAGTCCCGCACGTTTAAAGGCCTCATCCGGATCTACCTGCTGCTCCATCTTATCTCCGTATCGTCCTTCTATTTTTGGAGGCTCAGCGCTGGGAAAGAAAAAACCGTGGGTTGCAATATGGATAATTTTTGGCTGATCCATCCCCGCCTTTTTGAAAGATTCCTCCAACGCCTCATCTTTCACCACGACCTGCGACTTTGTACCTTTGCTGCCAAGCAGACCATCAATCTGCTGGACCTCGTCCAGGGTCCCCTTAAGATAGGGCCAGGGGGACCTCTTGGTCTGACCACGGCTCAGGAAATTAAACGACTGGTCACGGGTAAAGAGCTCAGAACTTTTCTGGCCTCGCTGTCTGGCACTCTCTGCAAGACTGTTTCCATCGAGATCATAGAGTATTCCGCCAAACAGCAGCGCCTGGTCCTCTTTTTTCAGATAAAGGGGCTCACCCTTCTCGGCAAGTATTCCGGTACTGGTCAGCTGGTGGAGCTGATATTTTGAGACCAGGGTCTTCTTTTCCGCAACGGGAATGGCATTAAATGAGATCTGGTGGAGGAGCCCGTCCGGACTGAAGTAGATCTTTTTTACTCCCTGCAGGTGAGGTTCCAGGGGACTCCAGACCAGTTTGTGGAGAATGTCCCCCTTGTATCGCCCGCCATACTTCCCGGGCAGCCAGGTGTACATCCGTCTCACCTGTTCAAAGGGATTAGCCGTTTTGGTCTTGTTGAGAAACTTCTGAAACTCGGCGGCTTCAAACAGGGAGACCAGTTCCGGATGTTCATAGCCGGGCCTGATAATCAATGCCCCGTAATACACCTTGTCGCCCCACTTACTGCCGGCCCAGTCAGCACTCTGGAAGTGAAAAAACTCAATGGCTGCCTCGTCCTGGCCAAGATTTTTCTGCACATCCTTCCAGCTCAGCTGTACCAGCTCCATCTGCTTTGGATTCGCCATGAGACCCATCAAAATCTTCTTTTCCAGCCGGTCCGCCTCTAACTCCAGCGCATTTTCATTGAGCCTGCGATCGAGAATGGGCACCTGGTACAGCTTGGTCAGCTTCTGGCCCAACTCAAGATACTTTTCAAAATCAGCGATCAGCGCCGGATTGCCGCTGGTAAGGACCTGCTCGACTTTCTTCTTCTGGGTGCGTATCACCACCCCTTTATTGCTCAGCTCAAAGTTGTACATCTCATCTTTGAGCCCCGGCTTGTACTCGCTTCGTATCAAGGCGTGGGTGTAGAGATGGTTACGGCTGTACTTCATGCCTGCCAGCTGCAGTGCCGCCTTTTTCTCCGAGGTGATTCCAACGGTTTTAAAACTGGAGTTCAGCATCTGGTTGATCATTGTGCCATAAGCCAGAAAGTTTTTATCCGCATTCTCCCAGTTTTTCGTGAGATGGTAGAGAATACCGCTGTTCAGGGCATAGGGCATCCAGTAGCCCGTGTTCGTCTCCTTCTGTTCAAGCAGATAGGCGCGGTAACGGACAAAAGCGTTTTTGGCGCTCTCGTAGTCACCGAGATAGCGATAACCGCTGGCCAGCAAAGACAACACTGCCGAGTATGAGCCATGTTTGTCAAAGGGCGGTTCCACGAGACCATCTGACAATACGGCGGTGATCTCCCCTGCACCCTTTCCAGCGGGAAGTTCAGCGATCACTTCGGCGGCCTTTTTCAGGACCGGGACGGCCTCCCTGTATTTTTGCGTTGTGAAGAGAAGAGTACCAAGATACTGCAGGGCCTTAGCATGTTCCACGTGGCTGGCAAAACCGTTTTTCTGCCAGAAAGAGATGCCCTCCTCGTAGAGAGCGATTGTCTTTTCGATATCGCCGTTAAGCCAATGGAGATAGGCAAGGTCATAGATGGTGAGAGCATGACTGTTCTCGTTTTCCAGTCCTTTACTTTTCCGCAGCTCATAGAGGCTGGTACAACTCTCAACACCCTTTGAGAAATACCCCTGCAGGGTGTATTTCCGGCAAAGAGCGGCAAGAGTCGCAATGGATTGCTCACCCGGCTGCTTTTTGGGATGGAGCGCGTTTGGATTCTCCTGGGCAGCCTGGAACTTCTGCCACTGCTCCTTCTGCTCCGGGGTCATCCATTTCTCCAGACCTGCATTTTTCGTACTTTCTAAAATATTGGATAAATTCTCAACCTGCTGCGAATAATCGCCGCCGGAATATTTACCAATCTGGCCGTAGGCCTGCTGGACAGTGATCGCCCCCTGATTTTCCAGTTCCTCGCTGTAAATGGACCTGAGTGCGGTATAGAGCTGCGGGTCAATCAAATCTGCCCGCCCCAGTCTGGTCCCGGCTCTTTCATAGGCAGTTGCAGCACTGCGCCTGTTATGAAGATACTCGTAGCTCGTAAGAAACATGGCCACAGAGGTCGAACCGCTGATATCGGCTCTTGCAAGACGTCCAAGGTCAAGCCGTATCAACTCCTTTGAAAACCTGATTGACTGCTCCCACTGTTCCAGTCCCTGGTGGGCCCTGGCCATATTGGCCAATGACTGACGATACTGCGTGGAGTCAAAACCGAACTGTTCCTGGGCTGCCTTTAAAGCCTGGACTGCCGTTTTTAATGCTTCCTGGTATTGATTTGCCGCCTGCAGTGCAGCAAAATTGGTATTTGCTGATTCCCAGGACTGGGAGTAAGCACACTGTCCAGTCAATACAAACAGCAGCCAGCAGATCACAGCCAAAATGGTTTTCATGGGCATGGTCTTCTTAAGGGTACCTTGAAAAATTGGAAAGACGGGTCCGGCAAAAGCGGCTGAACTACTTTTGCCGGGAATGAATGGACTCTTTTAGGGTGTGGCAACCTGGGCCGATCACTCCTCCCTGAAGGAAATGGCTGACTATTACACTCCAGCCATGGAGTCGAAGGCGTTTGTAACAGATCAGCGACTGTTAGTTTTTCACCACCAGACGATACTCCACACTTGTCTGGTTGCCCTTAACATCGGTAATGGCGACCTCGATTTTAAACTTTCCTTCAGGAATTTTCAGCCCGCTGGCCTTCAAAGCCGTTCCCTCGACAAAGGGTTTGACACGATCAGTCAGCGATTTGGAGAAAAAACCTTTTTTGGCGGTGATCTCCAGGCTGTTCATATCAACGGGAGCCTGATTTTCCCTGAACATCACCACCAGGCTCAGGGGTGAAGCCGCCTCAAGCGTCGGGTTGGAGTCGTTGGAAAGAACAGGGGACTGAAAATCAATAACCGGCCCCAGCGACACTCCTCTGGTCAGCATTGGTGGCATGTCCCATTCCGCATCGGTCAGGCTCAGTTCACGGGCCTCGTCAAGGGTCAGAAAAAAAGTATCCGCCGAGCTCTTGTCCACTCCAGGAGAAAACAGAAGAAAACAGACAATCAGTGAGTAAATCAGCAAAGACGGTAGTTGTGAATATCTGCTATTTTCCATTGCAATCGTCCTGTTATTTATATTCAAAACTTGAAGTTATCCGCTAAGTGACATTAGAGTACCCCGGACATGGATTCATTTCAATACCTCATGGGGTCCAAAAATCAACTCCAATAACTGGACTCCGGTGCATCTTCATTTTGACATCAGCCCATAGTTCTTCTAAACTGGACCAATGCGATTATTCCCGCCGGACATACTGACCAGGATGGTGAGCATCTTTCACTGTCTCCTCCTGCTTCTCGCTCTTCTCTGCTGCAACGGCTGTCTCTTCAAGGCCCCGGCTGCGATTGAAAAGCCAGCTGTGGATCCGATTCAAACCTGGAGCAGCCCTCACTCGCGTACAGAACAAAATGACGACTGGCTGCCGGAAAACCACCGCCGGACTCTTACCGGACTCATCAACGAGGGGCTTGCAAACAACCCTGCACTGCAGCAGAAGCATGAAGAGGTGGAAGAGGCCATCCAACAGGCCCTCATTACCGGCAGTGACCGTTTGCCCCAGCTGGAAGCCTTTTTACGGGGAGGCCGGGAGGACCGAGGGACCAGCGCAAACCGTTTCAGCCTCGGCCTGGACATGGGCTGGGAGCTCGACATCTGGGGGAAACTGGGTGACCGCACCAGGGCGGCAGCACTTTCCGCCACAGTTGCCCGTGAAGGATTTCGCAAGGCCCGCCTCGATCTGACCCGCCATATCGCTATCCTCTGGTACCGGTTAGTAGAGGAAAACCAGCAGCTGGAGCTCCTCCTCCAGCGCCAGAAAAACCTGGAACAGAACCTTGCCATCATTGAAGAGGGGTATCAGCTGGGCGTAAACTCCTCTCTGGATTTCTACCTGGCAAGGGCTGATTATTCAGCAACTGGTGCCCGTCTTGAAAATCGCCGCAAACTACGTCTCCAGGTCAGGCGGGAACTTGAAATCAGTCTCGGCCGCTACCCCACCGGCCGCATTGAGACCGATGCCGGACTTCTCCATGACCTGCCTGCCATTCCGGCGGGAATAGTGGCAGACATCCTTAACAGGCGACCGGATCTTCTCATGGCCGAGCACCGGCTGGCGGCGGCCAATCTGCAGCTGGCCGAGGCCTACAAGAATCGTTTCCCCTCCCTGAAACTGACCGGCCAGTATGGAACAGCCTCTGAAACCCTCCGCGACCTGACCGATCCCGAGGCCGTGCTCTGGTCACTTTTGGGAGGCCTTGCCGCCCCGATCTTTGATGGCGGCCGACTCAAGGCAAAACAGAGACAGAATGAAGCAAGAGCCAGACAGCTGGCAGCAGCCTACCAGGACACCCTGTTCAAGGCCTTTATCGAAGTTGAAAACGGTCTTGACCGTGAAGAGAAGCTGCAGGTTCAGCAGAAACATCTCAAACAGGCCTCGGCCGATTCCACCCGGGCCCGGGACCTCGCCTTTGAGCAGTACCAACACGGCCTTGTAGGCTATGTAACCGTACTCGAAGCCGAGCGCCGTGCCTTTGATGCCCAGTCCACGGTTCTTGCCATCTACAATGAACAGATTCAGAACCGTATCGACCTGATCCTTGCCCTTGGCGAAGACTTTGACATATCGTCCATCGGAACTTCCTCCAAACCCAATGAAAACCAGCCATGACAGCTAATTTTCGCAGACGCCTGATCCAGGTTATCGTCAGCGCTGCAATTCTCAGCGGCGCCGTATTCCTGGCCATGCAGATTTTTTCCAACCCGCCCAAGGCGGAAAAGAAAAAAATGAACAAACGATCGCTGGTAACTGTGGAGGTCAAAAAACTGGCCACGGAACCGTACCGGGTCCGGCTGCAGAGCTATGGAAAACTTCAGGCAAAAAGTTCCGGTTCGGTGGCCGCCCAGGTCAGCGGCGTGATCACTGAACTGGGTGATCATGTATTGGTCGGTTCCTTTTTCAAAAAGGACGAGCTGCTCTTTCGCATCGATGATCGCGACTACCGGGCCGCCCTGAAAATTGCCGAAGCCGACCTGGCCCTGGCCCAGGCAAAGCTCGTGGAGGAGCAGGCCAAAGGCGAACAGGCCAGACGTAACTGGCAACGCCTCAAGGGCAGGGAATCCGCAGGGGACCTGGTCTTGAGAAAACCCTACCTGGCCTCTGCCGAGGCAGCAGTCAAAGGGGCTGAGGCCAGGCGCGACCAGGCCGCCCTTGATCTTGAGCGCACAGCCATCCGCGCCCCCTATGACGGTAGAATTCTGGCTAAAAATGTCGACATCGGCCAGTTTGTCAGCAAGTCCATGGTGGTTGCCGAAATCTACAACACCCACTCCCTG